>JAYTNJ010000327.1:0-28016 GCA_043748345.1 Saprospiraceae bacterium
TTTTTATCCAAAATCCACAACAATTTTATCAGAAATTATTAGATTTACATAAGATTATAAAATCAAATACTTCAACAACGTTGTGAAACTTGACAATTATGCATTTAAATTAAAATTGTTAAATAAAATAGCAAGCATATAATGGATATTAAAAAATAACCATATATTTGTCTTTTGTTGTGGAGAAAGTTACCACAAAAAAAAACTTGGTGAAACCGAAAAACCATAAGAGTAGGACTTTAATAATTTGAAATTTTTTATCATGAAAAAATTTGTATTAAATCTTTCTTTGATCACTGTATTGATCGTTACTTTATCATCATGTTATACCTTAACTTACTCTGTAGGAAAAGGAGCTCAAAAAGGCATGGAAGTAGTAGAAAAAAATCATTATTTGATCTATGGTCTTGCCGCAATAAAAACATCGGATCCTACAAAAATGGCTGGCGGCGCAGCTGACTATGATGTGACAATCACACATACATTTATTGATGGATTGATCAACGCAATTACTGCAGGTATCTATTCGCCTACCACTACCAGAGTAAAAAAATAATATCAAAATAAAATAATATGAGCAAGCAAATAACTAGATTTTGCTTGCTTTTTTTTATTATTAAATTATGAAAATACTCAGTCTACTAATTGGAATATTTTTATCGGGACTTGGCATTTATCAGAGTTTAAAATATATATTTGACTATAATAATTTGACTTATTATGGTAAAGGATTTGTTTGGGGATCTGCCTTACTAATTTTTATAGGTGTTCTGCTAATCTATTTGAGTATTAAGAAAAAAAAATGATTTTCATATCTATAAATTCGAAATTGCAGGCTCCTGCTGACTAAGGCAATGGAAGCTACCAAGGCCCCAGATCAAGTCAAAGGAATCTATACCAACCACTTTTCGATCTGGAAAACAAGCATTAATGGCATCTAGAGCAATGTTATCGTTTTTATCATCTCTGAATAAAGGTACTATTACAGTCTCATTAGAAATATAAAAATTAGCATAAGAAGCGGGTAATCTTTGATCATCATGAATGACTGAATTTGGCATGGGAAGTTCAATGATATTCAACTGCTTTCCATCCTGAAGTCTCATTTTATTCAGATTCTTTAGATTATTTATTAAGATATTATAATTTTCGTCTCTTTTATCATTTTCTATAACCGTTACCACAGTGTCTTCATTTACGAATCTTGTAATATCATCAATATGTCCATCAGTATCGTCACCTACTATACCTTCCCCCAACCATAAAATGTTGTTTACCCCATAATAATCCGTAAGATATTTTTCAATTTCATTTTGGGAGAGATGGGGATTTCTGTTTTTATTGAGCAGGCATGCTTTTGTGGTCAGTAATGATCCTTTTCCATTAAATTCAACACTGCCACCTTCCATTACAATGCCTGGGTTGAATACTTTTAACCCCAACTCCTGACCGATTAATGTTGGGATGACATCGTCCAGATCATATGGAGGATATTTATCACCCCAAGCGTTATATCCCCAGTTTAAAATGGCTTTTTCTTTCGTAACTGGGTTTATAACAAATGCAGGGCCATGGTCTCTGCACCATGCATCATTGGTAGGATGATGATAAAAGTTAATATTTTTTAGAATCTCATCTAGGTTATAGATATTAGTTGAATAATTACATCCTGCTATTTTACTTATTGCAAATTCTAACATTACATCGTTGGTTACATTAATATTTACCGTCTGATGTTCTGCGACTCTTAACAGGAACTCGCAGTAAGGGTCATAAATTGAATCAAGCTTACCAGGCCACGATGCTTCCTTATGAGGCCAAGATAACCACATTGCAGTCTGTTTGTCAAATTCGGCAGGAAAATGGAAACCCAATTGAGCAGGCGTCATATCAATCTTCATCAATATACCTTTTTGTAATGGGCTGATAACTGTCAATCCGCCTGTCTCTTAAAAACGGCCAATGCACCCTAAATGAATCAGCCTCAGCCAAATTTATATTCACAGATGCTGTCTCTTCTTCATCGTGTGATGCGAGATATAAAAGTTTTCCCTGGCCATTTGACACAAAACTCCCTCCCCAAAACTTCATCCTCCCATCCTGCTCAAAACCTACCCGGTTTACACTTACCACTGGAATCCCATTGGCTATAGCATGAGATCTCTGCATTATTTGCCATGAATTATATTGATCTAAGTTGGTTTCTTCATGTTGAGAATGTGCCCAACCTATAGCGGTGGGATAAAAAAGGATTTCTGCACCCATTAGTGCTGTAATCCTGCTTGCTTCAGGATACCACTGATCCCAACATATTAAAACACCAATTTTGGCAAATTTTGTTTGAAAAACCTTATACCCCAGATCTCCAGGAGTAAAATAGAACTTTTCATAAAACGCCGGGTCATCAGGAATATGCATTTTGCGGTACTTGCCTAAATATGCACCATCAGCATCAATGACAGCTGTGGTATTATGGTATATCCCTTGAGCTCTCTTTTCAAAAAGGGAAGCAATAACAACGACCCCAAGTTCCTTAGCAACGGCAGAAAGAGTCTCAGTTGAAGGCCCGGGAATTTTTTCAGCTAGATTAAAATTTTCATATTCTTCTACATCACAGAAATACAGAGAGGTAAACAATTCCTGGAGACAAATAATCTGTGCATCCTTGGAAGCAGCAATCCGTATTTCTTGAATAGCCTTTAAAAGATTTTCTTCTTTGCTTTTTCCACAAGACATCTGAACCAAACCAACAGTTACTTTTGTCATTTAGAATTTACTTGGGTACAATAAATTATTTCAAATTGAATGTAAAAATACAAAACAACCTTTTAGTAAATATAATTAATTCAAATTGAAAATCATATTTTGAATTCCAAAAACAGCAATATAGGCTTTGAAAAAATAATCAAACTAATATTGACATGATTTACATTACTTAATTTCTTCCACTTTGTAAACCATATAATTTGTATCACCCTGCCAAGGAAAAGCATCTACCATTTCTTTGTAATGAAGCCTGACATTTCTACCTTCAAGGGTTTGAATGCTGCTGTAAACTTCAGAATTTGCAACCGAAAATTCAAATGTACTTTCTTTGTTCATTATTGCAGTTCCCGCAAGTTGTAGTTGGCCTTCATAAGTTTTAAATATTTTACCTTTTTTTGAAATTTTAAACAAAACACCTGTTCTTGTCCCCTCACTCAAAGTGTAGGTTCTATAAACATAGTATGCACCCGAAAAACAGATTAAAGAAAGAAGTAAAACCCAAAATAATCTTTTAAAAAAAGATTTAGCTTTTAGCTTAGTTTGCTCAAATGAAGTAGCCATTTTAATTATTTTTTTTTAAAGAAACATTTATTTCCCTTAAACAAAGTACTAAACCTATTAGTTCCCTGTATTTTTCATTCAGGAATAAATCTTATCGAGAGAGAATTGACACAGTGTCTTGTATTTTTGCTGGTAAGCCGCTCACCTACAAAAACATGACCCAAATGACCTTCGCAATTTTTGCATATAATTTCTATGCGACGACCGTCTTTATCGGGTACATGCTGCACGGCCCCTTCGATCTCATCATCGAATGCCGGCCAACCGCAGCCTGAATCAAATTTAGAAGAAGCCGAATATAAAGGTGAATTACATCTCCTGCAAATAAATGTACCTGGTTTAAAAAATTTATCATACTCGCCGCTGAAGGGCCTTTCTGTACCTTTATTTAATATGACATATTTTTCTTCTGGAGTAAGACTGTTATATTTTTCTTTCAATTTATTCTTATTTAAGCAGGTGAGAAAATTTTGATCTTAGTTTTGAAATTTTAGGAGGTATAACAAAAGAACAATAACCTTGATCAGGGTTATTGAGATAGTAATCCTGATGATATTCTTCTGCAGCGTAAAAATCACTTGCAGGTGAAATGTCGGTTACTATAGGATCTTCCCACAAACTGGCAGCAATCGATTCTTTTGATTTAATTGCATCATTCTTTTGAGATTCAGTGGTATAAAATATAGCAGATCTATATTGTGTACCTCGATCCGCTCCCTGTCTGTTTAGTGTGGTTGGATCGTGAGTGGTCCAAAAAACGCTTAGTATATCATCAAAATTGATAATATCTGAATCAAATACGAGCTTTATTACTTCAGCATGTCCTGTATTACCATTACATATTTCCCTGTATGAAGGATTTTTTATATGCCCTCCCATGTATCCTGACATTACCTCACTTACACCCTTTAATCTATCGAATACTGCCTCTACACACCAAAAACAACCTGCCCCAAAATATATTGTTTCCAATTTCATTTTTTTTAATCAAACAATATTTACATCCTTATGTTCAGGATCAGAATTTAAATAATAATCCAAACGATTCTATTTTTATGACCCAATGAATTAATATTTATTCGGAATGAAATTAGTTTAGTTTTAAAATTTGACTCTTTTAAACCTACCTGTGAGCAAAATAATTCATCTATACATCCAAATTTAGGTCCATTTTATTGGTTTGATTCTCTACTTCATCAAAATATAAAAACTTAAAACCACAATTTTTCTGCATCGCCAGGCTCGCCATGATAATTTATGAGAATCTCATCTCCAGCATTTAAAGAAGTAATCGCAATTATATCAATAGTCATATTTTCAATATCTAAAATAAAATTTGCGTTCGGATGTACTGCATGGTTGTACAAACTACCATATCCTAAAGCAATAGCACAGTCAGTCATCTCTTCTCCCCAAAGGAAATAATAATCGTGAAGTATGGTCTTATGTAAAATAGGCAGCTCAGCCTTCGATATCACTATTACTGGGCAAACTTCTATTAAATCTCCTTCACTTATCTCTTTGGAAGTAAATACGCCTCTCCCTTTTTCATAAGTGTCAACAATATATAATCCCGGCATTTGACTCATTGCTAAGCTTTTTTAGTAAAATATACTCCGATAAGAATCATTCCCATACCTACAATATGCAATAGAGAAATTGTTTCGCCATCCGCAAAACCCCAAATTAGCGCGATTATAGGCATAAGATATGCTACGGTACTTCCAAAAACAGCACTAGTTCGCTGTACAAGGTTATAAAAAAGAATACTCGCTAATACAGTTCCCAAAAGAGCCAATAAAGATACTGCGCCTAAAGAGTACATGGCTTGGCTATTCGTATTCATTACGTGTAAAAAATCAGTACAAAACAACCAAATAAACGCTGGAACACCAATCATAAAAAAAGACAAGCTGCTGATTATAATTGGTTTAGTATCACTAAAAAAGGCCTGAACCATATTTACACTTGACCCATAACAAATAGTAGCTATTAAGATTAAAATAGCATACCAGGGGCTTCCTCCAAGATCGTCTTCAGAACCCAATAAAATAAGTGTCCCTGCACCCAAAAACCCAAGTATAACTCCAAAAAACTTCCAATTATTAAACTTCAGTCGAAAAATAAAAATTCCAATTATCAGTGTCCATATAGGAGTAAGACTATTGAGAAGTCCTGCAACTGAACTACTAATATGAACCTGAGCAAACGAAAACAAAAAAGCTGGAATACCACTACCTGTCAATCCCACAACAATAAATTTTGGCCACTGATTCCAGTTAATATTTTTTCTCTGCCACCAGACAATGGGCGCGAATGCCATGGAAGAAATACTTAACCTAAGACATCCCAATTGTACAGGATCAAACGCTATTAATGATTTTTTTATTAGTATAAAAGAGCATCCCCATATTGCGCTCAGGAAAATTAGAATTCCCCAAGACATATTATCTACATTCTTTTTTTGATCCATGATGCAAATTAACTGGTTTATATACTTTAACTGAAGAAATTTTATCAGATATTTTCAAATACTTCAGTATAAAAGTAATTGCAACATTAATCCATGGGGAAACGTTTTAAAAACATGAAATACATTATGTTTAATAATAACTTTTTGCTGGTGTGTACGATGCTATTTATTACAGGTTGTTACAGTTTTAAGGGAATAGCCATTCCACCGGACGTAAACTCATACGTAGTAAATAATTTTCAAAACAATGCCCCACAAGCGCCCGGAGATATAAATCAGAGATTTTCGGAAGCGCTCAGAGCGAAAATAAGAAACGAATCCAGGTTAATTTACAATGACATAAGTCCGGATATAGAATTTTCTGGAAGTATAACAAGTTTCAGACTCTCCCCCGAAGCACCACAAGCAGGAAATACTGTTGCCCTAAATAAAGTAGAAATTGTAGTTTCTGTGGATTTTAAAAACAACAAATCAGAAGAAAAAAGCTGGAAAAAACAATTTTCATTTTTCAGAACTTTTGCGAGTGATCAAGATTTTATCAGCATTCAAGATGGTCTGATTAATGAAATTTTCAAACAGTTGATGGAAAATATATTTAATGAAGCATTTACCGGATGGTAGATGAGAAACCACTTATTGAAAGTGTTAATCCCAATTAACTTCCTTTTATGTCAAATATCATAATACCACACTGCATCTCATATTTTCCCTGTAGAAATTCAAACTCTTTTGCTTTTCTTAAGGCAAGAGAGACTAAACTTTTTTGAACAATTGTTGACATTGATGAATTGAATTCAGCCCTCGTAACAACCCCTTCCTTATTTACGCAAATATTGATACATACCTTGCCATTTTCATCGGATAGAATTAATATACTAGGTATTTCTTTTATCTTCCTGTAGCCTAGTTCCTGGCCAGATATGTTAATAGTGAGATCATCATCTATTACAAAACTATTTACAGTGTCATCTTCTTTAGGAATATTTTCGTTTATCATTGGGTCAGAATCATCAATGATTGTTGTATCTCCCTTTGAATGGTTTGATGGCTGTTGTATATTTACAGTTGTTGAGTCTGCATTTGAAGACATTGTAGATTCAGAAACTGTTTCTGCTTGTTGTGAATTTGATGTCGATGTATCTTCGACGCCAGATTCTGATCCTTGCCGATTAGTGTTCGGAGGGGTATTCGATTTTGTATTTGCCATTCCACAAAAATTAATCGCTTTGACTTCTGCTTCTGCGCTACCAAGTTTCATTGCAGACTCATAGTCCTGGCATGCCTTTAATTTTAAGCCTGAAGACTCGTAAACAGAAGCTCTCCAAAGAAGATATTGTGGATTTTTAGCATCGAGATTAATGGCTGCTGTAAGACTATTTATAGCAGGATTACGTTCGCTCATGGCAAAAAAAGCTCTTCCTAGCAATGCCGCACTTTCAGGCATAATACCTTTAACTTCAATACTCATAATAGCATCACTTTTAGCACCTTTGAAAGCGCCTAAAGCAAATTTTGCTTGTCCTCTATGTATGAGGGCATTTTTGTACCCCGGATCATGAGAGATTACAATATTGTAGTTAGTTACTGCGTCTTCATGGCGACCAGTTTCTAAAAGATATTCAGCCTTAACATAAACAAAACCAGTTTCTTCATCCAGTGTCTGGCTATAGATGTTTGAAGAAAAAAGAGATAAAATAAAAGATAAAGTCAAGGGAGCTTTCATTACAAAAAAATTATATTTATATAAAGACAAAGTTCACTCGATTATTGTTAGTTAAGATAACTTTAATAATACTTAAAAATAATACAATTATTTAAGCAGAAATTTATAAATTAAGTTTCAAATATTCTCTATTTATATTCCACATGGAAGACAAATTTCAAGATTTATTAAGCAAAACCTATTTTTTCTTTTTCACTTCCTTTTTTTTGAAAGCATCTGGTATTTCAGCTTCAATCCATGACTTAACAACATCCAGGCCAACACTTTTCAGAAATTCTTCATCAGCTTTTATTCCATCAATTTTAGGGATTTTGATGTTGTTCTTCAAAAATTTTATATACGGTCCCCATCGCCCATTTTCTATAGAGATCTTTTCGGACGGCCAATTTTGGATAAAACGATTAGCTTCTTTCTCAACTTTAGATTCTATGAGCTCTATGGCTTGCTCTTGAGAAATTGTTTCGAGCTTAAATCTGACGGGTATGTTAATAAATAATTCATTCCATTTTACAAATGGACCAAATCTTCCCTTTCCTTTAGTGATAGGCAAGCCCTGATATTTACCAATAGGAGCATTTTCGTCAATTTTGGCGGTAATCAGTAAAGAAGCATCGTCCATTGAAATAGTCATTGGGTCCATAGTTCTGGGAAGGTTGATAAACATTTCCCCAATTTTAATATATGGCCCAAATCTCCCTGTATTAACCGTAATTTCTTCACCATTAAAATTTCCAACAATACGAGGCAACTTGAAAAGCTCCATAGCCTCTTCTAATGAAATAGTTTCAAGAGATTGTCCGGGTTTTAAATTTGCAAAGCGCGGTTTCTCACCTTCTGCCACTTCCTCTCTGTCACCAATCTGGATCACTGGGCCAAACCTAGTCATTTGTGCAATTACACTATACCCTGAAAAAATATCAGTCCCCAAAGTCCTTTTACCTTTTGCTCTCTCGGCATTTTCCATTGTATTTTCTACGCTGGTATGGAAAGGTTGGTAAAACTTACTAAGCATTTTTTTCCAGTCATGGCCATCAGTAGCAATTTTATCCAATTGATCTTCCACATCTGCTGTAAATCCATAATCCATAATAGTACTGAAGTGCTCAGAAAGGAAATCACTAACTACCATACCCAAATCAGATGGATAAAGACTGTTTTTTGTTGTTCCCGTGATTTCGGATTTAGTTTGAGTAGATATATGGCCGTCTTTTAAGCAAAGAAATCTAAAATTACGCTGCACCCCTTCCCTACTCTCTTTAGTAACATACCCTCTCTCTTCTTCCATGATTTTTGAAATAGTTGGCGCGTATGTCGATGGTCGCCCTATACCCAGTTCTTCCAATTTTTTTATCAGACTGGCTTCTGTATATCTGGCAGCAGGCCTTGTAAAACTCTCCACTGCATCCATTTCGTTAAGTTTAAGTAATTGCTGAACTCGCAGTGACGGCAGCATTCCTTTAGTCTCCTGATCCTCGTCATCATCACTTGATTCAATATATACTTTAAGAAAACCATCAAACTTAAGAACTTCACCTACTGCCTCGAGTTGTCTGTCCTTCATACTGGAGATATCAATTTTTACAATAGTTTTTTCGATCTCTGCTTCAGACATTTGCGATGCAATAGATCTTTTCCAAATCAGGTCATATAATCTTTGCTGGTCTCTGTCAGGTCCGATATTTTTTCTTTCTATATAGGTAGGGCGAATAGCTTCGTGAGCTTCCTGAGCATTGGCAGTTTTAGATTTATACCTCCTGACATGCAAGTATTCCTTACCAAAGCTCATTTCTATTTCTTTAGAAATAGAAGCTATTGCAGTTTCACTAAGATTTGAAGAGTCTGTCCTCATATAAGTAATAAGACCTTCCTCATACAACCTTTGAGCAACCGACATAGTTCTGTTTACCGAAAATCCCAACTTTCTGCTTGCTTCCTGTTGCAATGTTGATGTTGTAAAAGGTGGGGCCGGGTATCTTTTCAGCGGTTTTTTATCAATACTATTTATTGTGAATGCAGCTCCGTTGGATTTTTCCAGAAAGTCCCGGGCATCTATTTCATTTGCAATACGGGTAACGTAATCAGCTTTTAGTGGTACTATCTCACCTTTCCCATTATCAACATTAAAAATAGCTGTAATCTTAAAAAAAGAACTACTATCGAAGTTTTGAATTTCTCTTTCTCTCTCAACTATGAGTTTGACAGCCACAGATTGAACACGACCTGCAGATAATTTATTTTTTACCTTTCTCCAAAGAACTTCTGAAAGTTCAAATCCTACTATCCTATCCAATATTCTCCTTGCCTGTTGGGCATTTACCAAATGAACATCAACCCTTCTTGGGTTTGCTACGGCTTTTTGGATAGCAGGTTTGGTGATTTCAGAAAAAACGATCCTTTTAGTAGTATTTACATCAAGTTTCAACTCCTGACAAAGGTGCCAGGAAATAGCCTCACCTTCTCTATCTTCATCTGTTGCAAGCCAAACTTCGTCAGATTTTTTAACCTGTTCTTTTAATTCCCTTACAACTTTTATTTTTTCCGGAGATACAACATAGTTAGGTTCAAAGTTATTTTCAATATCAATACCTTTATTACCTTTTTCAAGGTCTCTGATATGCCCAAAACTGGATTTGACAACAAAGTCAGGTCCCAGAATTTTTTCAATAGTTTTAGCTTTTGCCGGTGACTCAACGATGAGTAAGTTCTTCGCCATTCAAAACAATATTTAAATATAAGATAAGTTTACAATGATCTCTTATTAATTTAATTCCAGAGTTTGCCAAGAGTTAATCATTATGTTTAAGGGCACAAAACTATAAATTTTTAATATTTATTGTATTATAGTTGAATTTATTCTGCTATTTATGATCTTTTGCACATCTGAATCCTGTATGATTTAATCCAGTGTCTGTAGTTGAGCCCATACGCCGAGAATTTCTATATCCGGAACAATATTCTTCGCTGCAAAGGAATGAGCCCCCACGAATAACCTTTTCCTGCTGAAAAGGCATCATTGGGTTAAAACCCTTCTCGGGACCTGTATTATTTTTTTTACCAGAGTCTGGATTTTGATAATATGCCGAATCAAACCAATCCTGGCACCATTCCCATACATTCCCAGCCATGTCATAAAGACCATACCCATTTGGGGGAAATGATCTTACAGCTGCCGTCCCATAATAACCATCTTTGGTATCATTAATGTATGGGAAAAATCCTTGCCAGAAGTTGGCTTCCGGTTTTTGGTGTGGTATCAGCTCATTTCCCCATGAATACACAGTATTATCCTTACCACCCCTAGCTGCCCATTCCCACTCTGCCTCTGTAGGCAACCTCTTATCAGCCCACCGGGCATATGCCTCGGCATCTTCCCATGCAATCTGAACGACAGGATGATTCATAATGGAATCAATGCTTGATCCAGGCCCTTGTGGATGTTGCCAGTTTGCTCCTAATGTCCAAGTCCACCATAAACCAGGATTATCTAATGGAACAGGCGTCTCGGTAGAATGAAAAACCAGTGCTCCTGGCTGCAAAAGGCTATCTGCTGGTTTTGGTGTATCTGGTGGCAACTGCTTTTTCAGTTCTTCCCAATTCAATGGCCGTTCAGCTATAGTTACATACCCAGTAACATTGACAAAAGTCTTAAATTGTGCATTGGTAACTTCAGCTTCATCCAGTAAAAATGAGTCAATAGCTACTTTATGTTTAGGAAATTCATTGGCATCAGCCTGGTCGTTATCCCCACCCATTTCAAGTATACCTTTGGGAATCAAAACCATTCCTTTTATAGAAATACTTTTAGTTTTACTTTCCTCTTCTTTGCAAGAATTCAATTCTATCATTATAAAAATGATAAATAAAATATGAGCAAAAAGGATTATTGGAAATGGTCTCTGTATATTTTTTTTCATTAGAGTAAGTTCATTATTAGAAGCATAGGAGGATAAGAATTTGAGCTATAAATATCCTGGATATTGTAACTAAAGGATATACTGTGGCATAAGATTGAGTGGGTATATCTGAATCCAGGTACCCATTTGAAAAAGCCAAAGCGGCCGGGTCAGTATAAGATCCGCTCATAAGGCCAACAAGCTTTGCATAATTTATTTTCATAAAAACTCTTCCTACTATCACAATAAAAATAAGAGGAATAAAAGTAATAAATGCTCCATAATACAGCCAAAGCCAACCATTATTTTGAATAA
This sequence comes from Saprospiraceae bacterium, assembly GCA_043748345.1. Classification (GTDB taxonomy): domain Bacteria; phylum Bacteroidota; class Bacteroidia; order Chitinophagales; family Saprospiraceae; genus OLB9. The sequence goes on from JAYTNJ010000327.1 coordinate 11,732, forward strand.
AGCTATCGTAAAAACGAGTTCCGGCATGTAATCCTACAGAAGCAAAAAACAAACATATACCGAGGTCTTTCATAAAATAAATAGCCCCATTATTAATATAAGAATGTATAACGCCTATTCCACCATACCTACTGATGAATAATGCCGCTAATAAAGGTCCTGCTGCAAATCCCAGTTTGATCGGAACAGGTAACGTAGGTATTGCTAAAGGAATAGAGCCAATAACAATGCCTATAACCAGCCCACCAAAAATAGAAAGAAAATCAGGCTCCAACAAACGTTTTTCAGAATTACCTATGATCTTTTCAACTTCTTCTATGTCTTGCTTGCCACCTACTACCCTTATCCTGTCCCCGTAGAATAGCTCAAGTGAAGGTTTGGCCAATATTTCCATTCCTGATCGATAGACCCGAGTTACTTTCAGTCCATATTTGTTAAAAAGATCCAGTTCGGAAAGTTTTTTATGTGTAGCAGATTTTCGGGTAACAAATATCGTTTTAGTTATCACATCTTTTTCCGTTTCGATTAAAAGATCAAAAGATTCTTTGCCTGTAATTGTTATAAACTTTTCAACAATATCGGACTTCCCGACAACCATAAGAACATCTTTTTCATTCAGCCTTGTATCAAGCGATGGAGAAAATACTTCTGTTGAGCCGCTATGCTTTAAACGTGAAATAATGAGATCCTTAATTTCATAATCCTTAAAAATATGATAGATGCTTTTTCCAAAAATTTCACTGTTAGTAATTCTACACTTTTTCCTTATCAGATTGTCTGAATCGTCATCTTTGCTCTGATTTATTAATTCCAACTCTTCCATTATATTGATTTTGAAAATCATTTTTGTTAAAATGACAGCCACTATTACCCCAAAAACTCCTAGCGGATATGTGATAGCATAAGCAACGGCAGGATCAGCAAAATTTCGGCCAGGAAATTGTAGCTCGATCTCTTGTAAAGTAGATTTCGCAGCTCCTAGTCCGGGTGTATTTGTTACAGAACCGGACATTAAACCAACCGAATTTGCTATTCCCAAATCAGACATTTTGAATATTATATAAGTAATTATGCCTCCCATAAGTACCACAGATATTGCTAGCATGTTAAACCTAATACCTTCTTTCCTAAAGGATGAAAAAAAAGACGGCCCCACCTGAATACCTATGGCATAAACAAATAATATGAGTCCAAAATCTCTAATAAATATTTCAATATCAGGTTTTATGTAAAACCCATTATGACCTAATAAAAGACCTACAAACATAACGGCTGAAACTCCCAGTGAAACTTTGCCAAACTTCAATCTGCCTGCAAACACCCCTAGTCCTATAGTAATCAATATTACAATGATAGACTGCGTAATATCAGGATTTGAATTTGGAAGGAACAAATTTTTAAACCATTCAAACATTCTATAGGATTTTATGCAAAGGTAAAATAAAAACCAGACTAACAAAAAATATTGGGATCGCCTAAAATAGATACAAAATAACGCATCAATTTGCCATCATTGATTTGGAAAAGCAATAAAACTGCCATTTATAAGTAAAAATTACATAATATATGTCATTATGTCAAAAACCAAGCATTGGAATGATTTTGGTCAACTTATATACTTTAAAATATTTCTTATCTTTGCACCGTTTTTGACCGGGACAATGAATTTCAAATAAAGTCATTTACAACTTCCACTTAAAAAATAATGTATGTTCAATTTTCTAAAAAATATTTTTGGTAGTAAACACGAGAGGGATGTTAAATCATTTTCAGGGGTTGTCGAAAAAACCAATAGTTTTTATAGTGAATATCAATCACTTAGCAATGATCAACTTCGTAACAAAACTCTAGAATTCAGACAAAGGATCAAAGAAAGTTTGTCAGAAATCGATGCTGATATTACGGCTTTGACCGAAAAAGCGAGCCTGGAAGATGATTTTACCATGAAAGAAAAAACCTATAATGAGGTAGATTTACTTAAAAAGGAGAGAGACAAATATCTGGAAAATACCCTAAAAGAGATATTGCCGGAAGCATTTGCTGTAGTAAAAGAAACATCAAGAAGATTTAAGGAAAATGAGATTCTGGAAGTTATAGCCACTGATCATGATAGAAACCTTGCAGTTCAAAAAGATTATATCATAATTGATGGTGACAAAGCAAGGTGGAAAAACAGTTGGAAAGCAGCCGGAGGAGATATCACATGGAATATGTTGCATTACGATGTCCAGCTTATTGGAGGGATGGTACTTCACGAAGGTAAAATAGCGGAAATGGGTACAGGTGAAGGTAAAACACTTGTAGCCACACTTCCAGCATACTTAAACGGGCTTTCAGGACAAGGAGTACATATCATCACAGTTAACGATTACCTTGCGAGAAGAGATAGCGAGTGGGTAGGACCCATTTTTCAATTTTTACTTCTTACCATAGATTGTATTGATAAATATAAACCACATTCCCCGGAAAGAATTGCTGCATATAAATGCGACATAACTTATGGAACAAATAATGAATTCGGATTTGATTATCTTAGAGATAATATGGTAAGAGACCAGGATGAGTTGGTACAGGGTAAACACCACTATGCTATGGTGGATGAAGTCGATTCTGTATTAGTTGATGATGCCCGGACACCTCTTATTATTTCTGGCCCGGTACCTCAGGGATTAGAAGAACAGGAATATGTTGAACTCAATCCAAAGATAGAAAAACTGTTTAACGTTCAAAGACAACTTGCAACAGAATTTCTGGCCGAAGCAAGAAAACTTATTAAGGATGGAAAAGTAGGACCGTTAGATGGAGAAGCTGGTTTAGCAATATTCAGGGTGTATAGAGCTCTTCCAAAATACAGACCACTCATTAAATTTCTTAGCGAAGAGGGCATGAAGGTAATTTTACAGAAAACAGAAAATCATTACATGCAGGAACAAAGCAGGAATATGCACCTTGCAGATGCTCCTCTTTATTTTACTATTGACGAAAAAAACAGATCTGTTGAACTAACAGATAAAGGTATAGAGTATCTTTCAAAAGGGGAAAATGACCCAAACTTCTTTGTTTTACCCGATATCACGCAGCAAATACAGGAAATCACATCCAAAGAATTGAATGAGAATATTCAATTGATTGAGCAAAAAGAAAGCCTGATTCAGGATTATGCTGTAAAATCCAGAAGACTACATGCTACCAGTCAGCTTCTTAAGGCATTTACACTCTTTGACAAAGATCAGGAATATGTAGTAATTAATGAAGAAGTTAAAATCGTAGACGAGCAGACAGGCCGTATGATGGAAGGAAGAAGGTATTCCGACGGCTTGCACCAGGCACTTGAAGCCAAAGAAGGCGTAAAAATAGGCGATATAACTCAAACCTACGCTACCATAACATTGCAGAACTATTTCAGAATGTACCATAAACTGGCAGGAATGACTGGTACCGCTGAAACTGAAGCTGGTGAATTCTGGCAAATATACAAACTAGATGTTGTAGTAGTCCCCACAAATAGACCTGTTGTCAGAAAGGACATCGAAGATCTGGTATTTAAAACATCACGTGAAAAATTTAATTCTGTCATTGAAGAAATTGGAAATCTTACATCAGCTGGAAGGCCGGTATTAGTTGGTACCACTTCTGTTGAAATATCAGAATTATTAAGTCGTATGCTTAGTATCAGAAATATCAAACATAATGTCCTCAATGCAAAACAGCACCAACGGGAAGCAGAAATTGTGGCAGAAGCAGGAAAATCGGGGGCGGTAACCATTGCAACAAATATGGCAGGTAGAGGTACAGATATCAAAATATCTGAAGAAGTAAAAAGAGCAGGTGGGCTAGCAATTGTAGCGACTGAACGTCATGATTCACGTAGGGTTGATAGACAGTTGCGTGGTAGAGCGGGTCGTCAGGGCGACCCGGGTACGTCACAGTTTTATGTTTCACTTGAGGATAATTTGATGCGACTATTTCAATCTGAACGCATAGCTGGGCTTATGGATAAAATGGGTCATAAGGATGGAGAAGTCATTCAACATAGTATGGTAACAAAATCGATAGAGCGAGCTCAGAAAAAAGTGGAAGAGAATAATTTTGGCATAAGAAAACGATTGTTGGATTATGATGATGTGATGAACATACAAAGGGAAGCAATCTATAAGAAAAGAAATAATGCGCTCCAGGGAGATAGGCTTTCTGTCGATCTTCACAATATGTTTGTTGGTTCTGTTGAAAATATTGTAGATACAAATAAAAGAGCAAATGATTTTGAAGGATTCAAATTTGAATTTCTAACTTCTTTGGGCTTGAACCCTCAGATTGAAGAAGAACAATTTAAAAGTATGTCAGTGGATGATTTAATTGATCATACATTAGATCAGGTGATGTCAAATTATCAGCATAAATCAGCACAAATTACTAATTTATTGCTCCCTACAATTAAGCAAGTCTATGATAATGAAAGTCATCGTTATAAGCGCATTGCAGTTCCGTTTACCGACGGCAGATCAAATCCTTTGCCTATTGCTGCTGATCTCAAATTGGCCGTGGATACAAATGGTGCCTCCATAATGAAAGACATTGAAAAAACTATTACGCTTGCAATAATCGACGACCACTGGAAAGAACACCTTCGAAATATGGATGAATTAAAAGACGCAGTCCAGGCCGCTTCATTTGAGCAAAAAGATCCGTTAGTTAAATACAAGATTGAAGCATATTCCCTATTTGAGGAGTTGATCAATAAGATAAATAAAGATGTAACTGCATATCTTTTCAACGGAAAACTTTTGGTACAACAAGAAGTAAGAGAGGCCAGGGTTCAAAAAACAGATTTGTCTAAAGTACGTACCAGCAGAGAAGAAGAAGCCATTCGAGAAGCTGCCGAAGGAGTCTCGAGAAAAGCAGAGAAAGTTGAAACAATCAGAAGAGTTGAAGACAAAATAGGAAGAAACGATCTTTGTCCATGCGGGAGCGGCAAAAAGTACAAACATTGCCACGGTAAGTAAAATGCTCAGTTAATTCAATTAAAAAAAATCGGCATGCTACATCAGAATCAATTATTTATGAAACGATGTATAGATTTAGCCCTATTAGCCGGAATTGAGGTAAAAACAAATCCAAGAGTTGGTGCTCTTTTGGTATATAAGGACCAAATAATCGGTGAAGGTTACCACTCCCAATATGGAAAGTCACATGCAGAAATACATGCAATACAAAATGTAATTCAAGCAGACCAATACAAAATCCCTGACTCAACACTTTATGTAACGTTAGAACCTTGCTCCCATTTTGGCAAAACACCTCCTTGTACTCATAAAATTATTGACGAAGGTATTAAGAGTGTTGTAATTGGGTGTAAGGACCCAAATCCGATGGTTTCTGGTGACGGCATCAATTACCTTAAAAAGCATGGGGTGACAGTAATAGAATCAGAACTCAAAAAAGAATGCGAAGATCTGATTTCAATTTTTAAAACCAATCTCAAAAAAAGACCATTTATCATTTTAAAGTGGGCACAATCTGCAGATAACTTCATATCCAAGGTAAATGAACAGGTCTGGTTATCGAATGAATTCTCTAGAGTTCTTACCCATAAGTGGCGCACTGAATGCGATGGGATTATGATAGGCAAAAAGACCGCAATTACTGACTATCCAGCTTTAAATGCCAGATTATATAGAGGAGCAAACCCCATTAGAATTATAATGGATTCTCATTTGCAAGCTTCAAAATATTATGAAAATACTGAAAGCAGCAGTAAAGCATTCGTTATCAATCAGAAACGATCATCTACAAAAAATAGCATCATTTTTTTAAAAGTAAGGAACACAAAGGATCTTTCAGAAACACTTTCAATTTTGTTTGCTAATGAAATTTCAGTGTTAATGGTAGAAGGTGGTGCAGATTTAATAAATTCATTCATCAATGCAGACATGTGGGACGAAGCTAGAATAATAAAAACAAGATTGAAACTTATTAACGGTGTGGCGGCACCAACTTTGACAGGAAAATTGAAAAACAAGATTAAACTTGCTGATGACGAAGTTCTTTTTCTTGAAAACGACCCAATATGTATAAGAAAGAAAAGATAAAATTTATAACAGAAATACTGGAAAAATTATATCCTGACACTCCTATCCCATTAACACATAAAGACCCTTATACCCTACTCGTTGCGGTACTTCTTTCTGCTCAATGTACAGATGAAAGAGTCAATAAGGTAACACCGGTTTTATTCAATTTAGCCGATAATCCAAGAGATATGGCGGAAATAGACACAGAAACCATTCTTACTATAATAAGACCTTGTGGACTCGCACCTACAAAGTCAAAGGCTATAAAAAATTTATCTATTATCCTCAACGAAAAGTATAAAGGAGGTGTTCCAAAGACATTTCAAGAACTGGAGGCATTGCCAGGTGTCGGACACAAGACAGCTTCAGTGGTGATGTCACAGGCTTTCGGTGTGCCAGCATTTCCTGTCGATACACACATTCACAGATTAGCGCAAAGGTGGGGGCTTACTTCCGGCAAAAATGTGGTTCAAACTGAAAAAGATCTTAAAAAAGCATTTCATATTTCTCTATGGAATAAGCTTCATTTACAGATTATTTTCTTTGGCAGGCAATATTGTCCCGCTAGAGGGCATGATTTACATAATTGTCCTGTTTGCAGTATTCTACAAAAATAAATAGAAATCTCGCGTTAATGTAGAAAAATCTAAGGTATAATTGTTCGGACCTTGCCCTTTATAAATGATAAGCTGATCTTTTATTATATCATCATTTTTATAATCACTCAATCTGATTAGTAAACGTTCAATAGGTCTATCTGGTCTTGACTTTACTTCCGTAATTTTATTAACATATAATTTATATTGATCTGCCAGTTCAATAAATCTCAACCCTTCAAGATAAGGCAAAATAAGATCAAAATGACCTAAAGGATCCAATAATCTTTGGACAGCACGAAGAAGATCTGAATGTGGCAATTTAAATGTATGTCTTACATTGGCTTTATTCTCATTGCTTGAAAAAGTACCTCCAGTAAAAAATGGCGGGTTACTTACTATCAGCTCAAATCTTTGATCTCTATCCTTTAAAAAATCCTGAACTGATGAATGAACTGCTACAAGACGGTCTTTGTACGGCGAATTATCCATATTCAGTCCTGCCTGTTGAAGCGAATGTTTATCGATATCAATTCCTGTCACTTTTATATTTTTGTTTTTTTGGGCCAGCATGATTGCAATTATACCTGTTCCAGTCCCAATATCCAATGCTGTTCTTTTACCTAAGGTTTCGCTCCAAGCTCCAAGTAATATTCCGTCTGTATTAACTTTCATATTACAATTATCCTGGACTATCTCAAATTTTTTGAACTTGAAGATGCTTGGGCTATCCATATTCACGGGAAATATTATTTTGTTTTGAGTTTACAACTTAATGACTTTAATACTTTTAGAGCCTTTCGAATTTATAAATTCGAGTATGTAAGTGCCACTTGGAATGTTGTGCGTATTTATAGTATTATTTCCCGTCTGTAGTTTGATTTTTGATATTACCTTACCAGTTAGTTCTTTGATAAACATGCTGGCATCAGCATCTATTTTTATTTCAAAACGATCGAAAAATGGATTGGGGTAAACTAACAAAACATCAAAATTCCTCTCATTTATTGAAGATCTGATAAAATTCAAACAATCGCTGAAATAGGTACATCCTTTAAAAGTTATTCCCAGAGAGTAGATGCCGGACTTAAACAAAGGAAAAGAAGACGATTCTGCCCCGAGAAAAGGAATTCTTTCTCCATTTACACACTGATACCATTGATATTTAGCTCCTGGTATAAGAAAAGCCTGAAGCGTATCTTTAACAACAAATACAGCTGGAATAAAGTTAATAACCCGAATTTCGAACTTGATAATACTATCACAACCTTTTACAGTTTGCAATATTTCTGAAAATTTTCCAGAATTAAAATACGTCGAAGTTCCAACGGTAACACTTTTTCCTTTACATATTTCAAATAGTGTGTCTAAAGTAAATGTGGGATTTACCTTTATGTTTATTACTATTATACTGTTGCAGCCATCAGATTTCTTTAAGGTATCCCTGAATACTCCTTCATCTTTATAAATTTTCGAATTAAAAATGAAAGAATCCCCTTTGCAAATTGTTACACTTCTGGATGTTGAAACATGATTGAATGTAATCCTGGAAGTAATTATACTATCACACCCATTAAAAGCTTTAAGTGTATCCAAAAAGATACCAGGAACTCTGTAAGTTTTAGTACCTACTGATACTGTATTGCCGGGACATATTAAATAATCGTAATTTACCCTGATAATGTCTTTTACTTTCAAGTTTAGTGAAATTATACTATCACATCCGAAATTATTCTTTAATGGTACAGAATAAACTCCTGAATTGAAAAATACCGAATTGCCTATTTTAATTGAGTCTCCTTTGCAAATCTCTGCATTTGAAGTAAATTGTTTTTCATAAACGAAAATATTAGTTTTAATAATGCTATCGCACCCACCAAGAGATTTTAAAGTATCAGTATAAGATCCATTTAATTTATAATTTTTACTGCCTACTTTAACACTATCGCCAAAACAAATTCTTTTATCCTGAAAAAATGGTTGGGGAATAGGTACCACCTTAAGAATGGTTTGTATGGTACTGTCACATCCCTTTGCATTAACAAGTACATCAATATAGTTACCACTGCTTTTGTAAAAATTATTTCCGACTTTAATACTGTCTCCGGCACAAATAGAGTATGTTGCTTGAATAGATGAAGATTGTAAAACTGTGAGAATGGTTGTAATAACACTATCACATCCAAAAGCTGAAACCAAGGTGTCTTTATATACACCTGTAGATTTGTAAACTTTATTGCCAACTCTAAGGCTGTCACCCTGGCAAAATTGTTTAAATTGTGAAAAGTCTCTTTTTAAAACCTTTATGGTAATATTTAATAAATCCTTACATCCATTTACAGCTGGTTTATTTTGGGTAAATGTTCCTGCCGTATTATAGGAAGCATTTCCAATAACAACCGAAGATCCTTCGCAAATAGTAGCTTCAACATTCTCTGTTGTTGTTGGTAAAACAGTCACAATACTCTCTATCACACTATCGCAGCCATTGATAGTAGAAAATCTATTGTTGTACCTACCAGCTCTAGTATAAATTGAACTACCTACTTTAACAGTATCACCAGGACAAATCTGATATGATTGGCTTGAAAAATATTTACTAGTGAGATTTATTTCTGTAACTATTACACTATCACATCCGGCATTTGAAGTCAGAGAATCTACAAAAACTCCGGCAGAACTATAATTACTATTACCAATTTTTAATGTGGCACCATCACATAATTCCACCAGCTGATATCTCAGGCTATCTTTAAATACTTTTATCTCTATCTTTTTGCAAGGATCGTTGATAATGCATCCACCCCAACCCTTAATATAAAAAGTTGTATTTTGCGTGACTGGAATGTTTAGAAAATTTCCTGCGGCAAACGTAATGCTACTGCAATCATTTCTTTGCCATGACCATTGTGTGGCATTGTTTAAGTATCCTTCCACGACCTGAATCAGAACATTCTCTCCCAAACAAATTTCAGGTTTAACTGCTCTGATCTCTTTAAGATACGGATTTATACAGATAAAAATACTTACTAAAAAAGCATCTAAACCGCCAGTGGAAAAAATATTGGAATCAGACAAGCTAGGGTCAAAATCAACAATAGCCCCAAAACCTCCTGTTGAAATCAATTCACCATTATTTCTGAGAGCGAAGTCACTGATTTGTTCATTTGCTATTCCACCCAGACTAAAATGTTCGTTGTAAGTGCCGTCCTGATTGTACACAGTAATAAAAACGTCAGCCCCGCCTTTAGATTCACTCCTGCTGCTAAATTCAAATGTGGGATCAAAATCAACTTTACCCCTGAAAATTCCGCAAAGGTAAATCACACCACTTTGGTTGACCATTACCTGGTTACCCTGATCTGCATTAACATCACCATAACCATTCACCCATATAGTATTTCCATTCTGATCGGTTTTGAGTAAAAATATATCTGTAGAACCTTTAGATTGTAAAGCTTGAGAAGTGTTGCCAAATCCTACATTATCCGAAAATCGACCTGTCAATATTACATTCCTGTTTTGATCATTCACCAAAGATTGACCATAATCAACACCAATACCGCCGTAACTTTTAGCCCATTGGAATACCCCGGAGGTTGAAAGCTTTAATAAAAAAATATCTGTAAGCCCTTTTGTATTTAGCAAATTTTCTCCGATACCAGGGTCAAAATCAAGTATTTGCCTGAAATCACCGGTTACGTAAATATTATTTTGATTATCAATCGAATGTTGAGATGCAAATTCCTGCTCAGATCCGCCTATTCTTCTTAAAAAGGTGGGCAGACCAGTATTCCCGTTCATTTTCAAAATAAAAATATCATTACCACCATTACTATTCAAAGTTAACTGATTATTAAATACTGCAGATCCTTCAAAAGAGCCGGAGACCACTAGATCATTTGGACCTCCAGCAGTGATGCACCTTATGTTTACAGCAATGTCCGATACCAATTTTTGAGCCCATAATAAATTACCATCAGGATTAATTTTAAGTATAAATGAAGATTGTTTATCAACACTTCCTTGCAAAATGCTTTGATTGCCTAGAAATAAGGAGTCCCTAAAAGTGCCTGCTATAAATACATTCTTTTCATTGTCTATTGCTATATCATAAGATAAATCCTGACCTTTACCTCCTAGTTGTTTCACCCATTGCAGGATACCTAAAGGTGAACTTTTTCGAATCAGGATATCTTCCTGTCCTTTAGAAACAAAACTTAATCCATTGGCTACGCTAACAGTTCCCATATAGTTGCTAATATCATATATATTCTGGTCAGGGTCTATGACGACACCACTGCCATACTCGGCTGTAAGGCCACCTATTTTATAAATCCATTTAAGTTCCTGGGCAGAAGAAACAGCATAGCCAGAAATAAACAGTAATAACATGAAATTTCGAACAATTTCGTTTTTCATAATTCAAACTGGTTTAAAAAATATAAACTATGTTTTTTATACAGCCAAAACTGTGCCGTAAACCAATATAAATAGTTCATTTTACAACATAGTAAACATAAAAAGTTCGTTAAGTTCGTGGTAAAAATTATTTTAACAATTAAGACTTGATACTGGACCTAACTCCCTAATATTCAAGTTACAAAAAAATAAAAAGCGAATATGAAATTTATAAAAGTGGATTAATGCCTCAAAGTCCCAATCCGTCGGTAATTCGACTCACTTGATAAAAAAGTAAATATATATCATCTCAATGTGTAGATATTTGACCCAACCTATATTTTTGCCGCAATACAAGGGATTAGTTGATTTATAGGTGTTGGGATGAAATGGAAATATTGAAGCATTGTAAATAATATGATTTTTATTATTTAACTTTCTACCTTAATTTTGAATATTTAATATTGCTTTGATTTAGTTCCGTTACCGGTTTTATTATTTTTGTGGTCAATTTTAAATCAATATCCTTAAAATTTAAATTCTTATGAACCAGCCACTTGCCGAAAGAATGCGTCCCAATAAGCTCGATGATTATGTCGGTCAAGAACATCTTGTGGGTAAAGGTTCTATTTTGAGAAATGTAATAGAATCAGGAAATCTTCCGTCCTTCATTCTATGGGGCGCACCTGGAGTTGGTAAAACAACATTGGCACACGTTATTGCAAATACACAAGATCGTCCTTTTTATAGTTTATCGGCTATTAATAGTGGTGTAAAAGACATAAGGGAGACAATAGAATTAGCAAAATCTCAGAAATTTTTCTCACGGCCTAATCCTGTACTATTTATAGATGAGATCCACAGATTTAGCAAATCTCAACAAGACTCTTTATTGGGAGCAGTAGAAAAAGGAATTGTAACGCTCATAGGGGCCACTACAGAAAATCCTTCTTTTGAGGTAATTTCTGCCCTCCTGTCGAGATGTCAGGTATATATACTAAAACCTTTGGAAAAATTACATCTAACGAAAATGGTAGATAACGCCATTGCTAAAGATGAAGAGTTGCTAAAAAGAAAAATACAAATTCAATCTTACAAAGCCTTGATTCATCTGTCTGGTGGAGACGGCAGAAAACTTTATAACTGTTTGGAGCTTGTTGTAAATCAATTTAAATCTGATGAAACTTGCATTATTACAGATGAAAAGGTATACTCGGTAGTGCAGGAAAATCTGGCAAGATATGACAAATCAGGCGAACAACACTATGATATAATATCCGCCTTTATCAAATCTATGCGAGCTTCAGACCCAAACGCAACGGTGTACTATCTGGCCAGAATGATTGCCGCAGGTGAAGATCCGCTATTTATTTGTAGAAGGATGGTCATTCTTGCATCAGAAGATATTGGTAATGCAAACCCAAATGCATTATTGCTCGCCAATAATTGCTTTCAGGCAGTGCATCATATCGGTATGCCTGAAGGAAGAATAGTTATGTCCCAAACAGCCATTTATCTGGCATGTTGTCCCAAGAGCAATACCTCATATCTTGCTATAGACAAAGCTATTGATCTTGTAAAAAAAACAGGAGACCTCTCTGTTCCACTTCACCTTAGAAATGCTCCAACTGCATTGATGAAAGATATAGGCTACGGAACTGGGTATGAATATGCGCATGACCATCTTAAGGGGTTTTCAGATATGGAATGTTTACCTGAAGAAATCAAGAGTACAATTTTTTATACTCCGGGAAACAATTTATCAGAACAAAAATTCAGAGATCACCTCCGCATTATATGGAAGGATAAGTATAGATATTGATACAAAAATGTCCAATATATCAACGATTATAAAAACTAAATCAGCTTTGATAATCTTCAAATCAAGATATTTTTATTATCATCGTCGTTTGAGTAAGACATCATTTTAAGTTTTTAATCATCTTAAATACTTCTTTTAAAAAGACTGAATGATTGAACCTTAATTAAACGGCATCGTTTATATTATTGAAAAAAGCTAAAAATGGTAGTTCCATAATTTCTTTCTTCTGTATATCTAGAATGATTTTTAAAATTATGATTTGGATTATGCTCCAAAACAAATAATCCCTTATCAGCCAAAGCATTACATCTAAATATTTCATCAGGAATACTATTCAGATTTGGTAAAGGATATGGAGGTCCCGCAAAAATGTAATCAAATTGTCTCACATTGGTATGTAAATATTTAAAAACATCTGATTTTATGATTTTAATCATATTCAGTATTTTTAATTCTGAAGCCGTTTTTGAAACAAAGGATACACAATCTGGGAACTTATCGACGTATGTGACATCAATACAGCCTCTTGAAATAAACTCATAGCAATGACTTCCCGTCCCTCCAAATAAGTCAAGCATAATTGTTTCTTCAAAATTAATCCTATTATTTAATATGTTAAAGAGTCCTTCTTTAGCAAAATCTGTAGTGGGTCTGGTAGGCCAATTGTCAGCTGGCGGGATAAATCTTCTTCCTTTAAATTGCCCGCCAATAATTCTCATAATATATTAAGGAAATGCATAAAGTAGTAGTGTGCTTTCAATTCTTCACTCACGTTTGAGTGCAATTTAAATGATGAATCATCAGCCATTGAAACTTTGCCAAAATAAGCGGAAAGTGTTTCTCTCATTTTAGAATTTGATTCAATCCATCCACTCAAAGAAAGACTGTCATTTGCCAGATTCAGTTTAGTAGATTTAGCAGCAGCTAATGCAAAATATAGCACATTGTTTTCATTTTCGACATGGAAAGTATTATAAAATATTGGGCGCCCATCTTGCTGGACATAAATTATTACAAAATTATCTTCTTTATGTATATGAATGAATTGACCATCTTTGATTGAAAACCTGTGGTTAAGCAAAAAAGCCGGCGAATGTATTTGGTAGTTTCCTTCTCCAAACAGTAGGGCTATTAGGTTTTCCTGATGACGTGTTATTCCAAAATAATTTGAAATTTCACCCCAAGGTAACTTCTCAACATAACTATTTTTCAACTCAAGTCCAGGAAATTTATTTATAGTCTCGATATTTTTTGTTTCGGTAAAATAAGAGTGATTGGAGATACATGCTATATTTACCGAAGAAAATGGAATCTTTAAGTTCTCATCTTTAGCTATTTTTTCTATCGTTTCATCAATACTGTACCGAAGGTTCTCAAATGACCTATGAGCAACTAAACCATTGATCATATTATAAATACCATAAAAAAAACTGTCCGCCAACAATAGGACAGACAGTTTATTATTTTGATCTTTTTCTAAAAAGTTAAAGTCTTTCTGCGTCATGTTGCAGATTACCAGTTTCCATTAGTATTAGGAGAATTCAAATCCCCAAACTTAAGTGATTTTTCAGGATCGTAAAATTTAGCGTATTTTTTATATTTTGGATCTGCAAATACTCCCATAAAATCTTTATATTTGGTACTCACCAGTACTACATTCACCAGATTATTCTGATGCATGATAGTATCTGCAGCAATCTCAAATACTTTTTTATCTGTAAAGGGAATATATCTCAAATCGCTGACATTTATATCTCCCAAGAGACTTTTGATAGTATCTTTGGATGGAACGAAAGATACCGATTTTACAAATTTATCCTGATTAGTCGGATCAGTAGGATCTGCTTCAAGTTTTACGATTTCAATTTTACCATTTTCAATAACACTGGTCAAAACATCAAAGTTATTGGCATACTTGCCAGTAACCATTCGGTAAACATCCTGTGCTATCTGTATTTTCTTCAGATGGGCAATAACACCTAATTTTCGTGTTTCTAATTCGCTATTAAATGCTATCGGTTCTTTGATGGAAGCATAAAGCCAATAAGTAAGAACTATAGTAGCCAAGACCAAAGCTATGTTAATTACTTTATTCATACAGTTAATTTAAATTTTGGTGATTAAAATGAATTTGTCAGTTAAATACTAAGTTATGATGCACAAAATACTATTTTTGGCGTATCGTTTGCAAAATTATCTATTTTTTTTAATTAACACAAATTATTAATATATTCTTGTCAAAAAAAAACTTTTTTATTTTAGCCATAGAGTCTTCATGTGACGATACAAGTGCTGCCGTAATCATGGGTGGGGCTATAATTAGCAATCGTACAGACAATCAGGAAGTTCACAGTCAATATGGTGGCGTAGTCCCTGAACTCGCTAGCAGACAACATTTATTAAACATTATTCCTGTTATTGATGCCACACTTAAGGATGCTAATATTAAAATATCTGATATTCAAGCAATTGCATTTACCAGAGGCCCGGGGCTTTTAGGGTCTCTTATTGTTGGAGTATCTATGGCAAAATCGCTTGCTTTGAGCCTCAATATTCCTCTCATTGAAGTTCACCATATGCACGCGCATGTTCTGGCACATTTTGCGACGGAACATAAACCAACTTTTCCTTTTTTATGCCTCACAGTTTCAGGCGGTCATACACAGATAGTGTTGGTCAATGATTTTAGAGACATGAAGATTTTAGGATCCACTATAGACGATGCAGCCGGAGAAGCATTTGACAAGGCGGGGAAAATGCTCGGCTTACCTTATCCAGCCGGCCCAATTATAGATCTATTGGCTGAAAAAGGGACACCTGTGTATCAATTTCCAGAACCGCAGGTTTCTGATCTAAATTTCAGTTTTAGTGGCCTTAAAACTTCAATACTCTATTTTCTGCAAAAAGAAGTAGCTAAAGATCCTGATTTTATCCAACTAAATTTAAACGACATTTGCTGTTCAGTGCAAACAGCTATTGTACATATTCTCATAAAAAAACTTATAAAAGCAAGCAAACAGACAGGTATCAGAGAGATAGGGATAGCCGGAGGTGTTTCTGCTAATAGTATGCTACGAAAATTGCTTAAAGAAACCGGAGAAAAACAGGAATGGAATACTTACATCCCACCCTTTGAATACTGTACTGATAATGCCGGCATGATAGGAATTGCTGCGTATTACAAATATCTGGCAGGAGAATACTCTGATCAACATGTTACTCCTTTACCGAGAATGGAATTTTAGAGTTTGTTCACCAGATTTTATTTCTTATAATAAAGCATAATTTCACATAAAAAAAAACGAGTAGGAAGATAGGGATTAATTCCCTACCTGTCCTCTCACACCACCGTACGTGCCGTTCGGCATACGGCGGTTCGCAAAGTTACTAAGTTT
>JAYTNJ010000328.1:0-1916 GCA_043748345.1 Saprospiraceae bacterium
AAGGTAATTACTCATTTTTAATTGAGGATTCCTACGGAAATAGCCGGGCAATACATATTTTTGTGCCTCAGCCATCAAAACTTTTATCTAAAGTAAAAACTTCCGATTATTCTAAGTTTCAGATTTCGTGTAATGGGTTGACAGATGGCCATATCAGATGTATCCCTTCAGGGGGTACTTCTCCTTACACATTTAAGCATGCTTTTAGTGATAAGTTAACTGACTCAATTGGAGGCTTATCGGCAGGCAATTATAAAAGTACCCTAACAGATGCCAATGGGTGTACTTTTGTATCAGAAGCTTTGCTCAACCAGCCGGATAGTCTGAAAGTGGCCCTCTTATTTACAGATCCGGATTGTACAGGTACAAGCTCTGGAAGGATAAAGATAAATACAGTTTCAGGTGGGGTCAAACCATATTTTTATGCACTGAATAGTGGAAATTATGCTTCTGGAACAGACTTTTCAGGTTTATTTTCAGGCATGTATAAAGTATTCATTAGAGATGCCAATAATTGTATAACATCGGTAAGTAAAATTCTTGTCGCAGCAGAAATTCCGATATTTACTATCAGGCAAAAAGAATTTAACATTAAACTTGGAGATAGCCTTTTACTGGATGTTGATATCAATTTAGCATCCTATAAAGTTGCCTGGACACCCGACGATCGTATGGCTTGCAATACCTGTTTAATAACAAAAGTACTCCCTGTAAATAATATTTCATACGAAATTATGGCAACATCCAAGGACGGCTGTTTGGCCAAAGAAAGTATTAATGTGAACGTGGATAAGGTCAGAAGTTTTACGATGCCTAATATTTTCAGCCCGAACAATGACAACAACAACGATAAAATTCGTTTGCACTCGGGAAATGATGTTGATTTAATTAATTTTATCAGCATCTATGATCGCTGGGGAAACCTGGTATACAAATCAGAAAATATACCCAAAGGCCAACATGAACTTGAGTGGGATAGTACCTTTCAGCTTATTGCGGTAGCAGGCGGATCATATTCCTGGATCTCACAAGTAGTATATATTGACGGCAAGTCAATCCTATACCATGGGAGTATCACTGTAACCCGATGATAAACTTTAATTGTATTTTTCAGGTGTTTTCCGGAATCTTGTATGAGTCTCAATAGTGTAAGCCAAGGGATACAAGCGATCTTCATTTCCTGATGGCAATATAAGTGTGATGCCTTGTGGCTCTCCTGTTTCTTTATATCCCATTGGTAATGTGAGACACGGATATTTTGCCACGGCAGCAATGGCTGCATGCACATTATTCACAGAAAGAATGATATCCAGTTTATTATTCTGAAGTATTCCGTCAAAAAAAGAACGTCCTGTTTTTTCAAGATCAGTTTTTATTTTTATTATAGACATATCACTGGTAGTATCTGTAAATATGCCTTCAAAGAGTCCCTGACCGTAGGGGGCTCTTTGTGAAAGGTTTTCTTTGTTGTAACGGATGATATCTCGTAAGTCTTTTACTTTTACTTCAGCTGAAGCAAATGTTGAAAGATATGATGGCAAATCATATTTCATATCAATACTCAATATAGATCGGAAACCTGGTAAATCGCTTGATTTGACATCCAATTCCACAATTATAGCACCCTGGCGTTTAAGAATATCTGCAATTCTTACATAATTGGGCATATCCATCAGATTTTTAAACATTCCGATCCTTTTACCTTTGAGCGGGATGTTTTTTAATGTTTTCTGATAAACTGTTTTTCCGGAGTTATTTTTTGAAGCTGAATCAGCACTGTCGTAACCAGTCATAGCATCCATAACTATGGCATTATCGGTCACATTTTTGGTCATAGGCCCTGGGGTGTCAAGGGTACTGGAAATAGGTATTATTCCTGTGCGGCTGAGCATTCCTACAGTAGGTTTCAATCCTGT
>JAYTNJ010000329.1:0-11743 GCA_043748345.1 Saprospiraceae bacterium
TACCTACCCACAATACAAAATTTTGAACCTTAATAGCAGATTATGCTCCATATTTCTTCTACATTTGATGGCAGGATATTTTTCCGCTCAATTTAGGTCATAGTAATAATTGGCGTGATTGATCTGAATGTATGGCATGGTGTATTTATTATTATTCGAAAATCATACTAAGGATTTCGGCAACACAGACGGGTTTTTCCTGGCCTTCGATAACGAAAGTTGCCTCAATAATCAGTTTGGCATTATTGGGTGCTGTTTCTTCTACATCCTTAAGAATTGCACTCATACGCACGCGGCTGCCTACTGGCGTAGCTGACATAAATCTTATCTTATTGCAACCGTAGTTGAGCCCCATTTTTACTGACCTGACCTCGAACATTTCATATAAAAAATGTGATGAAAAGGAAAGAATATTGTAGCCATGAGCTATGGTTTTCCCGTAAGGAGATTCGGTTTTTGCCCGCTCAACATCTACATGTATCCACTGAAAATCAAGGGTTGAAGCTGCAAAATCATCTATCATCTTTTGAGTGATTTCCTGCCATGGAGACACCCCAAGAGATTTGCCTGTATGCCCCTTGAGTTCAGCAATGTTTTTAAAAATCAGTTTTCTTCCGGATACAATAGGCTCTGAAAGTGCAGATTCTGACATAAATTCCTGCACTGCTTTTTGGTTAGTCATTAAGTTATCCTCCATCATTACCACCACAGCTTTCCCGACCACCTTTCTATTCATCAGATCTGATATTGCTTCAGAAGCTTCATCGAGATGATAGATCTTATAAATATGTGGCTTGAGTTTACCTTGCATTAAATATCCGGCAAGCTCACGGATGTTTGTCATATTATTACCGGCTTCTTTTTCGGCAAATTGTCCCCAAAATACACCTACGATATCACAACCTTTGAGCAATGCCAGGTTGAGAGGTATCTTAGGTATCTCCCCACCCGCAAAACCCACCACTAGATATCTTCCCTTCCAGGCCATGGATCGTATAGCCGTCTCTGCATACTTATCGCCAACAGGATCATAGACAACATCTACTCCTTTGCCACCTGTGAGAACCTTGATGGTTTCTTTGATATCGTCTTTTGAATAGTTGATGGTATGATCAGCTCCTTTTTTTTTGCACACATGTAGCTTTTCATCTGTCGATGCGGCAGCTATTACTGTCGCCCCCATCAGTTTGCCAAGCTCTACAGCCGCGAGACCTACCCCACCTCCAGCTCCCAACACCAGCAATGTTTCCCCGGATTGGAGATTTGCCCTATCCTTGAGTGCATGGTATGAAGTGCCGTAATTGTACATTACTGATGCACCGGTTATAAAATCCATGCCCGGTAAAAGCGGAAAAACCCGCTTAGCATCTACTTCTACTTCCTCTGCCAACCCTCCCCAACCACACAGACCAAAAACCCTATCGCCGGGTTTCATATTTTTTACACCATCACCGACATCTTTTATGATTCCAGCTACTTCTCCTCCCGGAGAGAAGGGCAGATCCGGCTTAAACTGGTACATGTTGCGTATCATCAATGTGTCCGGAAAATTGATACTACAGGCCCCTACAGAAATGACCACCTTTCCGGGAGAAGCCGTAAGTGAATCTATTTCTTCTACTTTAAGGGTGTCTGGCATTCCGTGTTGTTTACATAAAAGTGCTTTCACAAAAATTTATTTTAAGTTAATTCTCTATTTAAAAATATTCAGCTCTATATTTTACTACACTTCATCTCTTAAAAAATGTAGTGATTTCTTTCATTCTTTTAGTTAAACAAGGTATTTTAAATTGCCTTATAAATTTAAACATGAAATATTATTAGTGGAGACTGTTAATAGTCGTGTAAAACATTTGATTAAATTACGGCATTTACATAAAAAATGTCAAAAGGTGCTTCATGAGTAGTTATTGCTAAAAGTGAACCGTCTGCTGAGATGTCGATACCCTTTGAGCCTCCTTCTTGCGGGTTTGCATGTCCTCTTAAAAATGCTTCTTCTGTAAGTACCTTGAATTTTTTTACAGTTTCAAATATACCTTTCCAAATACCGTTCTGAGCCTCATACAAATTGATATACGGCGAGCCTGCATCAGCAACATAAATCTCATTGCCATCGTCAGAAAAACGAATACCATGAGGATATCCTACGTTGATTAATTCACCTGAGTGTTCGGAATTGCAGGTAAGACCTGCATGGAGGTCAAACATCAGTACAATATTTGTAAAGTGGTTACTAATTGCTAACCAGGATTTAGCTTTATTGATTGCGATGCCATCTGGAACATTAAATCCTTTTTTCAGAAAGATTGAGTTTTTGACAAATTTTAATCTGCTTTTTAAGGGAATAATATGACGGGATATTTGATGTGTGTAATTATTGCATACCAAAATATCGATTTCATCAGTATTTGAATTTAAGATACAAACGGATCCTGGAGAATTAATCCTTTTAAAGATTCCTGTTTTCTTGATGATTCGGATAGGATTTAAGTAAACCACCTGGTCTGTAAATTGTAAATTTTCAAGGTTAAATATAACAATACTCCCACTACGATTTGCAACAATCAATAAATTATTACCTATGAACTCGACTCCATGTGGTTGTTTTAAATATTTTGATATAAGTTTTAAGCTTCCCACAATATTTATCTTGGGTCCCAATTCATCAGTTTTAATCAATATGTCAAACAATAGACAACAGTTTTCATTGATCCCTGCAATGGCTATTTTTGTGTTGTCAGAAGAAAAACGAATATCTTCTGTCCTGCCTATTTGGTCAAGGAACTCTTGTGTCGTCGGTGACATTTTTATTTCAATACGACTATTTAGAAGAGATAAATTCAACATATTTACAATTTACAATTTTTTATTAATAGGAATCAAACTCATGGCCCTCTCTGTTATAGCAGTGATACTTAAGCTGGGGTTTACTCCAGGATTGGCGGAAATAGCGCTGCCGTCACATACCATCATATTTTTATAGTTGATTACTTGGTTTGATGCATCGATAACACCTTCGCTTGCATCTTTTCCCATACAAACGCCGCCTAGTATGTGGGCTGTGGTGGGAATGGCAAACAAGGTTTCGCTGCTCAGTACCATAGGTTTGCCATTGATTATCTTAGCGACTTTATGGGCAATTGTTTGAGCAATGGGATTAAATGCAGTCGGAGCTTTGCCTTTTTCTAAACCGGAACTCATACCGCCCGCAAAATTTCGTCTGAACCGGAGTGTAGAGTCGATGCTCTCCATGTAGAGCAATATATGGGTGCGTTTGGCCCAGTCATCGACAAAAAATGCTTTAAAATTGGATATAGGGTGGATGAACATATCTTTTATCATTGCTGAAAGTCTGCCTAATATAGTCTCAGCACTCACCATGGGCGCCATAAATATGCGCCAGAATCCTGACCCGGCTGAATATCTTACGGGTTCGATGTGTCGGTTTTCGTCTATATGCAAAATTGAGCCTATAGCAATACCGTCAGAAAGAGTCAGGTCTTTCCGAAAAGTGGTCACTCCAATCAAGCTTTCAGAATTGGTCCTTATGCCGTGTCCCAATGTCCCTGACAGATTGGGCAATGATTTTTCTTTAAGTTTGAGCATCAAATCCACTGTACCTAATACGCCTCCTGAAAATATTACACCACGTGTCTTTATTGTTTCCTTTTTCTTCACCCATTTTAATGAGTCTCGGTAACGGATTTCATATCCTTTGCTTCCATCTTCATTTAATGGTAGGACGTCGTAGACTTCTTTTTCTGCAATGATTTCACACCTCAGTTGCTGTGCGAGATGGAGATAGTTTTTATCCAGTGTGTTTTTAGAATTATAACGACACCCGACCATACATCCTCCACACAGAATACAGCCTGTCCGTTCCGGGCCTTTACCATCAAAATACGGGTCATTGACTTTTTCTCCTGGTTTTCCAAAGTAAACGGCTACATCCGCTTTTTCAAAGTCCGCTTTTTTACCCATTTCATCCGCCAGAGTTAACATGACTTTGTCGTTCTGGCTCATGTAGGGATGTTTTTCTGCCCCCAGCATTTTTTTGGCAAGATCGTAAAATGGTTTGAGCTCATTTTCCCAATCAGCGAGACCAGCCCAATGTCCCGTGTTAAAAAAAGGAGATTTTGGTACCGGTAAGGTGTTGGCATAGACGATAGATCCGCCACCTACTGCTGTACCGCTAACGATACCCACATGCCTGAAAAAGGTCAGCTTCAATATACCGTGCAAACCCAAGGATGGTGCCCAAAGCCACTTTTTGAGATTCCAGGTCGTTTTGGCAAAATCTTCGGGTTTGCGATACCACTTTCCTTTTTCTATCACGAGGACTT
Source organism: Saprospiraceae bacterium (assembly GCA_043748345.1). Classification (GTDB taxonomy): domain Bacteria; phylum Bacteroidota; class Bacteroidia; order Chitinophagales; family Saprospiraceae; genus OLB9. The sequence continues at coordinate 4,344 of JAYTNJ010000329.1, forward strand.
TGTACCCTTTTTCTGAAAGCCGGAGTGCCGACACTGAGCCCCCGAATCCGCTGCCTATGATGACATAATCGTAGTCAAAAGCACTGTTTACCATTTTTTTCTATTTGCGGTCAGAAATATTTAATGGTCAAATCTATGATTTTTTGTTTAAAAGTGTTGAATGGTGGTACTAATAATTCCAGTGCATTGGGCAAATGTTGTCTTAATATTCCTCTGCCATTTGAAAATGACTTAAATCCCTCAAAACCATGAGATTTTCCGATACCACTATTGTTTGATCCTCCAAAGGGAAGATTAGTATTATAAAAATGTACTGCGCAATGGTTGATACAACCTCCACCAGCCCTCGTATTATTCAGGATATAGTTGATGTTTTTATTGCTTTTGCTGAAAATATACAACGCTAAAGGTTTCTCTCCTGACCTGATTTCTTCCACCAAACTTTCTAAGTTATTATAAGTATACACAGGAAGTATGGGACCAAAGATTTCATTGGTCATCAAAGCTGACTTTTTATCTACATTTGTCATTACCGTCGGGGCAATAAAGTTTTCGGTTTCTTTCAACTGACCCCCGGTTATGATGTTGGCACCTTTGGATACGGCATCCTCTATGTAGCTTTTTATTCTATCGAAGTGTCTTCGGTTGACGATTCTATTGTATGAAGGTTCAGACGCAGCATCGTTACCATAATACTGCTGTATATATTTCTGAACCAGGGATAAAAATTTTTCTTTTTGGTTTTCATACACATATACGTAGTCAGGAGCGATACATATCTGACCATTATTGGCAAGTTTTGCCCAAGTTATCCTTTTTGCTGCTAATTCTATATCTGCACTTTCATCTACAATGGTCGGAGATTTCCCTCCCAGCTCAAGGGTTACTGACGCCAGGTTTTTAGCTGCTGCTTCCATCACCACTTTTCCGATAGATGGTGCCCCTGTAAAGAAAATGTGATTGAAAGGAAGTGTTAGCAGTTCTGTAGAAATCTCTATTCCTCCCTCTATTAATGCCACCTCATTGGTCTGGAATACCTCTGAAATAATTTTGTGCATTACTTTCGCAATGTGTGGTGTCATTTCCGAAGGCTTGATCATAACACAGTTTCCGGCAGCAATGGCAGACACAAACGGTCCAAAAGTAAGGTTGAATGGAAAATTCCACGGGGAAATAATTAAAACCACTCCCTTGGGTTCATATTTGATGTAAGAACTTGAACCTAAAAGGGCTAAAGGTGTGTGAACTCCCTGGTCCTTCATCCATGATGAAAGATGGCTTTTGGCGTGTTTGATCTCGCTGATCACAGGATAAATATCTGTCATATCGACTTCTGAAGGATGTTTTCTGAAGTCATCATACAGTGCTTTTTTGATATCATTCCTATATTGAATTATAGCCTTATGTAGTCGATCGAGTTTGACCCTTCGCTCATTCGCTGTTGTGTTTCCAACTTTATATTGGTTTGTTTTTTGAAGCTCAAATATTTTTAGAATACTTTGGTTCTCCTGTGTTTCGATGGTTGGGTTGTCGTGTAACGTTCTCATTTATTTTATTTCAATTTGATGAAAAATTAATCCTTTGGTTGCCGGGATAAAGTTAAGAAAAATTAAGGCAACATTTATTTTCACATTCATTATTAACCTGTCAGTTTTTAATATTCAAATGTGAGTTATCACAAAACGGTCCTTTTGCACACATTTTACATCGGCACAATTTATACTCTCTTTCTTTTTTGATACTAAATCTCAGTGGCTGAAATTTAGTACCATGATGAGATCCGTCACAAAAAGGTTGGTTCCGGCTATGACCACAGGCACAATATAAATAATTCCCTTCCTTTAGGGTTAATACAGCTGGTGCCGGAACCGTTGTTTTTTGGAATGTAAAATCTTTGGAAAGCTCAGACCCCGATTTATCAGAAGTAACAAGCGGATAAAAGACATGCGATTGCCAAGTGTCTTTAGGGTCATTTGGAATTCCATATTCAGAGGGGAAAGCATGTGTAAAAGTAGCGGAACCAAAAAGCTGATCCCAAATGGAAAACATGTTGCCAAAATTACCGTTGGGATTTCCTATTTCATCAATCTTTGAAACTGCATGGTGCCCGTGGTGAAAGGCAGGTGTGATAAATATACGCTCCAAAAACTTTATGACGGGCAACAGCCCCTGATGTTTATAAAAAATTGTATCCCATTTGGCCAGACTATGTGATGATATGATTACAATTTGTTTGAGTATCAAACCGATAGCCACAGGAACGCCTCCTCCAAAATAGGTAAATATCCCCAGCCACCAAATATTGGGCATCATCATAAAGTAATAAACAGATTCCCTGTAAGATACCAAGAGCCCCATCTCAGTCGCTGTGTGGTGTGGTCTGTGGTGTTTCCAAAGCCATTTGTACTCATGCGATGACCGATGATACCAATACTGTAAAAAATCATCCACCAAAAGAAACAATATCAGACTGGCCCAAAATGGTAATATTGTCCACCCCCCTTCAAAATCAGGAAATATAATCTTTATCAGATGAAAGCTTAAAAAGAATACTGAAGGTTTGGTAATAAAAATTAAAAATAAAGTGCTTATGATTTCTACAAATACGTCATCCCTGTTTCTTTTCGAATCAGACAAGTATCCAAAAATGGATTCAATCAACCCAAAAAATACTAAAATGCCAAAAACAAAGGCTACATGATGATTGGTAATAAACGTAAGAATCTGTTCCATAATAAAAATTTTAGCTTAAGCGGATTATTGAAGACAAACATCTTAATTTAAAGTAAATATAAATATATTTCTGACAATAATTTCTATACCTAGTCATCAATAATAGCAACAATACACCAAAAACCAATCTACCATCATGTAAACCCTAATCATACTTTTAAATATTTATCGTCTTCCCGGGTCATCCTTCGGACGTCAAAACAAACGACCTGTAAATGTTAAATATACCATTTGCATACTTTGTTAAGTTCCCCGACTGACAATCAGGTTTAAAAATACTAAGGTGTATTAATCGTTTTTTATATGTGCAAATTCGTATTTTTGCCACCGTGAAACTCATAATATCCATTGCAGCGAGGTATCTTTTTGGTAAAAAAACTACCAATGCCATCAATATCATCACGTGGATATCCATCATCGGTATGTCTATAGGCACTGCTGCACTGATCCTGATACTCTCTGTTTTTAATGGTTTTGAAAGTCTCTTGACAGGAATGTTGAGCAATTTTAACCCGGATATAAAAATCACACTTGTCGAAGGCAAATATATGTCCAAAGACAGTATAATAGCCGATGACATAAAAAAAATATCCGGCATAGAAAGGATAGCATTTACGCTCGAAGAGACATCTTTTTTTGACTATAAAGGATCACAGGAAGTGGGAATTATCAAGGGGGTAGATGAAGAGTTTATGAAAGTAACAGGTTTGGATACTTCTCTGATCTCAGGAGCATCAAAATTTGGAGAAACAACAGAATTCGGGGTGCTCGGCTCCGGGATGAATACCAAACTGTCTGTCAACCCATCCGATGGTTTCACACCCGTGACTGCCTATATGCCGTCCGATGAAGGAAAAGGTCCACTGTCCAAACCATTTAATGCACTTCCTTTTTATCCTTCCGGAACTTTTTCTGTGGGAAGCGATGTAGATATGCAGTATGTACTGGCAAATTATGATGCAGTCAATGCACTTCTAAATCTGGAAAATCATTTTTCTTCCATAGAGATCAAGTTGAGGCCAGATGTATCCGAAAAAAAAGTATTGTCATCACTCCGTAAAATCCTTGGGTCTGAATATAAAATCAGCAACAGATATCAACAGGATGAAGGGTTTCTTAAAATCATGAACATAGAAAAATGGATCAGCTACCTTATCGCTTGCCTTACCCTTTTAATCATCGCATTTAATCTGGTAGGTTCGCTGTGGATGATCGTCCTTGAAAAGAAAAAAGATATTGCCATCCTAAAGTCTATGGGTCTGACTAAAAGCGGCATCAAACAGATATTTCTGGCACTGGGTCTTTTAATCTCAGTCATCGGCCTTGGGGTAGGATTTATATTGGGGTTACTGTTATATTGGTTGCAAAAACATTATGGCCTCATCAGTATTCCGGACGGATTTCTGATCGATGCATATCCTATAGAAATGAGATGGGTTGATTTTTTTATTGTCACTATTACCGTTTTGGTGATTGGATTTATTGCATCTCTTTTACCGTCCCTTCGTGCCGGTCAGATTAGCGCATTTGTGAGGCAGGAGTAGTTTCCTGACAAACTATGATCAGAAAAGCTACACCAGTAAATAATATAACATTCATCGTTAGATTATCTGCATTTATCTGTTTTCCCATATCTTTTGTCTGTCGTCGGAACTATCATACAGGTCTTATTGTTTTGTAGTCGAATCAAAAATTTATAAAAACCATGTTTGTAGCTTTAATCGTTATTGTTGTGTTAGGATTTATAGTAATGTCCATGTACAACAAACTTGTATCTCTTAAAAACCGTGTCATGGAGGCTTGGAGCGGTATCGATGTCCAGCTTAAAAGAAGATACGACCTTATACCCAATCTGGTAAATACTGTAAAAGGTTATGCGGCGCACGAAAGTGGCACCCTTGAAAAGGTAATTCAGGCTAGAAATCAGGCTATGGCTGCAGGAAGCGCAGGAAACATTGGCGCTCAGGTGCAAGCTGAAAATGCTCTTTCCGGCACACTTAAATCCATGTTTGCTTTATCTGAAAGCTATCCCGATCTGAAAGCCAATACAAGCTTTATTGCACTTCAAAGTTCACTCGGTGATATCGAAGAGCACCTTCAGAATGCAAGAAGATATTACAATGCATTAGTTAGAGATAACAACACTGCAGTAGAGGCTTTTCCTTCCAATCTGATAGCCAGTCAGTTTAATTTCGGTAAATTTGACTTCTTTGAGATCGAAAATGATGCTGAGCGTCAGAATGTTGAAGTAAAGTTTTAAGCAAAATATTGATCAGGTAAGGGTACATTTTATAGGTTGTTTGACAGCTTTTAAAGTGTACTCTTATTCATTTTAAATTAATCAGTTAACAGAAACCCCACATGCTTTATAAAAAATTTGCTGTTGTTGTATTTTTAATTTTGGCAACTACTATCTGTAGGGCTGAATACTTCGTCATCCGGGATTACAAGGTGGATATGAAAGTATTTGGCAGCGAGGGCATGTTTGAAGTAAATGAAACTATCACCGTTGAGTTTTCTGAGCCTAGAAGAGGAATATTCAGAAATATACCATACATGTACAGGATTAATGGTGAAGAAGTCAAAATCCGTATTTATGACGTTGAAGTGGAGGGGTATCGATTTAAAACATATACTGAAGATAATAATTATGTCGTCAAAATAGGAGATAAAGATATCTTTTTGGAAGGTGTGCAGACGTACCATATTTCCTATAAAGTGGAAAAAGCTTTCCTTTTTATGGAAGATCATACCGAGTTTTATTGGAATATTATAGGCGATCAATGGCCGGTGCCTATTGACTCGATATCCTACTCCGTAAAGTTGGATGAGGCTTTGCCCATGACAGAAAACGACTATTACATTTACACTGGGGCTACTGGTACACAAGGCAAAAATGCAACGGTGGAGTATTTTTTAGATAGTTTTAAAGGCAATTCTACTCAAGCCTTTGAGCCAAATGAAGGTATGACCCTTGCTATCAATTTGCCATTGAACTATATCAAAAGACCCGGAAAATGGGAAATTCTATGGGAAAAGTACGGAATGGGAAGTATCGGCGGTACTCTTTTTCTAATCATTACTGGACTCTTTTTCCGCACATGGAGCAGATACGGCAAAGATTATCCTATCGTTAGGATGGTGCAGTATGTACCACCCAAAGATCTTAATCCTGCAGAGGCCGGAGTCATCATCGACGAAAAAGCCGATAATGTGGATATTCTAGCCCTGTTACCATTCTGGGCACATAATGGTCATATCACCATGCGACGAATTCCTAATTCATGGGGCAAAGACGATCACGAACTCACTAAAATTTCGGAATTGCCCTCAAACGCAGGTCCTTATGAGACCATAGTTTTCGACGGTCTGTTCTCTGACGGAGACAAGATATTGATAAGTAGCCTTGAAAATAGTTTTTACGAGCATCTTCAAGCAGCCAAAACATCTTTGAAGACACACCTCAATACTATGGGCATTTACTATCCTGTATCTATGAAACTTCAGATATACTCTGCCGGAATTGCCATAGGGCTGGCTGTGCTTGGTGTGCTCCTTGGTTTTGTATTTGAATCATTTGCCTTGGGGCTTGGTCTGGGTTTAAGTAGCGTAGCGGGATTGATTTTTGCCAATTATATGCTTAAGAAAAACGAAAAAGGCGTACATCTTTATCAGCAGGTACTTGGATTTAAGATGTTTATAAAAGCTGCTGAAAAGGATAAGATAGAGCGAATGCTGAAAGAAGATCCTGAATACTTTGAAAAAACGCTGCCTTATGCTATGATTTTTGGCTATGCCAAACAATGGAGTAAAAAATTTGACGGCTTACTACTTGAACCGCCTAAATGGTATGTTGCCCCTTATGGTATGTATTATCACGGCAACACTTTCTCCCCTTCTGAGTTTGGCTCAAGTTTTGATAGCGGCATCAGAGATATACAGAGCGTCTTTACGAGCATGCCAGCAAGTTCAGGCGGAGGTGGAAGCTTCAGTGGCGGAGGTAGCTCAGGTGGAGGTTTTGGCGGCGGTGGCGGCGGGAGCTGGTAATTGTAAACTAACTGAAAGTTTGGCTATAATAATAACCAAACTTTCAGTTAAACCTGGAATGTAATGCTTACGATTGTTTTACAAACTGCACTTCTGCAGATATTTTTACATCTTCACTCACTAATACTCCGCCTGTCTCCAAAGCTGCATTCCATGTAAGGCCGAAATCTGTGCGATTGATCTTACCTCCTATAGAAAATCCTGCTTTTAGATTTCCCCAGGGATCAGTATTGGTACCTGAATATTCTACGTCTAGAATTACCGGTTTAGTCACATTTTTGATCGTAAGATGCCCTGTCACTTTTCCTTCAGTAGCATTAAAAGCGTCAGACGTAAATTCTAATTCAGGGAAAGACGCGCTATCAAAAAAGTCGGTACTTTTTAGATGTGTATCTCTTTGTTCATTGGAGGTGTTGATGGTGTTGACATCTGCGGTAAATGAGATTTTCGTGTTTTTGAAATCTTCACCTTCTGACTCGATGGCACCAGCGAGACCGCCAAACTGGCCTGTTACATTGGTAATCTATAGTTACCCCCAAAAATCGGACAGCAAGTTAAATAAATTTTTTTACACTAAATTTGCTGTTTATGACAAAGAGAAAATTAACATCAGTATTTAA
>JAYTNJ010000330.1:0-2359 GCA_043748345.1 Saprospiraceae bacterium
TCGCTTGCTGTATTAATGGAAAAATATAATTCATTTATTACTTTGCGACCAGGTTTTTCATCGTTAGCTTCGATATCTGCTGATGCTATTATCGGTGAAAATACATTTATTGATGATTTTGTAATTATTAAGCCAAATGTCAAAATTGGAAGTAATACAAAAATTTACGGTCAGGTCTTTTTAGGTGATAATGTAAAAATTGGGAGTAATGTTACCTTATATCCGGGAGTTAAAATCTATCATAATTGTGAGGTTGGAAACCATACAGTTATTCATGCAAATGTAGTGATAGGAAGTGATGGTTTTGGCTTTGCTCGTGATGAAAATGGTAATTATTTAAAAATACCACAAACCGGGAATGTTATTATTGAGGATGATGTTGAAATAGGTAGCAACACAGTAATAGACCGTGCTTCATTCGGATCTACAGTCATAAAAGAAGGGGCTAAGTTAGATAACCTGATTCAAATAGCGCACAATGTTACGGTAGGTAAACACACAGTGATAGCCGCACAAGCAGGTATTTCCGGAAGCACACAAGTAGGGACAGGCTGTCTGATAGGTGGTCAAGTAGGTATGGTAGGGCATATTCATATTGCAGATGGGACCATGGTCCAGGCTCAGTCAGGTATTTCATCTTCAGTCAAAGGAAAAAATGTCAAACTGTACGGTACACCAGCAATGGACTTTCAGAATTATTTAAAATCTTTTGCTTATTTTAAAAAACTTCCTGAAATTGTCCAGCAATTAAGAGAAGTGCAAACATCTTTTGATATTTTTAAAGAAAAACAAAAAAATAAATGAATCTTAGATCATCAATTATGATATGAGCATTAAACGAATAATCAAAAAATCAATCAATTTTTATGGAATTGGCCTGCATACAGGTATCAGCTCCGAAATGGTCATTAACCCCGGAGAAGTGGGAAGTGGGATTAAATTTATCAGGACAGATTTGGTTCCGCCAGTTTCAATTCATGCGGACGTTTCAAATGTATTTACTACCAACAGGGGTACGACCTTAATATCTGGCGAAGCTTCCATATCTACCGTAGAACATTTATTAGCCGTTTTAAGCTCACTGGCTATTGAAGATGCTTTGATAGAAATAAATGGACCTGAAATACCAATACTCGATGGCAGCTGTGCTCAATATATCAATGCATTTACCGAAACTGGAGTACTCGAAGATGCCGAAAGCACTAAAGAACCATTCATCATTAAAGAAACGTTTATCTTTTTTGATGCTGAGACAGGATCAGAATATGCTATATATCCGTCAGACGAAGCAGAACTTAATGTAATAATTGAATTCAATGATGATTCATTGGGAGATATGGTAGCTCGCATCAAAGGAAGGGATGATTTTGCAGCCCAAATTGCAGATTCCAGAACTTTTGCATTTCTTTCCGAAATAGAACTTTTGTTTGATGCAGGATTAATCAAAGGTGGGGACATTGACAATGCATTGGTTATTATTGATAAAAAACTTAGTGCCCAAGAAATAGAACATCTGCGTAAAAAATTAAATAAGCCCAATGCTTCAATCCAGGATGGTGTCATCAGCAGCACTCCTTTGAGACATAGAAATGAACCTGCAAGACACAAACTATTGGATTTGATAGGTGATCTCTCATTGGTAGGGAGAGATATACATGCTAAAATTATAGCCACTAAACCAGGACACACATCAAACGTTAAATTGGCTAAAATACTAAAAGCTAAGTATTTGGAACAAAGGAAAAATGCTGGAAGACCTATATACAACCCAAACAAAGAGCCTTTAATGGATACTGAAGCAGTTAAAAAAATGCTTCCTCACAGATACCCTTTTCTTCTTGTAGATAAAGTCATTGAACTAACATCTACCCACATAGTTGGCGTTAAAAATGTGACAATTAATGAAGAGTTTTTTCAAGGACATTTCCCAGGTAATCCGGTATTTCCGGGAGTTTTTCAAATGGAAGCTCTGGCACAGACCGGAGGGCTACTGGCTCTTTCACTGATGGAAGAAATAGGCCAGTGGGATACTTACTTTCTTAAGATGGAAAATGTAAAATTCAGAGCACAAGTAAGTCCGGGAGATACACTTATTCTAAAAATGGAATTGATGGCCCCTATGAGAAGAGGTATAGTTCAAATGATGGGCACGGCTTTTGTAGGTGATAAATTGGTTTCTGAAGGAGAACTGACCGCACAGATAGTAAAAAGAAAAAATGATCAGTAATTTAAGTTTTATACACCCTTCGGCAAAACTTGGATACAATGTTGTTGTCGAACCTTATACATATATAGGCCCAAACGTAGAAATTGGAGATGGCACCTGGATAGGACCACACGGAACAGTTTTGGAAGGATC
>JAYTNJ010000331.1:0-10531 GCA_043748345.1 Saprospiraceae bacterium
GGATAAAATAAACTTCTATTTTATAGAAGATATTCAACTATGGGTTGAAAAACATCGCCCCATTATTATGGAGATAGCGGAAAATTATATTGATCATCAAGCGTTTGATAAATTTATACTTTTATTCCAACCCGTTAGTGATGTAGTAGAAGCATTAACGGTAAGCGCTGATTTTACAGCTATAAAGAAAGAATACGATACATGTATATATGATAACAGAAGTAGGTTACATACTTGGTACAAAAAATACAGTAAGCTATACGGCGTAATATCGAAACTCAATAAGTTTTATGATTATAGAGTAATATCCAAAGGTTATCTTCAGATATCAGATAAACCGATTATCAGAGTAAGTTTTGTAGCTATGGAAGATAGGGTAGAGTTCACACAAAATTTTACAAAAGCTTATAAATTGCTGAACAACTAAATTCGAGATAACCCATTTACAAATCTTTTTAGTTAGTACTATTTGTAAAATCCGATTATGCTATTTATATTTGTGTTAAATATATTAGAAAAAGTTCTTTTTTTTTGTTCAAATGAGTATCTGTTTAGGTATCCATATATGAAACCAGGTTTTTTTATTTAATATATAATATCTTGTTTATCAAGTGGTAGCGTACTAGCATGGGGTGCTAGGGGTCGCTGGTTCGAATCCAGTCGTCCCGACTTGTTTTTCTCTTTCTTTCCTTCACATATGTGATTTTGGTTTAAGATTTACATAAATGACTATTGCTGATAGTTTTCTGGACTTTTACGAAAATTTACATTTTGAAGGCACGCTACCTGATCAAATTGACATAATGAATCCTTTTAGAGACAGTTTTGAGATAAGGAAATTGTGTGAATTATTTTATAGAAAGTTTTATTCAGATAGCGAAAATAGAACATTAATTCTTGGAATCAATCCTGGCCGACTTGGGGCTGGAGCCACTGGTATTCCTTTCACTGACACTAAAAGATTAAATGACGATTGTGGTATTGTTTATAATGGGTTTTCTACGCATGAACCTTCTTCCGTCTTTATTTATGAGATGATTAATTCTTATGGCGGGCCCAAACTATTTTATGAAAATTTTTATATAAATTCAGTTTGTCCTTTAGGTTTTGTGAAACGAACCTGTACTAAACTGATTAATTATAATTATTACGATTCTATTGAGCTTGAAGTTGCGGTTAGGCCATTTATTATTGAAAATATCCATAAGCAGATAGCAATATGCGGAAAATCAGAAATATGTTACTGCCTCGGTTCTGGGAAAAATTATCTTTATCTGAAAAAACTTAATCACGAATTTAACTTTTTTAAAAATATAATCCCTCTGGAACATCCAAGATTTATTATGCAATATAAAAACAAGGGAAAAGATGGGTATATAGCTGAATATCTTGAAAAACTTAAGGGATAAATTTGTAACCAACCCCCCTTACAGAATGGAAATGAACAGGATTTCGCTGATCATCTTCAAAATATTTTCGAAATGATAATATAAAATTGTCAATAGTCCTGGTAGATGGATACACGTCATACCCCCATACTGCTTGAAGTATTTGCTGTCTTGAAACAACTTCATTAGTCCTTTCTATAAGGAGTTTTAACAATAAAACTTCCTTTTTAGTGAGTTTAAAATTGCCGGATACTCCAATTGCTTCATAAGTAACGAAGTTTATCTCATTTTTTGCCCAGGAATATGATTCTGCTTCTTTTGCTCCTTCGTCTGAACTTCTTTTGAGCAAGTTGCTTACGCGCAATAATAATTCTTCCAGATTAAAGGGTTTTGTTAAATAGTCGTCGGCACCTAATTTAAGTCCCATAATTCTATCTGAAGAAGTATCTTTAGCAGAAACTATGATAATTCCTACTTTTGAGTTTTTTAGTCTTACCTGCTCACATATTTGAAATCCGCTACATTCAGGCAGCATAACATCCAGGATTAGAAGATCAAAATATTGATTTTCTATTAAATCCAGCGCTTTGCGTCCATTAGCTGTTGCAATAACTTCATACCCCTCCATTTCAAGATTAACTTTTATCATTTTTCTAATCTCTTCCTCATCTTCCACCAATAAAATCCTCATTTATACTCTTTGTTTTTGCGGAAAAGTTATATTGAAAATAGATCCTTTGGGTTTGTTATCTGTGATTTTGAGACTACCTTTGTGCGCATCAATTATTTTACTTACTATATACAAGCCTAAGCCAGTTCCTTTTGTTTGTCTGGTCTCTTCACTTCCTATGCGATAAAATTGTTGCATTACTTTACTTTTTTCCTTCTCGGGGATACCATAGCCAGAGTCTGAGACCCGTAACTCAATATTTTTATGTTTTGATTCTATATCTATTTTGATAAAAGCGGGCTTATTAGAATATTTGATACTATTCTCAATCAAATTTGTAAGGACTGAAATCATTGATTCTCTGTCACAATCCGCTACTTGTTTACCCAAAGTATCATTTAATAGTACCTCTGCTGTAGGTTGACGCATTTTAATCGACTTAATAACTTTTTCAGCGATTTCACCAAGGTTACATTTTTCAAAATTATAAGTGTAAGTATTATCCAGCTTAGCTGCCATCAAAAGATTTGATACTAATGATTCAAGACGTTTAGTTTCACCGAGTATACTTTCGTACATTTCTGAAGCAATATCAGATGGTAATTTCCTTTTTTGTAGAGTTTCGGCAACAAGGTTTATCGCTGTAATTGGTGACTTTAACTCATGTGTTACTGAAAGTAGAAAATTTTTTTGCTTTTTTGTATTCTCTAATTCCTGAATGTATGCTTTTTGTATAAACCAAATCCCTATGATTAAAGTAATACCAAAAACAAGTCCCTCACCTAAAATCATATATTTTTTCTTGAGATAATCTTTCTTCAGCATTTTATTTTCCTCGTCAAAACTAAAAGATATATTTGATTTTGTCTGACTATTTACAATTTTTGAATTGAATATTTCAATACTTTTAAGGTACAATAATTCGTTATTTCGTGTCAAGAGTATTGACCACCATATAAGAGCTAACAGCATGTATATCATTACTCCGTAGGAGAGAAATTTCATAGAGAAATAATTTAAGGATAAACGTATTAAATGAATAAAAGATTTTATAGCCGCGTAAACGTATATATATCTTTTTGCGATCACAAGCTATATTTTAGTTATTTTACACATTATTACATACTTTTGACCTTAATAGGTGCGTTTGGCATAGTTATTTCAGTATTTCAATAAGGTACCATACTTTATTCATGCAAAACCAGGTTTATTCCAGATACTTGTATCAAATGCTCATGGAGCACAGTCGTGTGGCTGTTCCTGAGCTGGGTACCTTCATTTTACAGTTTGATGAAGCTTTTTTTGGCAATAACTATGAAATTTTATATCCCCCAAAATCAAAAATTTATTTTTCACCTTCTGTAGATAGGGATTACTTATTATCAACGTTACTATCTGAAGATGGCATGTTGGTTGACGATGCTCATTTAGTTGAAAACCTTATTGTCAAAGATTATACAAATTCAATAATTAATCAAGTGCCATTTGAGTTTAATGAGCTTGGCACTCTGATAAATAATCTTTTTATTGAAAAAACTAAAGAAGACTTTAACAGATATACTGGCTTAAAAGAAATCAACACTAAAATTATTCAGCAAGGCATTATAAAGCACGATGAAGATTTTACTCATTACTTGAAACAACCTATTCAAAAATCAGTAGGAAAATCATTGCATTCGCTCTTGTGGCCAGCCTTACTTGCTATTTTTGTATCAGTAATTATAATAATGTGGTTAGCTTCGAGACTAAACCATACCAATGAAAATTCTGAAAAAACAGAACAAAATATTTCAAAAGATATTGAAAATGATGCTAATGCCATATACGAAAAGATAGATAGCAGTCTTTTAGAGCAGAAAGATAATGACCCTGTTGTAAAAGAAGCCGAAACAATTAAAACTGTTATCAGCCCTAAAGATCCAAAAAAAATCATAAAATCAAAAGTTAATGCTCCTGTAATAAATGAGGCAGAAGATACGATAAATAGTAAAAGTAAAGAGTCTAGAATTTGTGTAATTATAGTAGGTGCCTTTATTGATTCAAGCAATGCAGAGAAATTGACTAAAAAGGTACGATTAGCAGGATATGATGTTTTTAGGCAAGAATCTAATGGGGTAAAGAGGGTAGGTATCAGATACGATTGCACCACCACTAATAGTGAAACATTCAAATCAAAGGTAAAAAAAACCTTTACCAGTGAAGCTTGGCAATTACATGACACGCTTTAAGATGTAAGCTTAACTTTCTAATACTTTTGATTCGCTTTATTTAATTATTCTTTCTATTTACAAAATATACATCATATATGTCTGAAAACGTTCTAATTATAGAAAAACTCGAAAAGTACTATCTATTAACAATTAACCGACCACTGGCACTTAACGCCTTAAATATTGCTGTTTTTAATGCTTTGGATGTTTTTTTTTCAAAGTATCAAAATGACTATGACGTGAAGGGTGTGATAATAACAGGTGCAGGTGAAAAGGCTTTTATAGCGGGCGCGGATATCAAAGAATTTTCATCCTTGAATGCAGAAACTGGTGCTTACATGTCAAAAAAAGGCCAGGATATATTTTTTAGAATTGAAAGATTTCACGCTCCTGTTATTGCAGCAGTCAATGGATTTGCTTTGGGTGGGGGATGCGAATTAGCTATGGCTTGTCATATCAGAGTTGCTGGCTCAAATGCAAAATTCGGGCAACCTGAAGTTAATCTAGGTCTTGTTCCTGGGTATGGTGGATCTCAGAGGTTAATACAACTTTTAGGAAAGGGTAAAGCAACAGAAATGTTACTGACATCTGACATGATCAATGCGCAGGAAGCTCTTTTGTTGGGGTTAGTAACCCATGTAGTGGAACCCGGTCAAGAAGTTGCAAAATCAATTGATATTTTAAATAAGATATCAACTAAAGGCCCAATAGCCATAAACCATTGTATTCAACTTATAAATTCTTATTTTGATAAGAATACAGACGGATTTATTAAAGAGCATCAGGACTTTGGGTTAACTCTTGAAACTCAGGATGCAAAGGAGGGAGTTACAGCTTTCACAGAAAAACGAAAGCCTAATTTTAAAGGTAAATAAATAACAAATATGTTTGATTTTCATCTGGATAAAGAAAGGTATTTTGAAATGCAGCGTCAGGTAACAGCTGAATATATAATTCCATTTATAGAATCACATGTATTCGAATGTAATGGTAAGAGAGTTTTGGAAATAGGATGTGCGGAAGCTGGTGTTCTTAAAGCTTTTATTGATCATGGGAATATAGGTGTGGGAGTGGAACTTTCAGTATCAAGATATGAGTCAGCCAAAGAGTTCTTAAAGATTGAAATTCAACAAAATAAATTTTCAATTATAAATAAAAACATTTACGAAATTTCCGATCCTAAAAGTGAGTTTGGAGAACTTTTTGACCTCATCATCTTGAAAGATGTGATAGAGCATATACCGGATCAGGAAAAATTTATTTCACATTTAAGGAATTTTCTTAATGTTAATGGTGCTATTTTTTTTGCATATCCACCTTGGTACATGCCTTTTGGTGGACATCAACAAATGTGCAAGAACAAGTTTCTTAGCAAATTACCGTGGCTGCATTTATTACCTTCAGAAGTTTATAAATGGGTATTTAAGAAATTCGGAGAGCATGAAAATACCGTCAAAGAGTTACTTGAAATTAAATCCACCGGTATTAGTATCGACCGACTCTATAGGTTACTCAATAATAATAACTTTCATGTTACAGGAGAAATATTCTGGTTCATAAATCCTATATATAAATGGAAATTTCGAATCAAGAGCCGCAAAGTATTATATTTGTTCACAAAAATCCCCTACCTTAGAAGTTTCTATACCACAGCTCATTATATTATTTTCAGATCCTAATTTTGTTTTCAATCAACCCATAACCCCTTTTATTACCTGTGTGACCTTGCTGCTTTCAGTTAAGAAACCATCATGGCCCAAATCAGAATGTATCACATCAAGCCTGGCATTAGGTATGTACCTGTAAAGAATTTCTTGTTCTTCAATTGGAAATAAAATATCTGTTGCAATACCAAGTATGGTTGTTTTAGTCTGGATCGAAGATAGGGCTGACTCGATTCCTCCACGATTCCTGCCTATATTGTGGCTATCCATGGCTTTAGATAAGGTCCAGTAAGAAAAGGCATTAAACCTTTTTATAAGTTTCTCTCCCTGATATCTTTGGTATGATTGAGCTCTAAATCCGTCAAGCTTGTCATCATCGTCAACTTGCGTTTTATTATATCCTTTATATGAACGGTAACTTAACAATGCGATAGATCTTGCCGCCAAAAGCCCTGCTTCACCGGCATTAGATTCTTTATTATTCCATGTCTGATCAGCCACTATAGCTAATCTTTGACTCTCATTAAAAGCAATACCCCAAGGGGAGTGCTTGGCGTTTGTAGCTATAAGTAGCTGATTTTCAAATATTTCAGGTGAAATTACAGACCATTCCAAGCATTGTTGGCCTCCTAAAGATGCACCCGTCAAAAGTTTGACTTTTTGAATATCAAGGTAAATTCGCAGCAACTCAAAACTATTAACAATATCGCGGATTGTTATGAGCGGGAAATTATGATAATAAGGCTCACCAGTCCTTGGGTCTTTTGATAAAGCACACGTTGACCCATATGGTGATCCTAAACAATTAGCACAAATGATAAAGTGTTTTTGGGGGTCAATAACACAATCATCTCCCACAACACCCGGCCACCATTCTATAGGATTACTACTTCCTGTAAGAGCGTGAATTACCCATACAACATTATCTTTTTTAGTATTTAAATGTCCGAAAGTATGATATGCAAGTGCAAATTCCGGCAAAATCTCACCAGACTCAAGTTCAAAGGATTCTTTAAAATGAAAAAACTTCATTTGGTCGCCTGCTTTACTATTATGGAATTTTCTTTCAGATATTTGTGTGCCATGAGTTTTCAAATGATAAATATTATTTTTATAAAAAGACGCAGGTAACAGATTTTAATGGAAGTAGAATAAAAAATTTATTTTTAATCTACCTCCATCACGATATATTAATTTTAAAGGGCATTTAATTATTAAGCATTCTTATACTAAACAAGTTGCAACTCTTTTACAATTTTAAACGCTTCAATCAAATCATTTTTTATATCATCAATATGTTCAATACCTATGGATAGACGCAATTGATTGGGTTTAACTCCTGCTGATATCTGCTCAGCTTCTGATAGCTGCTGATGAGTAGTAGCTGATGGTTGTATTATCAATGTCTTAGCGTCCCCAACATTTGCAAGATGACTGATGAGTGATAGGTTATTTATAAATTCTTCAGCATCAGCTTTTGTGCCTTTTAGATTAAAACTTAAAACTCCCCCGTAACCATTTCTCAAATACTTTTTAGCGAGCTTATGATATGGGCTACTTTCAAGCCCCGGATAATTGACACTCTCGACTTGTGGGTGTGCCGCTAACCAATGCGCTAGCTCAAAGGCGTTATCTACAGTTCTTTGGACTCGTAACGACAATGTTTCTAACCCCTGGAGAAGCTGAAAAGCATTAAAAGGACTTAGAGCTGGTCCAAAGTCTCTTAACCCTTCTACTCTTACTCGGATCGCGAATGCTATGTTAGGCAATCCAAGTGGATTGTCAACACCAAAAATATCAGAAAATACTAACCCGTGATATCCCTCTGAAGGCATAGAAAATTGAGGGAATTTCCCATTACCCCAGTTGTAATTACCTCCATCTACAATTATTCCACCTATACTTGTGCCATGGCCACCGATCCATTTTGTTGCAGAAGCAGTTACTACATTTGCACCGTGGTCAAATGGCCGGAAAAGAAATCCAGCTGCACCGAATGTATTATCGACTACTAAAGGAATCTCATGTTTCTTAGCAACAGCAGCAATGGCTTCAAAATCGGGTACGTTAAATTTAGGATTACCTATCGTTTCAAGATAAATTGCTTTTGTATTTTGATCTATTAGTGCTTCAAATAAATGAGCTTCGTCTCCCTCGGTAAATCGAACATCTATTCCTAATCGCTTGAAAGCTACTTTAAACTGATTGTATGTTCCACCATACAAATAGGACGTACTGACAAAGTTATCTCCCGCTTGAAGAAAGTTATTTAAAGCCAAAAATTGAGCTGCCTGGCCGGACGCGGTGGCTACTGCTGCGACACCACCTTCTAATGCAGCAATTCTTTGCTCAAAAACATCAGTTGTGGGATTCATTATTCTAGTATAAATATTACCAAACTCCTTTAAAGCAAACAGATTGGCACCATGTTGCGCATTTTTAAAAACATAGGAAGATGTTTGATAAATGGGTACTGCTCTCGAACCAGTAGTTGGATCAGGAACCTGGCCTGCGTGGAGTTGCAATGTTTCAAATTTGTAATTTTTGTTGTTTGACATAAAATAGAATTTATTGATTTAAATTTTTTAATTAATTGAAAATTATAATTCGACAGATACTCAAAAAATGAGCGTCAACACATGTGAAATATTCAGCCTTATGATTGGAAAAATTATTCAGTTATGTTGTATACAGTAGAAGAAACAACAGCAACAACAACATAATGAGTATTTAATGAAATTTATCCTGGAAATACTCTTGAGATAATTAAAAAAAAAGGAAAAAGTCTTCATTGAAAATTCATTTGTTTATATGCCCCAAAATCGGGAAGGAATTGGCACCTTGCTTTTGTAGGTTGCCTGAGGGTCATCGAGCCATTTCTCTCACCTCATCGTTATAAATAATATAAGACAAAAATTTTGCCTTCTCAGTCTAAATAATCAAGTGTAAAGATATGGGTAAAATGATTGTATTGTCAAGAATTGGGGTATTAATTTTTGAAAAAATATTAACATGTAATATTAAATAATATATAATTTACTGTATATTAACATAAAACATTTAATTAGTAGAATCGGAATTACTAACAGGATGAGCAAATTAATTTTTTCTACTTCGACGTAATACATCAAAGAATATAATTACAAGAAGCCCCGGTAACAAAATATTTGATTGAAATCCGCTTTTTGGCGAAATATATGACCCATATAACATGGCCATAAGAATACATAATGAAATCATGAGACCCAAATACACCCAAGTTACGTCAGTTTTCTGGTAAGGCCGAAACCTCCTTCTGATTTTGTTAATTACTGTAAGAATTAATATCAGTATGGCTATGGCTGTGAGGAATAATTTCAATTCTTTAACATTGATACCCGTTCGCTAAAAATTAATTTTAAATTAGATAAGGATTAAGTTTTTACAGGAATATTAGCAATGCGTATTTCCCTTTGTGAAAATGGCAAATTAATATTATTTTCCCTAAATAGCCTATCAATTTCAAATCTAACATTACTTCTTACATCTTCAGCCCACAAGCCTTGTGTAGAAAAAAAGAATAAACAAAATGATAACCCATTATCACCAAAATCGCTTAATCTTACAAATGGGGTAGGTTTATCAAGCACTTCATCATTTACGTCAAGTGATTTTAGTAATAACTCCCTGACTAAAATAGTGTCAGTACCGTAAGGAACTGAGATCTGTACTTCAAATCTTACCACATTATCGGAGTGAGTCCAATTAATAACAGATTGATTAACCAATTTACTGTTAGGAACCAACATTGAAACACTATTTCGCGTCTCAATTCTGGAAGCCCTAAGTCCGATTTTTAAGACACGTCCTACCTGACCATCTATCTCCAGTATATCACCGACTGTAACACTTCTTTCAAAAAGCAAGACCAAGCCCGAAAAAAAATCATTGAAGGTTTGCTGAAGTCCTAGTCCTACACCCACTAAAAGTGCCGCAGCTCCTCCATAGATGATACTCATATCAGAGACGATACGATCCATTGCAAAAATAAAAGCAAAAACATAAATTAAGTATGAAACTAATTGATTGATGGCAAATTGTATGCCTTCATCCATATCATTGTTTTTATACATCCTGAATAAGGAAATCTGTGTAATAAACCAAACCACCACTTTTGCTACTAAAATGATCATGAAAGCTATGATGATATCCGTAACCAGAATTGTAAACAATTCTCCTTTTATCATCCTTTGCATGATTATAATATCCAGATCCAATCTTTTCAGTAATATTTGTCCTATATAAAGATATACGACATAGCGAACAAGGCTTGTAGCTTTTAATTCGTTACTTTTTTCATTTTTTATAGAATTTCTTGCTGGTATTTCTCTCTTGCGAAACCTGTTTCGAATTACGACATGGCTGATGATCCAATCAAACAATACTGCCAGACTAAATAGACTTAATATCTCCGCTATCTGATTGATTGTAAGAGAAATACTATTAAACTCTAATAAATTAATATCAAAGTTTATAATTCTTAGGACAAATAATATAGCAATTATACAGATGGCAAATGCTAACCTAGGTTTAAAACCACCTAAATTAAACCTATTTAAC
>JAYTNJ010000332.1:0-3852 GCA_043748345.1 Saprospiraceae bacterium
CACCAAGACAAAGTAATCAGGTGTCAGGTTCTACAGGATCAGGAGGTTATAATAAACCAAAGAAAAAATGGTTTAAACAAAATAGTAATATAGGTTAGTCAGAAATACAGGATTAAAAAAATCCTTATCCAAAAAGCATATATATAAAATCATTTGTCATAGATTTTTTTTGTGGCAAATGATTTTTTTTATGCCAATATTCTATAGACTGGTTACTTTTTTAAATGCTTTATTTACCATCAAAGAAAACTCACTATTAAACTCCCACAAGATAAAAGCAGTGAGCAGAACATACTCTAAGGCAATATACCATAGATTTTCAAAATATGGCACATTACTGTAATTTGCATATGATATAAATACTAGATACGACCAAACCATAGGATATCTAAAACCAGAAAGTACCCCAAAAAAAAGAAGACTGATTATGTACCATGGATGTACTGTAGTAGCCAGTAAAAGATACATAGTCCATACCAAAAGCCCGTAATTAAAAAAACTTTGGATAGAATATGTCTTATCTTTTAGTGCCGTTACCATATTTATTAAAATGGTGATCAATGCCAAACCAGGCCCGACATACTTTATCAGATTATATCCTGAAATCAATTCTCCCAGATATCTCCATAAGTAATATACACTTGCATTAAATTCAAATTTTCTAAAATACAAATCTATACTATCCAGAAAACTTGAAGAAGCTAGATCATGCCATAACGGCAAAAAAATAATGCTTAGAAAAAAGGTCAGAGAGAGAAAAAATATATTCTTTTGTTTGCCTGACATCTTGAAAAAAAAGTAGGGTAAAAGCATCAAAGGAAGCAGCTTGACCCCAATACTTAATGCCAAAATACATGTTCCTTTGATGATTTTTTCATTAAATATGAAATACATTGATGTACATAACAAAGCTATCATTACTACTTCAAAATGTAGGTTTCCTACACCTTCCAAAATGACCAAAGGATTAAGAAAATACAATATAACATACCTTGAATTTATTTCCAACCTATGAAACGTTTTCAATAAGTAATACAAACCTATCAGCTCGGTGGCCAGTACTAATATTTTCATCGCAGCTACAGCAAATTTGATGCCCCCAAAGTAAGCCCCTAAAGCAAAATAAACCTGGTTAACAGGTGGATATATTGTGTAATAATTTTGAGAATTTAACTTTTCGAATATAGCCTCATTAAGCAACGGCACTTTCATACCTAATACATCCGAAGGTAATATACCATAGGGAGATATGCCTGAAACTATTAATCTACCATCCCAATAAAATCGAAATACATCATCAGAAAAACCAGGGAAAATAAATATCAAAACAATTCTGGCCAGGATTCCTGCCCCTATGGCGTATCTGATAGAGCATTTTGAAAAATACAGAACTAGCAATAATAGAAACGAAAGTGAGTAAAAAGGAAATACAGTAAAGAAATCCTTCTGGCCAAAAAATACTTCAATACTTGTGACAGAAAAGACAAAACTCAGGCAAAGTAAAATATACTTAAAAGAGTCGGCGGATGTTTCACCCGGTTGTTTTGCTTCTGATTGCATATAAAAACAATGTGAGATAACCGAAAGCCAGTAATATGTGAAATAAAATAAATTCTTTCATATCATGATTCCAACCATAATACACAGCAAAGAAAAAGTAAAGACTCAATAATCCTTCGCCTATAGATATCCAATCCATTTTTTTTGAAAAATAGCTGGTTTTGGATATTACATTTTTGTTTTGCTGATTTCCATACTTTGGTGTTCGAATAAAAGAAGATTTTTTCCCAATAAAGCCTTGTAAAACCGCGAAAGAATTATGAAAAGCTAACCCCATTGACAAAGCAAGAAAAATAGGAAAAAGTACAATAAATTTTAATGTCAACTTGAGTTTATTTTCTTTCGGCCAGGCAACCTGAACATTGGCAACAAAATAAACAATAATAATTGCCAGTAATGAAATAAAAAATATTGTAAAATTACCCGTAGGGATACCCAAAGGATTCAGAAAGAACAAAAGTGGAAAACTAAATATACCTAATATAAAAACAAATAAAAATATCGAACTGGAGAGAAGGTGGACCGTTGCCTGAATCTTTTGGGCTATATTAATATTTGAACCCCAGACTCTAGGTATCATTTTTCGGGCAGTTTCAGCACCACCCTTCATCCATCTGAATTGCTGGGATTTAAGACTATTAATATCACCGGGAAGTTCAGCCGGAGACGTAACTTCTTCCATATATCTGATTTTCCATCCCTTCAACTGCGCTCTATAACTTAAATCTAGGTCTTCTGTCAATGTATCTGCTTCCCATCCTCCCGAATCTTCTATACATTTTTTACGCCATACTCCTGCCGTTCCGTTAAACTGGAGAAGATATCCAGCATTATACCTTCCTTGCTGCTCCACAGTAAAATGGACATTGAGTTGAAATGCCTGCATTTCCGTAAGCAAAGAATCTTTCTGATTTATATGTTCCCATCTTGTCTGTACTACCCCAATTTCAGGATCATCAAATGATGGCATTGTTTTTGCCAAAAAATCAAATTCTGGCAGAAAATCTGCATCAAAGATGGCAATGAATTCTCCAGTGACCCATTTCATTCCTTCCTTCAATGCTCCTGCTTTAAATCCTGAACGGTTTTCCCGATGGTAAGACGAGATTAAAAAACCCTGATTTTTATAATCCAAAACCTTTTTCTCGACAATAGCTCTCGTTTCATCGGTTGAGTCATCAAGAATCTGTATTTCAAGCTTTTCCTTCGGATACTGCAATTGCATGATATTATCTATCAATCTTGCGGCTACATATTTTTCATTAAAAACGGGTAACTGGATAGTCACCATAGGAAATTCAATCTTCCTATTTCCATTCTCAAGGTCTAAGTTTGATACTTTTTTTATCTGTAAATATTTGAATAACAGATGAAGCTGCATTAAGCAAAAAAATGTAACATAACAAAGGGCAACAGTGTAAATAATGAATAATAAATATCCCACAACAACCATCACATCCATTTCATAGAAGTTTAAAAATAGTCCATAATATCTTGTGCCCTGCCAATATTGTCCCCCTAATTGTTCCCGAAACTTTTGATTTGCCTATTCTCTTCCTGTATCGCACAGGTACTTCTTCTGTTATTAATTTCATTTTGGCTGCTTTTACCTGCATCTCCACTGTCCAACCAAAAGTTTTGTCCTCCATTTCCATTTTCAAAAGACTGTCGTATTTTATGGCACGAAATGGGCCCAGATCAGTAAAATGATATTTATAAATCATTCTAATAAGCGATATGGCAAGCCAATTGCCAAAAATCTGCTGAGGCATCATGGCCCCAGATTCCATCTGCCCCAATGCGCGGGATCCGATGACAAGATCCGCATTACCTGCTATTATAGGGTGTAAAAGCAACGTCATTTCTTCGGGGTAATCCGAATAGTCACCATCGAGAAAAACCAATATAATAGGTATAACAGACTGTGATGCAACATATTCCATTCCTTTCAGACATGCATTTCCATAACCTCTCACTGGTTGTGATACAACTATTGCTCCCGCAAGTCCAGCTATTTCTCCGGTTCCATCGTTGCTGCCATTATCACAAACAATCACATTGCGAACAAGATGTTTTGGAATTTCATTGAGGACTTTACCGATAGAATCAGCTTCATTATATACAGGAATGATGACGTCAATTATGGCAGCCAAGCTGATCTTTTATTAATAGAATTGCAAATTTAATTATTTAACCAGCAATTCGGGGTAAAAACATAAAACATTAAAAAAGAGCAAATTATAAGTCTCTGAAAAAAACTAGTTTACAGATAATTTATATATTTGCTCTTCA
>JAYTNJ010000333.1:0-5527 GCA_043748345.1 Saprospiraceae bacterium
TCAAGAACAGGATCCAAGACAACCGATTGTATCTTGAGAAAAAACTGGCAGACCCATCAAATGTAATTTATGGCATTAATACAGGATTCGGATCTTTGTGCAATGTCATAATCTCTGAAACCAATCTCGAAAAACTTCAGAAAAATCTTGTACTCTCTCATGCCTGTGGTACAGGCGAACTGGTGCCGGAAAATATTTGCCGGAAAATACTTTTGTTAAAAATAATTAATCTGTCTTTTGGATATTCGGGTATTCGGGTAGAATTGATAGAAAAGCTGGTCGATATATACAATGCAGGTATTACCCCAGTGATATACCAGTTGGGTTCTCTCGGTGCCTCAGGTGACCTTGCCCCGCTAGCCCATCTTTCTCTTCCACTTTTAGGAGTAGGTGAAGTGTATTATCGTGGAGAGAAAACAGATTCTGGATTTGCATTAAAAAAATGCGAAATTGATAAAATCACCCTTAAATCAAAAGAAGGCCTGGCTTTACTCAACGGCACACAATTTTCACTAGCTTATGCATCTCACATAGTCGCCGAAGCTGAAAACCTTTTGCATATTGCCAATAAAATATCAGCACTTTCCGTGGATGCCTTTATTTGTGATATCGCTCCTTTTGACCCATTATTGCACAAAATCAGGCCTCATTCAGGTCAAATATTGGTAGCCAAAGAAATTTATGAATATCTGTCGGATAGTGAAATAAGGTCCAAAAAGACATTTAGTGTACAGGATCCATATTCTTTCAGATGTGTGCCTCAGGTACACGGAGCAAGCTACCATGCCATAGCTCACGCATCAGATATAATCAATACGGAAATAAACTCAGTTACCGACAATCCCAATGTTTTTGACAAAGACGATAAAATACTAAGTGGAGGCAATTTTCATGCCCAGCCATTGGCTCTCGTTTTGGATTACCTTTGTATCGCTCTGGCTGAGCTGGGAAGCATTTCTGAAAGGAGAACGTATCAACTCATCAATGGTGACAGGGATTTGCCTGCATTTCTCACCAAATATCCTGGCATAGACTCCGGTTTTATGATCACACAATATACCGCTGCGTCTATTGTATCTCAAAATAAACAATACTGTACTCCGGCTTCAATTGATTCTATAGTCTCGAGCAAAGGCCAGGAAGATCATGTCAGTATGGCCGCAAATGCAGCTACCAAAGCCTACCGTGTCCTGCAAAATCTGAAATCAATACTGGCGATCGAACTTTTAGTAGCAGTTCAGGCTTTTGAGTTCAGAAGACCTTTGAGGTCATCTGAGAAATTAGAAGCAATGATACATGAAGTGAGAGCATCAATACCGGCTCTGGAGGAAGATCGGCTAATGCATGATGATATCGCCGCAGCTGAACAAATGATCAGTAAATGGATATCTGAAAATGTCTGAGGTAATTTTAATGAAATGTCGTTTTTTTAAGAAAGAAAAATTAGTTTTTAATCATACTAAATCCTTCTGTTAAAATATTAGAGCCCACCGATGAATCCTTAACTAAACGGCATTGAATTTTAATGTTTTGCAGCAATCATTTTTCCCAGAATCTTACCCATGCGCATCGCCTGTTCAAAATCACCGTCAATTTTTAGTCTGCCCTGTATAAAGGCTGTCTGTACATCCAGCTTTCCGGCTGCTATTCGATCGAGATGTTCTTCATTTATGGTAAAAGTAGCATCCGAAGATTCAGAATTTCCTTTTTTTACAGTAGCAGGATATGTGCTGATGTCCACCACCCATTCAGAAAGTTCATCCCCATTGATCTTAAACTGAAATACACCACTTTTAGGTTTGCCGTTATCAGGCATTGACTTTAAAAATTTATCCAGATTGGCGAATAGTTTATCTGATTCCGGTTTTACTTTTCGCTTAGGTAAAGCCTTTTTTTTCTTTTTCTGATATTCGATCACTGCCGCTTCCAGTTCGTTGGCTGATTCTCTGATAAAGATGGTAAACTCATCAAGATCAGGCATGGAGTTGGTATCTGAGACAGGACTTATAGTGATATGACCATCATAACTTAATATGGTAATAATCAGACCCATACCATCAATAACTGGCGCTGCACCCATGACGGTAATCATCTTATGGCCATTGATATATAAAGGCGTTTGTGGTCCTGGTACATTAGTGATTGCAACATTAAATATAGGCTTGTGAAACTCTGAGATCTTATATCTGGAATATAGTCTTGCTGCCTGATTAGCAATACCAAAAGGTATAGCATTAGCCATGCCAGCCAAAGTTTTGGCACCTATGGCCCCCTGATAATTTTTGCCTCTGTTGTTGTTCTCGTGTATGGTTTCCAGTCTTTCTATTGGGTCTTCTACGTTTGTAGCTATCTGCACCAGCATGGCTGAAATCTGGTTGTCTGTATTGTTTTCATCTTTGTTTCTGGTAGAAATAGGTACGAGGGAGACCAGAGATTTTTCCGGCAATTTGCCCTTTTCATCCAGATATCGTCTGAGTGCTCCGGAACAAATAGCAAGCAATACATCATTGAGCGTAGTGCCCATCACAGTTTTGATTTGCTGTATCCTTTGCAGCGATAATATGGCAGAATTCCATTTCCGCACCCCCGAAATAATTCCATTCAGCGGTGTGGGAGGGGCTGTAAATGGAGCTGTTGGCAATTCGCTGCTTTGCATTCTAGAAAGGACGCCGGCCCTGATAGTTGCCTTGAGTGTATTGGATATAATTTTCGGAAACTTAAAAGGATCTTTGGCAAAACTCATCGTACTGTTGACAATGAGCTGTATGTGATTGGGAAGTGGAGCCGGTGTATAAGGTTGAGGAGGTGGAATAGCCACTTTCTCCGGTGTAAAATCAAGAAATAAACTTAGTAATCCAGCCCCCCCTACGCCATCCACAGCCACATGATGAATAGTAGATATAACTGCTACAGATCCCGGAGGTACCTGTGGCAAAGTATCCAACCCTTCCACAAACACCATAGACCATAAAGGCCTATTCTGATCAAATGGTTCGCTGAATATCTGTGAAGCGGTTTTTCTGAGCTCTTTCCAACTGCCGGGTTTTGGCAAAGCTATATGTTTGATATGCAGGTCAATATCAAAATTAGGATCGTCCACCCAGTACGGATAGTCTATGGACATAGGTACATAAATCAGTCTTTGTCTGAGTTTTGCAAACTGATGAATCCGTGAATGTACCGTATCTTTGAATGTCTGAAAATCAATAGAACCGTCTATCACGATGACCGATCCAATATTCATGGGGCTCGTAGGTGTCTCCGTATATAAAAAAGTGGCATCCATTCCCGAAATAGGGGTCAACGTTTCTTTAGCCAGACTTTCCAGTATTTTATCAAACATTTTGTTGAAAATTATTTAATGTCTTATTTCATTCATACAAATGAAATATAATCCAAAATGTAAAAATACGGAAAAGGAGGAAATATTCATATTGACTGATTGATAATTTTAGCGGGTGGCTATCATTATTAATTATAAAACACATTTATTGATCTATTTTATATAATTCTGATAATACATGGTTCCATTCCGGAACTATCCGTGCAGAAAAATATTTATTTATAGGTACAGGGAAAAAAAAATCATTCATTTATTAAACAATTTGACCATGGCAAATAAAAAAGAAGAAACCGCATCATTTGTATTAAGATTGTCTCAAAAAATATTTGAAGCCGATGGCGGCGAACATCAAATAGAATGGCGGGGGAATATCAGGCACGTTCAGTCCGGAGACGAAGCCAGGTTTTCAAATTTTGAAGACGCCGAGACTTTTGTACAGCAAAAATTGACATCCATGACTATGAAAGCCGTAGAGGATAAGCCGGATGATACCCGAAAAGGAATTTTGGCTAAAAGTTTTGATTTCTGGAAAAAAGTAGCTATTGTCACTCCAAAACTCGTCATGGACTCTATCAAAGATCCCAAAAAACAAGCTGGTCATCTTCAAGACCAGATCCAGGAGCAAATACATAATATCTCTGATGCTATAGGCCAGAAAATAGAAGATACCATAGGCACTAAACTTGAGCTTGACAATATACTCCCGGCCTCAAAAGCAGAAATCATCGAAAAGCTGGATCAACTGACAACAAGGCTTGAAGCCATCGAATCCAAAATCGATAGTATAAAGGCCACTAAAAAAAGATAATTTCATAATGGACCAAACTACCATTGCTGAAATTTTGGCAAAAAAGAAAAGTGCACTGGTGATCATTCAGACTCTGGGCAACTTTGAAGTAATCGTAGAAAATAAAAAAGTATCGCCTAAAGTCTGGAAAAGAGATAAATCTTTACAATTGTTGCAGTTCATGCTGATATCGTGTCGTCAGAAAGCATTGCACAAAGAGCAGATTATAGACAGACTGTGGGAGGATGATATGGATGATCAGGGTTTTAAAGTAGCCATGCACGGTATCCATAAAGTACTCGAACCTGACAAAAAAAGCCACTCAGAGCCTCGATTTATCGAAAGAAACGGTCATACTTATAAACTGATCACTGACTCCGTATGGGTAGATAGTTATGCGTTTGAATCACTAATCTCCATCGGTAACCGTTATATCCAGACAGATCCTGTGTTGGCTCAGGAAGCATTCAGGCAAGCGTTACTTCTGCATGCAGGCACATTCCTGCCCGACAGAATATTTGAAGATTGGTCCGCCGATGAGCGTGAAAGGCTGCAGTTGATGTTTTTGAGCGCCAGCATCTCACTGGCTGAGTTGCTCATTGACAGCAATCCCGCTGAAAGTATCCAACTCTGCCAACAGGCCTTGCTTGCAGATATCACGTGGGAAGACGCATACCGCCTACAGATGGCTGCATTTTTTGCCCGAGGCAACAGACCCATGGCCATAAAAACCTATCAGGTTTGCGAAAAAGTTTTGTGGGAGAAGATGGCTCTCAAACCACTCCCTGAAACCAGAAGGCTGTATGAAAAAATAGTAGGAACAAAATAGTAGAATAGATTATTCCTAACAAAAAACATCAACCACAAATCGTGTAACTTTTTTGTAACTTTCAGATCATATATTTGCATCATTAAATCACACAAATTAAAATTATCATGGAAGTGAACACTAATAATCCTGTACAAGCTATGACTGTAGAAACTAAAAAAGTTGTAACAGCTGTAAAAAAACCGATAGTTAAAGGTGCTGCTAAAGTTGCTACCAAAGTAGAAGGTATAGTTACTCAAAAAAGTGCTGTAGTAAGTAAAACAGTTCAGAAAGCAGCTGTAAAGCCTGTTTCTGTTGTGGACAAAGCAAAAAAAGAAGTAAAAAAAGCTGTTGAATCTGTAACAGATAAGTTAGAAGACATTACTGATAGTTCAACCCTTAAAAAAGTAATCAAAACCGGAAAACTGACTTCAAAAATTCTTGCAAAAGCTGGTGGAGCATTAATTGATAATTCAATCAAGACCACAAAAAGCATAGCTGGTATTTATGGTAAAGCAGGTAAAAAAGTTTTGAACATAGGAAAAGAGTTGTACAATGAAACATACAATGCAATGACTGAAAATCAGCA
>JAYTNJ010000334.1:0-1677 GCA_043748345.1 Saprospiraceae bacterium
AAAAGTAACAAAAAAAGAAAAGAAACATATAATAATAAATAATAATATATTTATTATAAATTAAGATTAAACTGTCCGAACATTGGGGGTAACTATATATAAATCAAGGTCATTTTCATTTGATGTCATGAATTTTTTATATTGGATCATTTTTTTTCGAATTTATACTATATTTTTGTAAAAAAAATATCTGATTTATTTTTCTTTGTTTTGCCAAAATATTTTGATACTTTTTTAAAACGAGTACCAAAATTGTTGTGTTTAGTTATATAAGCAAGATGTTCAATTTTTTACTTCACTTTGGATTTATAATGATTTTTTTTGATGTCTAAAAATTTGACTAATGCATATAAAATATCCTATCAATAACCCACACACCTTATCTGTAGATGAGATTTTATTAGCTTTTGATGTGGATAAACATCAAGGATTGACCACATCCAAGGCTAGTCACAGGAATATTCAGTTTGGGCTGAACCGATTTGTATTGAAACCACCAAAAAGTTTTTGGTTAGTCCTGCTGAAACAATTTCAAAGTCCGATAGTCTATTTACTGGCATTTGCTGCTTTTATATCTCTTTATTTTCATAGCTATATCGAAGCCGTTGCCATTTCTATAGTGCTTTTTATCAATGCATTGATAGGTTTTTTTTTAGAGATGCAGGCTCGCAGGTCCATGAACGCACTGAAGAAAATGGATATTATTACTTGCAGGGTCATCAGAGAAGGCAAGTTACATGAAATAAATGCTGAAAAAATTGCTCCTGGTGATCTGGTAGATTTAGAGTCCGGTGATATCATTCCTGCAGATGGTAGAGTAGTGGAGTCAAATCTTTTGCAATGTGACGAATCATCTCTGACAGGTGAATCTTTGCCAACACTTAAAAATATTGAGCCGGTGTTTGAGAATATGGCATTAGGTGATCAGGTCAATATGGTATTTAAGGGGTCATCTGTCATGAATGGCCACGGAAAAGTGGTGATAACCGGGATAGGTAAAGATACTGAACTTGGCAAAATTACTGCTTTGGTAGAGAGTGCAGTAGCTACTGAAACACCTTTAGATAAAAAACTTGCTGCTTTGAGTACAAAGCTGATATGGATTATGTTATTTATGACCGCCATATTCGCAACTACTGGTTTTATACAAGGAAAAAACTGGTTATTAATTCTGGAAACTTCTATTGCATTGGCCGTAGCTGCATTTCCTGAGGGACTACCAATTGTGGCTACGATTGCATTATCTTATGGTATGCTTTTAATGGCCAAACGAGGTGCTATTGTAAAAAACCTTTCAGCTGTTGAAACATTGGGCAGTACAAATGTCATTCTGACAGATAAAACAGGTACTTTGACTGAAAATAAGATTTATGTGGACACCCTTTGTTTTCCTGAAGAAACGGTACAGGCAAGTATCGAAAACAAAACTTTAAAATTTAAAGGTGACACCATTATTCAGAGTCAGCACAACTTTGATTTATTAAAAATCGTAGGTGCCCTGTGCAATAATGCGTCTATAAGCCAGGGTAAGAAAAAAGAAAAGGCACTCGGTGACCCTGTAGAAGTAGCACTCCTTCAGTTGGCCAATACATCGGGGACTTCTTATCAGGATATCCAGAAAAAGAATAAAAGAGAAGGTGAGATACCATTCGATGCTGAGTTGAAAATGATGGCGAC
>JAYTNJ010000335.1:0-23861 GCA_043748345.1 Saprospiraceae bacterium
CATTTTTATAAAATAAAATACCTGCTATAAAAAAAAGAAATATAAATATGGCAGGATGTACAAACTTCATAATCAATTTATTTGGCACAAAAGTAAAACTTTAGTTGATTTATTAACGGTCAAAAAAAATTATTATAAATTACTTCTAATTTTTAAATCTTTGAAAATGTGCGATTTAAAAATTAAAAAATGAAAAATGGATTAAATTATAAAATATTGAGTTATTTTTTTTCTTACATCATCCCACGAGCCTTAATTTCCAAATATTTATTTAATGCGTCAATGGTAAGGTTTTCAGGCTTCGTCAGTATACATTGAATCCCATATTTTTTGAGTTCGCTTACTATTAGCTTTTTTTCGAAACCAAATTTTTCGGCTATTATTTTGTCATATATCTCTTGAATACCGTCTGCAGGTGTATGTATCAATGACTCAAGTTCTGTATTCTGAAAAATGATGATAATAAGAAGATGACTTTTGGCCATAGCTTTGAGATAAGAGATTTGTCTTTGCAGACTATCCATTGTCTCAAAATTTGTAAAAAGCAGTAAAAGGCTTCTGTGAGAAATATTTTTTTTAACTTCAGTATACAATCTCCCATAATCAGACTCAAAATAATCCGTACGCACATTATAAAGTGCTTCCATAATTCGCTCAAGCTGTCCCCCCCGTCGATCGGCGACTACTTTATTTTCCACTTTGCGGGAGAAGCAAAAAAAACCGGCATAATCTTGTTTTCTTATTACAATATTACAAATAATAAGGCAGGTATTGATAGCATAATCCAGTAAACTTAGTCCTTCAAAAGGCATTTTCATTAGCCTGCCTTTATCAATAATACAATATACTGATTGGGATCTTTCATCCTGATATTGGTTTACCATTAACCTATTGCTTTTTGATGTAGCTTTCCAATTTACTGTCCGGAAATCATCTCCGGGTACATACTCCTTTATCTTTTCAAATTCCATCGTATGGCCAAGCTTTCTTACTTTTTTATAACCATGATTCAACAACTTATTAGTAAATGCCGCTAGTTCATACTTTCTCATCTGTATTACTGAGGGATAGACTGGTACATTTTCATTAGATCCTAAAGAAAAACGCCTTTTTACCAATCTTATCGGTGACATCGCATAAATATGGATTTTACCAAAATTTATAACGCCCCGAAATGTGGGTCTTAAATAATAGGGTATAATGTTAACTTCCGACGCCAACAATTTTGTTTCAATAAAAAAATCCCTGATCTGAAATTCTTGGGGTATCTCATCTATAATTTCAGCATGAATGGTAAACCTATAATAATTGGATATTTTAATTTTAATTTGATTCTCATCCCCATTAGAAAGTTTACCGGCTAATATTCGCTCAGCATAAATACCAGTGTTTGTATTAAAAAGTATAATGATATCACACAAAGTAAAAATAAGTAATACAAATAATAAAAGCTGAGCAGGCAAAAAGACAAATGGCAGAAAGAAAGAAACCAAAAAAATAACTATTACTCCTATACCAAAATAATAAAATCTGGAATGGATATAAAGATTTTTTATTATATTTCTTAACAGGCTAATCATCTTGGCACTTCTACAGAGTCAATTATCTGCCGTATTATTACACTTGATGTAATGCCCTCCATCTCTTTTTCCGGCGATACTACTACTCTATGGCCCAGGACGGCATAAGCCAGAACTTTTACATCATCAGGTGTCACAAAATCCCTACCGCTCAGTGCTGCATGGGCTTTGGCGGCATTAAGCAAAGCTATAGATGCCCTTGGCGAGGCTCCCAGATAAAGTAATGCGTTTTCTCTGGTGTTGACCACAATACTTGCTATATAAGACAGTATCTGCGGATCTACCATTACCTGCCGCGCCAAGGTTTGAAAATGCTTAATCTCGTCCTGCGACATAAGCGGTCGTATTTCATCAAGTTTTGTACCTTGAATCATACGATGCTCTCTGGTGATGATTTCTATCTCATCATCTTTTGATGGATAACCTATTTCTATTTTTAGTAAAAACCGATCGAGTTGTGCTTCCGGTAATCTATACGTTCCTTCCTGCTCGATTGGGTTTTGAGTGGCTACGACCAAAAAAGGAGCGGACATAACATGCGTAGTGCCATCTAAGGTAATCTGTCTTTCTTCCATTACCTCAAACAAAGCTGACTGAGTTTTTGCAGGTGCACGGTTGATCTCATCTATGAGTATAATATTTGAAAATATAGGCCCTTTCCTGAATTCAAAGTTTGACTTTTTAACGTCAAAGACCATAGTCCCTAAAATATCTGACGGCATAAGGTCAGGTGTAAACTGTATTCTACTGAAACCCGTTTGCAATGTTTTTGCTACTAATTTAGCCGTTATTGTTTTTGCAACTCCGGGGACACCCTCCAATAACACATGGCCATTAGCAAGCAGTGAGACCAACATAAGATCAATAAGTCTATCCTGCCCCACAATAACTTTTCCTATTTCTATTTTTATTTCAGTCAATCGTTGTTGTAATGGCGCCATGTCAATACGCGTTACAAATTGTAGTGGCTCTTCTTGTGGGTTATCTTCCATTATTTCAAATTATAAAAGTTTTCAATGGCTGTATTTAGCCTGCCTAGATCATCAGATGTACAATTATAGTCAAATTTTTGATGCTTATTGATTAAAAGTATCATCCTCTCAATTGTTTTAATATCTCTCCCTGACCTAAGGTGCAGCGAATTACTAAATTTTTCATCCAGCATATCAGTTGCTAAATTATAGTCCGACCTGATTTTTTCCAGTAGATACAATATTTTTTTATTCATTATGTTTCTAATATCACCTTCCTGAAAGTATAAATTACCTATGGTCTTAGCAAACTCGACAGAAGTATTTAACGGAAATGGTTGATGATGGATCACTCTTTGGCCTCTTCTTATATTGAAGATGACAAAAGTAAGTATTCCTGCTGTCAGTAGATACCATGCCCACTTCAATGCCGGCTGTGAAAGTATAAATCTGAATGGAGAATCAGAAATTACCTTAGAAGTCTGGTTATCTAATGACCATATGACATTCTGATAATCAGGTATATACGATAATGCACCCTCGGCATATTTATGAAAATCTTTTTGCAAAAGATAATAATTGGAAAAAACTGCAGGCTCAAGATGTATAAAAAAATATCCCTTGCCAAATTTGGTTTTAATAAAATTTGCTTTTGTAGAGTTACCTTTCCTAACACTTCCAAAAATCGTACTATTACATGTATCAAAAGATAAAAAATTAGATCCGGTTATTGCAGTATTAGAAACAATTGAATCTTTAATTTGTGCTCCCACAGTGGTGATTAGTGTGATAGAGTCATATTTAGCATTTATGGGATTCTGATATCCTAAACTATACAAATCAATGTTCAACGTATCCTTTAGTATTTGTGGCAAATAGACCGCACTAATGAAGGCGCTATTTCCTTCCTCTATAAATTTGCATAATTTTTCTGTTTGCTTATGACTTAATTTAAACTCCTGATTGATGTAGAGAAAACAATAATCATAATGGAATGAATCTTCGAAAATTCCATCATAAAAATAGTCATCAAATGATACCTTGGATCTTTCAACATAATTGCCCAGTAAAGAGTCAATTTCGCTATCCAAAACAAACAAACCAAGAGGCGTTTTATCTTTGGTATTGAATGAAGGTTTCCAGTCAATTACCCTTGGGCTAAAAGGTGAGAGTAATGCAAACAATGCAATAAAAAAAACCATGATGCTGATGATAACCAGTGTATTTTTTTTCATTTCACATCATTTTAGCAGTTTTATCAAAGGCGCTTAATGCCCTGTTAAATTCATGATCTGATATGTAGAATGCACCATACCAAGTATAATCATAAATATAAGATACATAGGTAAATAAATCTGAAAGTTCTTTATTTTTTATTTCGTAGCTATAGTCATTATTTGTCTTTTCAACATGATATTTTATATCCCCATTAGTATTAAGTTGTTGCAAAAGCAACAAATATCTGTATCTGACGGCCAATCTAAAGTCACCTGCCAACTTTGCTTCCTGAAAAAGGTTGGTAAAATCATTAGTGTTCAAATTTTCTTCAGTAATTCCGTAATTCAAGGCCTTTTTATCAGACTTTTGGTAAAATAACCAGGCTCCATCTTTGCCCATCAAAATACTGATCACTACATACACTCCGTAAACAATGGCAATAAAAGTAAGTATTCTTAACGTCCAAATCAAAAACATCGCATAACCGTCTGTATTTTGGCTGTCTCCACGCTTTGATAACCAGTCAACAAATCGTCCTAGCCACCCTTTCTTTTTTTCTTTTTCAGAATAATTAAATTCGTCAGATGAATATTTATCTTTAAAGTTACTATCAAAATGTCTTTCGCTAAAAGTGTTTTCCTTGAAAGAGTCGGATATAATATTTATATCGCATAACAAATCAAAATCATCAACCTGTACGCTGTCACTGTACACCTGACTGGTAATTGATGTAAATTTAAATGCAACCATGAAGACCAGCACAAACAAAATAATGCGTCTTTTCATCCGGCAGGTTTTTCAAATTCCATTTTCCTGAATGGATATATAAGGTAATACCAGGAAATAAAACCCAAAGTAAGTAAGATGATGGTAACGCTCAGAACATCAGGCATTACATTAGAATATCTGGTGATGAACCCTTCAAGAAATCCTGCAGAAATAGTAAAAGGGATGGTACTTAACCATATTTTAAGCCCAATCTTCATGGATGACTTAAAAGATTCGAGGCGAGAATAAGTGGCGGGAAACAAAATTCCTGCACCGAGTATTAATCCGGCCATACACTCAATAACAATAGCAAATATTTCCATAGACCCGTGAATCCAAACGCCACGGACACTTTCCCAAAAAACACCTTCCTGCCCAAAAAATGTCTGAAAAGCGCCAATCATAATCCCATTTTGCAACATAATATAAACAGTCCCAAGCCCTCCTGTGACTCCATACACGAAACATTTGAGTCCAACCGTAAGGTTATTCATCGTAATTCCTATAAAACTACCCCAGTTTGAACCTGATTTATAGACTGCAACAGGGTCGCCTGCTCTTATGTTAGCCAAAGTCATATCTACATACTCATCGCCTAAGATCAGTCTGATAAATGAATCATCATACGTTGCTGATAGCACACCCAGACTGACGCTGATAAAAAAAAGCACAAAAGCATATACAAGAAAATTGCTATTTTGGCGTAAAATGTAAGGGACTTCAACTTTAAAAAATGTAACAAGTTGATTTTTATCAATTCTTTTGGTCTTGTAAATCTGCTGATATGCCATGGCCGCCAGATGATTTAAATATATAACTGTCTTACTTTTGGGATAATATGTCTGAGCAAATGAAAGGTCATTTACTAATTGAATGTATAACCCCGCCAAATCATCAGGATTTTTTTTAATTTTACCCAAAATAGCTTGTTCAAAAGCAAGCCATTTATCTTTGTTTCGATTTATAAATGCAATCTCCCGCATAGGGTGTAAAAATAATATTAATGCCAGAAATTAGTATCAACACTACACAAAATGTAAATATAAATTTTTCAGTAGCCAATATTGGAACACGGATGGGTGCTTTTCTCATAGATGGAATTATGAAACTTTGTTACCATTTTTTTATCCAATGGGCCATTATTTCAAATTCAGACATAGAAAATATCGTGCTTGACAACTGGTCTGAAAGGGCTATATATGTGATTTTGTATGCGCCTGTTATGTTTTATTCATTGATGCAGGAATCATTAATGGAAGGTCAAACCATAGGTAAAAAATTTTTAGGAATAAAAGTGGTAAAAATTGATGGTTATCAGGCTTCATTTTTTGACTTTCTGATAAGGTGGATTATGCGGCTTATAGATATTTCAGGAACATTGTGTATGGCAGGAACTGTTTCAATGGTAGTGTCAAAGGTTCATCAGAGATTAGGAGATATTGCCGCGGGAACTGCTGTGATCTCACTAAAAAACAATATAAATATTAGTCATACCATTCTTGAAAATATTTCTGAAGACTATAAAGCTAAATATCCAATGGTGGTTCGTTTTTCAGATAATGATATGAGAATCATCAAAGAGACATATCAAACTGCTATGATAAATAATGACTTTTCCACCCTTAGTAAACTGGCAGAAAAAATTAAAAAAGTATCGGGAATAAAACAAGAAGGAAGTGACTCGAAATTCATTGCCGATATCATTAGTGATTTCAATTTTTATACCGGTAAATAGGTACAATTTTTGAATAAAAAAAGGCAGACTTCATCAAAAAAATCTAGGCTTTCATTTATTTAAAATTATAATAATTTATGGGATAAGGCAACCCTTAGTTGCACTTCATATCAATTTTTGATCCCGGATCATTATTAGGAAAACATAAACCAGACAATACTCTTGTGGGTACATATCTCCTTAGGTTAGGGTCTCTCAATCCGTTTGCTAAAAACTCTGTAAGGTCTTTTACTTCCTCTTCAGTGAGACCCAATGGCTTTATAAATGTGGACAACTGACCATTTGGAACTCTTAGGTTTTGTTTTTTACCCGTATTAAAATATCTAACTACGCCTTCAAGGGTCTCTATACTTCCTCCATGGAAATAAGGACCACTATCGCCGAGATTATATAGCTGAGGGGTCCTGAATTTAAACATATCTTCAGCTTTACCTGTAAATCCTCCTCTACCCATATTTCTCCTATCTGCCGGGCCGGTTTTTATTCCCCCGTGTTCATACAGGTCATCTACACCGAGTGCTTCAAATTTCATTGAGCCTAAGTTTTTTTCAAAATGGCATCCGTTACATCCTGCTTTACCAAAAAACAATGCTGCTCCTTTTTTCTGCTGTTCTGACATTGCATCCTTATCACCTTTCAACCACTTTTGAAATGGTGCCTGATTGGTAAGGTTTTGCCGCAGGTAGGCAGAAATAGCAAAACTTGCCCCTTTTCTTGAATATTTTTCATTTTCAGGCATATCAGGAAATGCCTTATCAAACAATTCCTTATAATCTGCATTAGTGATGATTTCTTTAGTGAATTGCATCCTATGAACAATTAATCCTTCTATATTTTGGCCTTCCAGTGCTCCAAGCCTTTCGTGATTTCTGGCAGTGCCGGGATCAAAAAGACCCCAGACCTTTTCTGTTGAAGCGTTTGGACCATCAGAACCAAAAGAACCATTCCACATAGTATTTTCTACATAGGCTACATTTAATGTCACTAATGGTCTGGCACCTTGAGCGTCAATACTGTCATTGGGATAATATGGATATTTAAACCTGCTCTCTCCCTGACGACCAAAACCCACACCACCGTCTGCTATTCCCTGCATTCTTCCTGGTCTGAATCCGGCTTCAGGGACATGGCAACTGCTGCAGGTAAATGTAAATTTCAAATCCTGTCTTTTTGCCTCATTAGCAAATGCAGGCTCAAAAAAGAGAAGTTTGCCTAATTCTATTTTTTCTTTTGTGAGAGGATTGACAGGAGACTGAGGAATGGACTTGTAATCCGTTTCATCAGGCAGAATATACCTGCTTTTATCAGCTATCAAGCTATTAAGGACTTTATCATTATCTGTCAGCTCTTCATGAGCGCAGCTTATTAAAATTATCAGGCTAATGAAGCCATAAAATGTAAGTCTTGAGATCATAATGTCGAAAATGTTTGAGAATAAAATGCAAAATTACACAAGAATTTTGATTCTCATAATTTTTACTTATGTAAGTATAAGAATAATTTTATAAAATATCCACTGTATTACAAAACCTGAAAAACCGCAATTATTAAAACAATTTATTCAAATACAATTATTGTACCAATACTCTAAATAAAAATTCTTTATATATTAATATAATCCATAATACAAAAATAGTATTTCTCTTCTCTCAAAATGTATGAAAAAAAAATGCCCGAAGTTACCTCCAGACATTTTTATTAATTGAAATATTTTGTATGCTAACAGATGTTATTCACCACTAAACACAGCCTTAAAATATGCACGGTTCATATAAGCTATATTTTCAAGTTTTATATCTTTGGGACACTCAGCCTCACATGCGCCTACGTTACTGCACATACCAAACCCTTCTTTATCCATTTGGGCCACCATAGATTGAGTCCGCCTTTCGGCTTCAACTTCACCTTGCGGCAGCAGTCCAAGGTGTGTAATTTTGGCTGAAGTAAAAAGCATTGCCGATCCATTCGGACATGCTGCTACACAAGCCCCGCAACCTATGCATGCTGCTGCTTCAAATGATTTGCCGGCTCTGTCTTTACCGATCGGAATTGAGTTTCCATCAGGAGCCTGACCTGCGTTGACAGAAATATATCCACCTGCCTGTATGATCCTATCAAAAGATGACCTATCCACTACAAGGTCCTTTAACACGGGAAAGGCTTTAGCTCTATAAGGTTCAACAACTATAGTCTCACCATCCTTAAAAAAACGCATATGCAACTGGCATGTGGTAGTTCCTGCATTTGGGCCGTGCGGCTCACCATTGATCACCAGACTACACGTTCCACATATTCCTTCCCGGCAATCATGCTCAAAAGCTATGGGCTCTTTTTTGTGACTCACCAGATCTTCATTAAGTACATCCAACATTTCCAGAAATGACATGTGTTCATTTGCCAGAACAGGATATGTCTCAAAACCACCAGCAGATGTATCATTTTTTTGTCGCCAGACTTTTATTTTTAACTTCATTTCCATGATTCTTACTATTTATGATTTTGTGGATTATTTATAACTTCGTGTTTTCAGTTCTACGTTTTCAAAAATCAATGGTTCTTTGTGTAGAACAGGATTATTATCATCCCATTCCCAGGCTGAAACAAAAGCAAATTCATCATCTTTTCGCATAGCTTCTCCTTCAGGGGTAGCTGACTCTTCACGGAAATGGCCACCGCAAGATTCATTTCTGTTCAGGGCATCAAGCATCATCAGTTCACCATGCTCCATCAGATCGGCCACCCTGATGGCTTTTTCCAGCTCGGGATTATACTCTTCATTGGTACCGGGTACATAGACATCTCTATAATATTCATCCCGCAACTCTCTTATCATCTGACGACCTTTGAGAAGACCAGCTTCATTGCGAGCCATACCACAATATTCCCAAACTATTTTACCAAGTCTTCTATGGAAACTCTCAACGGAGTGGTTGCCTTTGATATTAAGTAATTTATTTATCAATAATTTAGTAGTATTTTCTGCTTCTAAAAATTCAGGGGAATCATTCTTTATCTTTGGGGTTGAAATTTCATTGGCTAAAAAAGTACCTATCGTGTACGGAATGACAAAATAACCATCAGCAAGTCCCTGCATCAGTGCTGATGCGCCGAGCCTATTTGCCCCATGGTCTGAGAAATTACATTCGCCCAGTGCAAATAATCCTGACACATTGGTCTCAAGATTATAATCCACCCAAATACCACCCATGGTGTAGTGTACAGCGGGATATATTTTCATTGGCTCTTTATATGGATTTTCGCCAGTGATCTTTTCATACATCTCAAAGAGATTGCCGTATTTATCTGACACCACTTTTTCGCCTAATGCTATAATTTGAGCATGTGACTGATGGGTAAGTCCTTGTTTATTGACTTCCATTTTACCATATCGCTCAATAGCAGCAGAAAAGTCAAGATACACTGCCAATCCGGTTGGATTTACCCCATGACCTTTGTCGCACTCCACTTTTGCAGCTCTGGATGCAACGTCTCTTGGCACTAGGTTACCAAATGCAGGATATCTTCTCTCCAGGAAATAGTCCCTATCTTCTTCTTTAATATTTACCCCTTTGAGCTTACCTTTTTGAACAGCTTCTGCATCGTCTTTTTTCAAAGGAACCCACACCCGCCCATCATTGCGGAGTGATTCAGACATAAGCGTCAATTTAGACTGGTATTCTCCGGATACTGGTATACATGTAGGGTGAATCTGAGTAAAACAAGGATTAGCCATCAGTGCGCCTCTCTTGACTGATTTCCACGCCGCTGTGACATTACACATCATAGCATTGGTAGAAAGATAAAATACATTACCATAACCACCTGTAGCTAAAATTACTGCATGGGCAGCATGTCTTTGTATTTCTCCCGTGATAAGATTCCTGGCAATGATTCCACGTGCTTTCCCATCAATTACTACAAGGTCCAACATTTCGTGTCTGTTGTGCATGTCCACAGTGCCCAGTGCAATTTGTCTTGACAATGACTGGTATGCTCCTATTAATAATTGCTGTCCCGTCTGACCTCGCGCATAGAATGTACGGGAAACCTGTACGCCCCCAAAAGAACGGTTTTCCAATAACCCTCCATATTCTCTGGCAAATGGAACTCCTTGTGCAACGCACTGGTCTATAATGTCCACACTACATTCTGCCAGTCTGTGTACATTTGCTTCCCGTGACCTATAATCACCCCCCTTAATAGTATCATAAAACAAACGATATATACTATCTCCGTCGTTTGCATAATTTTTGGCAGCATTTATACCACCCTGAGCAGCAATGCTATGGGCTCTCCTTGGACTGTCATGAAAAGTAAAACATTTTACTGAATATCCCAATTCGCCCAAAGAAGCAGCTGCCGCAGCACCAGCCAATCCTGTACCGACTACAATAATCTCAAGTTTCCTTTTATTATTTGGAGCCACAATAGGAATTGTTGATTTATACTTAGTCCATTTCTTGTCCAATGGTCCCGCTGGTATTTTAGAATTTAAGTTCATCATGTTATTTTTTAAATCAAAAAGATAATGAAAATCAGTGATTTACTAGTAGACAATCATTTCAATAAAAAATGATAAATAGGAATGATCGCAAATCCCAGTGGAATAAGGATGGAATAACCTATGCCTATAGACTTTATGGCCGGAGTGTATTTTTTATGATTGATGCCCAAAGTTTGGAAGGCACTTTGAAAACCGTGGAACAAATGGAATGCCAGTACAATCATTCCCAAAACATAGGCCCCAACTAATAGTGGATTTTTAAATGCTTCTGCCACCCTAAAATATAAATCTTTCATCTCGCCTTCAATACCTGGATAAGTTACCATAGGTAATTGTCCGAGTTTCATTTTCAACCAAAAATCTCCCATATGTATCAAAATAAATGCAAGTATTAGTGTGCCCAATATTGCCATATTTTTTGACGCCCATGAAGTATTCATCGGGTTTGAAACTGCATATTTCTGACCTTTAGCCCGCCTATTGTATAGCGCCAGTGATATTCCGACAAAAGCATGTAACAGAATAAAAAAATAATTACCATAACCAATTGTTTTTATCAATGGATTAGTTGTCATAAATCTGGCGTATACATTAAATGACATGCCCTGATCATCATTTAATAACTGAAGGTTGCCGATAAGATGTACCACCAAAAATAAAATCAGAAAAAGACCTGTTAGACTCATTAATAATTTTTTTCCAATTCCTGAGCCAAAAAAGGTTAACAACCACTTCATATTTGTAAAATTTTAAACCCACAATAATAAATACTATAAAAGAATTGGTGCGCTTATGTTTTTGTATTTTTATTATTTAGAACCATTCTAAGTTCTTAAATCTACTCATTTTTTGTCAACGATCACCAATTTTGATAATTGGAGTGTAACTTTTCAATTTTTCATGTATCGAAGTAAAAAATAATGATAACTTCGTTCTTCGATAATATTACATTATGTTTGGCAAAAGCAACAAAGAAGAACTCCGAAGTGAAAAATACAGAGCGTTGTGCGGATCGAAAAGCATGAGCTACTTAGACATTGACGAATTCGGCACAAAAGCATATCTGAAACCATTTGAACTTTTTAAACATAGAAATGGTAAAATTAGAAACCTTTGCCAACAAAAATCTTCATCACTGGATACAGAGATCAACCTATTTGACTATAAATATACGATTTCTACAGGAAAAACATTTCATATTTTTGATCAAACTGTATTC
The DNA here is from genome assembly GCA_043748345.1 of Saprospiraceae bacterium. Lineage (GTDB taxonomy): Bacteria > Bacteroidota > Bacteroidia > Chitinophagales > Saprospiraceae > OLB9. The sequence goes on from JAYTNJ010000335.1 coordinate 11,996, forward strand.
TTTATTAACTCAAAACGACTAGCCCTTCCTGATTTCAGAATGAAACCTGAAAACTTTGGACACCGACTGATATCTTACCTCGGATGGGAAGATATTGACTTTGAAGAGTATCCTTCATTTTCTGAAAAGTATTATCTGACCGGCGAGCAGGAAGACTTCATACGTTACACGTTTGATGATAAAGTATTGAAATTTTTTTCCAATACCAGCGGCTGGACTATAGAGGCAGCTAACTACTACCTGATCTTTTATTCGCACAACAGCTTGGTGCCAACCAATATTCTTATGGATTTTTATAGACTTGGCATGGGGATTTTCGACCTTTTTGAAGAAGGTGGCAAAGATGAAATAAAGTAATCTCTTTTTAACTTCGTAACATAGACATAGCCAATTTTTATTGCCAATAATTGATTATCTAGCTTGCTGCAATTAGGAGATTCGATAATTAAATTATTCATATCTTTGCGCACCTTTTAAAAAATTGGACGTCGATGAATATCAAAAATATAGTGGCTGTAAGTGGATTGCCCGGACTTTACAAACTTGTTGCTACCAAAACCAATGGACTGATAGTAGCAGATCCTGACACAGGGAAAACCAGATTTTGCTCCGTGAGACAACATCAGTTTACTCCTATGGAAACTGTTGCTATTTATACCGAAGATGATACTGTAGAAATAGCTAAGGTCTTTCAGAGTATGCTGGACAAACACCCGGAGTTGGCATTCCCCTCTCCCAATGGTTCTCATGCCGAACTTCAAAAGTATTTTGCCATTATCTTACCGGAATATGATAGAGATAGAGTTTTCCACAGCGATATGAAAAAAGTCATAAAATGGTTCATCTTCCTGAATGAACGTGGTTACCTTACAGCAAAAGATGAAGAAAAAAGCGGAGAAGAAGAATAATCTTTTCTCTTTGTCGGCTATTTATAGATGTTAAAAGTGTATGTTTGTTTTCAATATCAAAACATCACTCCATGAAAGCCGGGATTAAACTGTCACTATACATCAATTATTTTGTTTTTGCTATTCTGCTCAACAGCGTAGGCATCGTTATACTAAAATCCCAGAAGGTATATGGTGTTGATGAGGTTCAGGCCAGTACCCTTGAGCTTTTTAAGGATCTCCCGATAGCTTTAGTTTCTTTTCTGATAGCTTCGTTTTTACCTCGCATAGGTTATAAAAAAGCTATGCTGATGGCATTGGGTCTCGTCACATTTGCATGCCTGGGTATGTACGCCGGCAACAGTTTTTGGTCTGCAAAACTTCTTTTTGCGTCTGTAGGTGTGTCTTTTGCATTGATAAAGGTATCTGTATACTCTGTCATCGGACTGGTGACTAATAGCCAGAAAGCACACAATAGTCTGATGAGTTCGATAGAAGGTGTCTTCATGTTTGGGATTGCTCTGGCATACTTTCTGTTTCCAGCCTTTAATATTGAAACAGATCCTAATTCGTGGTTAAATGTGTACCCCCTACTTGCTGTGATGAGTGCTGTTTCATTTGTTATTTTGTTTTTTGCCAGATTTGATGAAGGGCACGAAATACCCGGTGCCAACCTTTCCGACGACTTAAAACAAATGTTATCTCTGATGACCAAAATGCTCGTCATCGTATTTGTTATTTCAGCTTTTCTTTTTGTAATGATAGAACAGGGTATCATGACATGGTTGCCTACTTTTAATGACAGGGTACTCCGTCTGCCTGAAAATATCAGTATCATGATGGCCAGTATTCTCGCCGTATCACTGGGCATAGGAAGATTGCTAGCAGGCCAGCTTACCAAAAAATATTCATGGTTTCAAGTGCTTACTGTTTGTCTGGTATGCGCTATGTTGCTGGTTGTCTTTGTCTTGCCACAAACTGTGACAGCTAATGTAGGAGAAATAAGTTCAATATCTGAATTGCCATTTATTGGATTTGCTTTTCCCATCGTAGGTTTATTTATTGCTCCAATTTATCCACTGTTGAATTCGGTGGTACTAAGCTCGCTGCCTAAAAAATTGCACAGTCCCATGACAGGGCTGATCGTTATCTTTTCAGCTCTCGGCGGAACTATTGGTTCAAGGATCATAGGTTGGTTGTTTAAAAATTTGGGAGCAGACCAGGCATTTTATTACACTTTAATTCCAATGGGTATGCTGTTTATTACATTGTTTGTATTAAAAAAATTGACAGGCGAAGCAGAAGCAAAACTAACAAATAACCTTTGATGTAATATCTATTCTATTCATTTCATTGAATAACCTTTCTGTAATCGTCACACAAAATATTTCCTAATTTTTTTATAAGAATATTCCCAAAGACTAGCGCTTCTTGGAAATTTTTTACAGCTATTTAAGATTATATTTTGAATATCACACTAACTCAAGTAGGGGTATATCATCGTAAATCGTTATAAAAACAGTGTGCATCAAATCATTTCCCTTTTTAGTAATATTTCATATACAACTGCTTTATTATCAAGGCTTAAGTTGAAAAGTAGATGTATTAATTTGTTGATGTGGGATAGTACTGACAAAACATATTTACCGTTTGCTAATTATTGTAAACCTTTTGCATAGTTTTTGTTATACCATTTAAATAATATTATATTTTTACAACATTATTTTTCTAATATTAAAATAATTTAATGACCAATATGAGAAAATTTAACCTGTTATTGCTCCTTTCACTGATGACAACGGCGATGCATGCCCAATTTATCAACAATGGAGCTATTATTACTATACAGCCTGGCGCTACTCTGCGCATAGAGACCAGTTTTGAAAACCAGTCAGGAACTATCGATAATCAGGGAACGCTTGAAGTACAAGGAAATTTCACCAATGCCCCAGGCGCCGGCACCACCCTGTCCGGTACAGGAAAATTAAAATTTTTCGGAACGGGCACTTCCAGTCTGGATGCTGGTGACGACGTGCTCAATAAGGTTGAGATCCTAAAAACCACTTCAGCAGGTACTGTAACACTCGCAAAAACAACCACCATCAACGACTCGCTCATATTTAGTGGCTCTTCTGATGGCAGTAAAATACTTTTAGGTGCATTTGATCTGACACTAGGCGCTGCAGCTACTGCTACCGGAGCCAGCCAAACTACTGGCTATGTGGTGACAAATTCGACCGGAAGGCTCATGAAAGTAGTAGGGGCAAATAATACTAATCCCCTTGATCTCGAAATAGGTAATACTTCCAGTTATTCTCCTGTCAGGGCCACTATGACCGGAAACGCAGCAGGTAATGTATCTGCCCGTGTCATCACTTCAGGAATGTCACCAAAATACAATGATGCTGATGCTTTTATTGCCAGAGAATGGATCGTATCCACGCCCACTGTTACCTCCAGCGTCCTTAGAGGTACTTACGTCAATGGTGATGTCACCGGAACGGCTGCCAACATCAAAGGCTGTACTTATCTGGGCTCTGGGGAATGGAGTTTTACCGGATTTGATGGGGCTTCCAATACTGTAACTGCATCCACTACTACCAATACGGATATGAAATTAACAGGTCAGAATTTCTTTGGGAAATATTCATCCAATGTAATGTTGGGCGGTCCTAAGTCCGGGACAACTATGAACAACCTATTGACACTTCCATTGACATCTCCATACACACCAGGCGAAACGGTCCTGTCAATCCCTGCAAATGCTGTAGATTGGGTTTTACTGGAAATAAGAGATCCAAATAATCAAAGCACAGTAATATCTCAAAAAAGTGGATTTTTACTGACAAACGGGAGTATTGTTGGTTTAGATGGTGTTCCACAGCTCAGGAATAAGATAAACAATAATTCTAGCGGAACAGGTTTTGTTGTTGTGAAACATAGGAATCATTTAGGCATTATGTCTTCTAGCTCAAAAAATTTAGTAAACAATCCAGGACTTAATTTCAGGAGTGGCGCAGAAAGTACTTTTGGGTTAAATTCACAGGATTTTGATGGTGTAAATTCAATTTACTCCATGTGGTCAGGAGATGTAAATGGTGATGGGTCTATCAATGCAGCAGACAGAGCAGAGACTTGGAATAATAGAAATTTAACAGGTTACAGGCTCTCCGATTGTAGTATGAATGGTACTGTTGATGCTGCAGATAGGGCAGCTGCCTGGAATAATAGGAATAAATTAACTTCTTTTTAATAAACCAAATTTTAATTTCGTGAAAAATAGATTAATTATAACTCTTTTATTTTGCATAACTAATTTTATAATTTTTTCACAATCTGTTACTATTTCAATAAACAGTGTAAGTGGAAATGTTGTAAATGTCACCCCATCAATTACTGCTGGAGCACAAGATATTTATTTAGGAAATTTTGATTTAAATTTTAGAGTAACAGGAAATAGTAATGCGTTATCTAGCTTTTCTATAATTGAAGGTGCAACTCTTTTAAGCTTTTCTTCAATGAATGTCTTAGTTGAATTATCAACATTTCTTAACGGATCTAATTTTACTTTTAACTACGGTTCGCCAAATCCTGGCACGCAGACTTCGTTTAATAACACGGTAGCACGAATTCCAGCGACACAAAGTAGAAGCTTAGGTAATTATAATTTAACTTTTTCAGGCACACCAAACGGTACAATAAATTGTAATAACCCACAGGGTGTTTTTGGATTTAGCAATGTTTCTCCTTGGGGTCAAAGTTTTAATAATACTTCTTGTTCAGCAAGCGCAAGTATCGTTCTTCCTATCACCCTCTCCACCTTCTCTGCCACCCAACACTCAGAAAGATCATCGAGACTTAACTGGAGCACATCATCTGAGATCAATAGTGAATACTTCGGAATCGAGCGCAGCACTGACGGAGAAACTTGGGAAACCCTAGACAGAATTGCCGCCGCCGGCAATAGCTTTGAAGAGTTAGCTTATGAATTTATTGACGATAGGCTTCCGTTTACCCGCAGTAAAGATCAGATATTTTACTACCGCCTTCGGCTCACCGATCTCGACGGTACTTTCAAATACTCAGATATACAGGGAGTGAATTTCAGCCGGGTACAAAATGGTATCATATCCATCTACCCCAACCCTACTAATGACCGTATCAATTTCGATCTATCTGGTGTCGATCTGGATGCAGGGAATATCGATCTTTCAGTATTCGACATGACAGGTCGCCTTTTAATCAATAAAAACATCACGGGTAATGGTATTGAACTGATAGAAACTCAAAACCTACCTACAAACATTTTTAACGTAGTCATTCGTCAAGGAGAGAATATCTATCAGTCACGAGTGATCAAGATAGAATAATCTCATTACAAGATAAGTGAGCTAAGAAAAGAAAAAGCCAATATTCCACCTTACAAAACAAAAGCCCTTACATTAATGATTGAAGGGCTTTTGTTTTTTTAATCAATCTTTGCGATATCTTAATCCATCTATTTCAGTTCATTCTGTATTTTTACAAACATTTTTTCCAGTTCATCCATCCGCAGTTCTGCCTCTTTGCCCGGCAGCTGATCTGCATCTCCGATCATATTGTACAGATAAAGTATCTGGTCATTCAGCATGGGTTGCGGATATGGCCCTGCTTCAGTTTTAAGTTGTGTTAAAGCCATTTCCAGTCTTTTAAGACGTCCTGTTGCATCTTTAGTGGCTTTCAGATTCTTAACTTCTTCTTCCAGGGTTTCCTGATATCTTTGTGCTTTGGATATAAAGTTCGAAATCTTTTGTTGCATATATACTTGTTCGGCGATATGACTTTGTGACACTCCGCTTTCTTTTACCCTGGGATCAATTAGCAATTCGAAGTTTTGTTCCAAAATTTCATTGTTGACAGTCAATCTTAATGAATAAATGCCGGTAGCGACAAGGGGTCCGTTTTGATATCTTCTTCTGGTTTGCTTCAGCCATGGGCCTGAATACCTCATATCCCAATGAAATCGATTAAGTCCCGCATTTGTACTGAGTGATTTATTTAAAATATACACGGTCTTGTTTGTATTCATATCCTGTAACACTTCATCGGGCAATTTTTGTGTTGTGCTGTCGCTGATTACTGTTGCTACGATATTTTTGTCAGCGTCCAATATATCAAGTCTTATTCCTGATTTATTTTCTTTAGGTAAATAATAATCAATGATGACAGAGGGCTGGGGGTAAACGGGAAATGTATTTTCATAGTTATTAATTTTAGGATAACGAGATCTGATGCTATTGTCAGGTTTAAATAATATAGATGCTTTATCCATGGTATTAATTTGAGCTTGCCGGAGCAAAGTGATCTTATCCATAATCCAAAAAGATCTCCCCATAGTACTCAGCACCAGGTCACCACGATGGATTTTTATATCCGTAACCGGGGTAACCGGTAAATTTTGTTGAAATGCTTTCCAGTTTTTTCCTTCGTCAAAAGAAATAAAAACACCTGCTTCAGTTCCCGCGTATAAAAGTCCGGCTCGCACAGGATCTTCTCTCACCACCCTGACAGGTATGTCCGCAGGAATTCCATTATCGCCGGTAGTTAATAATTCCCAGGATGCACCAAAGTCGGTTGTCTTGTAGATATATGGTTTTGCATCTCCCAACTGATAACGCAATACGGCAATATAAGCTTTGGCTGGGCTGTGAGCAGATGGTTCTACGGTATTGACCCTACCTCCTGCCGGAAGTTTGGAAGGTGTGACATTCATCCAGGATTTGCCGCCATTTTTTGTGATTTGAATTACTCCATCGTTGGATCCCGTCCATATCAATCCTTCCTGAATTACAGATTCTTTGACTGAATATAAAGTACTATAAATTTCTTCTCCCGTAATATCCCTTGTTATCGGGCTACCTGATATCACTTGTTTATCCGGTTCATAGGCTGTCAGATCCGGCGAAATAGTCTCCCAATGAAGGCCATCATCTATGGTTTTATGCAAATATTGAGACCCATGGTACACTACATCTGGGTTGTGCGGTGAGACATGTATGGGAGCTACGCGCTGGAAGCGGTATTTCAAATCTTTGGGATTGTGTCCATAGATATTTGCTGCTCCCACTTGATACCCTTTTTCCACACCGGTAAGCTTATTGTAAACACCAAAACTGCCTTTACAATTGACATAGACTATATTATGATTTCCGGGTTTAGGTACTGCCGGACCTGTCTCACAACCACCGGTATTGATGATCCATCCTGCACCGGTATACTGAATGCTCCCGGGAGCCATACTTGGTACAGCAATAGTGGTATAATTATCTTGTTGTCCTGCATATAGCCAATAAGGGTATTGATCATCAACCTCCACCTGATATAACTCTGCTGTAGGCTGATTAAATTGAGTGGACCAGCTTTTACCTCCATTAGTGGTTACGTTGGCACCACCGTCATTGGCCTGAATATACAGGTCAGGGTTTTCCGGATTGATCCATATATCATGGTTGTCCCCGTGGGGTGGGTGGACATCAGACCAGGTTTTCCCTCCATCTATGGACTTCAGCATTGGATTGGCCATGGAGTACACTATATTGGGATTTTTAGGGTCGACCTCCACGTTCATATAATAAAAAGGTCTGTTGACCAGTCCTTCATCGCTGGATACCTGAACAAAAGAACTACCCTGATCTTCTGATTTGTATAATCCTCCTTCTTTTCCGGGGGCTTCGATCACTGCGTACAATATACTTGAGTTAGCAGGACATACTGCCAGATCTATTTTGCCAATAAGGCCTTTTGGCAGACCATTTTTCAGTTTATTCCAGGTCTGACCTCCGTCTTCCGACTTGAATATTCCACCTTCCTCATTATTTCCTCCTGAAATGATGGTCCATGGTTTTCGTTCAGCTTTCCAGGCGGCAGCATACACAATATTGGGATTACCCGGCAGCAACTCCAGGTCCGCAAAACCAACCTGATCGGAGATGAAAAGCATTTTTTTCCAGCTTTTACCACCATCGATCGTCTTAAAAATGCCTCTTTCTGCGTTCGGTTTGAATGCATTCCCGATGGCTGCGACCCATACTATATTGTGATTGGTTGGATCTATTTCTACAGCACCTATATGGCCACTTTCAGATAATCCTATTGGTTGCCAACTCTTTCCAGCATCAATTGACTTGTACATACCTTTACCCGGAATCACATTACTTCGAAGGCCATCGGAACCGGTACCAACGTATACAATGTTGGGATCATTATGAGCAATACGAATAGCCCCTATAGATGGTGATTTAAAATACCCATCTGACACATTAAACCAAGTTGTTCCATAATCTTCAGTTTTCCAAACACCACCGCCTGATGCCCCCAGATAAAAAGTAGCAGGAACCAAAGTAGTTCCTGTCACAGTAGTAACCCTTCCGCCTCTACCTGGCCCAACACATCGGTACTGAAGTGCTCCAAAATCCTGGGCTACGACTGATATTGTCGTTAATGATAGCAATAAAAACTGTAAATATTTGAATCCCTTAAGCATGTTTAAATAGGTATAGGTTAAAAATAAAATATGTTCTGAGGGTAAAAGTAATTATTTTGAATTAACCCCTTACATCCTGAACATTTTTTCAATACCATTTTAAAAAATACCCAGCGAAATTAATGCTGATGCTTTTCAAATAATATTATGTAAAATTTAAAATGCCATTTTTGATGAAAAGGAATGAGATTAATCCAGATAATAAAAAGTTGTCTGAATTCAACCTGCATTGTTCTCATAAGGTTACTTTTTATGACCTTTCTTAGTTTCACAAGAGCAGCATCCGTAAACTGTACAGTTTATTATGATCAACAAATTTGTGGTGAAACCATTATTGGGTATAAGAAAACCTTTTATGAAGCTTTAAGAGGATGAATGCCGGGCGGTCAATTAAAAATATCGGATACTGTATTTAAAGTAGTATATCAAAAGGTTTTAATTCGGTTTGGTGTCTTTGTGTTTTGGTGGATTTTTTGTTTTTTTTATGAAGTAAAACTTCATAACTCCCTGAAAAACAAACGCCAAACAAGAAATCTGATGTGATTTTAACTTGTTTGGCGTTGCGATTTGTGATCCCGAAAAGATGGATATTAACTAGCTAAAAAAGTATAAAATATTATATTTGTGTATTTTATGTATTTACACATATCTTTATATGTCATAGTGCGCCTATCAGGGCACACATAATTTATTACAATTTCAACTATTTGTCGTGACTGACAAAATTTAATTTTACCTTTTTAGTATCGCCCCCTGTTCCACTATGCGCTCATTGGTACTCGCGACACAAGACCTGCCCAAAGCTCTGAGTTTATCTACCATCACAAAAGTAAATATCAACTCACCCATGATTTTGATATCGCATTCTGGTTAAAAGTAAAAACATTTATATAACGCGCGCTCTGCTCTTCCATTGCAGCACACGACGCCCCTAGATCAATATTCGGAAAAGGTATATCAATGACTTCGCCAAAATTGGGTGATTGGAAAAGTTGATGGGCATCATGAATGTCTGTTTTGAGTTTAATTGTGGTCTGGCAGCAGTTTTATTTGTTGAATATAATCTGCAAAGTGAATAATTTTTTGAATGTCTTTTCTATCAAATAAGAAAGGGGCTACATCATTAGCCATTTCTATCATATCAAGTGTTTTACATTTGTCCAGCACTTTTTCTATAAGACTATTCGCATTATCTATTCCGGTTTTTTGGTATAAGTACCGAAAATCAACATAATCAGTCTTGGAAAGGATAAAAACTATATCAAAAAAATCTCTGCCCTTATTGCGTTTACGATTGAGGACGGTAAAGAACTTTTGTGCAAGTAGTAGCGATATGCCACAAACATTGATAGGGACAAATACATCAAATTTATTAAGAATAAACCGTTCAGGTGTAAAAATGTAGTATTGGGGTTCAGTGTCTAGCTGTATTAAGATTTTTTCTTCTCTGACAGGTGAAAGTCCCTGGATATAGAGCAGTTCAGGAAATTTTATATAGCAATGAAATGCACCTTTATAGACCACTTTTATTTCTACACTATACCCTTGCTTTTTTAATTTTTCTGCAATAAGGTTAGATAAAAGGTCAAAAATGGTCTCCGATATATTGAAATTATCAAAATCCAGATCTTCAGAAAATCGTCGATTGCCATGTACTATTCTTAAATTTGTTCCCCCTAAAAAACAAAAGTGGGCAGCAAATTCGCTCTCAAATATGATTTCCAATATTTTGTACTGTAAATATTCTCTTTGAATGAAACGATCAAAAGTCATCAATTCTGCTGGAAAAGCATTTTTTATTTCAGTGAGTAACATCATTGCATATACTTTTTAAATTGGTTTATATTTTTTTCCACTCGTTTGCTATGAAAGACAGAAAGGTATGACTCCAATAGTTCCCAATCAATGGATTGGTTTCTATTCCACCTTAATGCTTCAAAGTCATGTTGATCCAGTATGCCAGTATGCAAATATAAATAGTCTAGAATAGCTTTTTCTAATCGTGCCATACATATTGGCTTTTGATTGTACAGTATAGTCTTAAACCCAAATAGTAATGTAGGAGATAGCGTATTATACGTAAAGGTCTTGCCCAATATATTATAATGTATGGTTTTGAGTGAGGTTACGGCTTTGATCTCAAAGCTTTGTTCCGGTATGAAACCATAATATGTGAAGGCCGATTCCAGTGAAATGTAAGACGGTTTTCGCAATAGATTGCTCCATCTGAAAAGCGATAATTCCGTAATATTCACATCTGAAAATAGATACCAACTTTTGATTAATTTGCGTATGTAGCCTTTTTTTTGCCACTCGTTGAGTCGCTTGGAATCAAAATCCGGAAAGTAAGTATTAATCAAAGCTGAATTAACTACTTCAAAGTCTTTGAGCTTATTTTGGAATTCAAGATAAGTATGTCTATTTCTCAAAACGGTTATTTATAGCAAAGATAAGAAACAAAATTAATTTCTTGCCCAAATAATTGGTAAATTGTTCAGATCCCCGGACACTTTGGAGTGCTTTAATGATCGTTGCAAAAACTTATGGGCGGTATCTGTGCCTTTTTCTATGTCAAATGGGTTGGAAGACAGATGTATAGATTATTTCAAATATTTTTGTATTATACATGCGAATTAATATATTCCTGAGACTCACGTCAATAAAAGCCTGTTCAAGCACATTTCTTATGACCTGTAAGACTTCCATCCTTGTAAGTATAGGATTCATCTTTGCAGCCAATATAAAATTATCAGTAAGTGATGCCTTACTTATGCCTATTTTGTAAGTATTGATGGTAACTGCAGCACCTTTTTGAAGGTAATCTGTTAGCGGGTAATTTGTATATACTCTATCCATTGGATAGAAGCCTTGATTTGATAATTGGCATAAGGATACATTTCTGTGCCTATTTTTCTGTTGATTACCGACTTTAATAAATTTTGTATCTGGTATAAATGAATTCCGTGCCCTATTCTTTGTGTATTTAGCTTAAATACTGCATCACATATAGCATCTGAATCATCATTTTCACCTGCATGAGTGGTGACTGCCATCCCTTTTTTATGTATGGGTTCAAATAGCTCACTATAATAAGAACCTCGGGTTGAAGGTTGCTCAAAACCCGCCAGATCAACTCCAACAATTTTACATCTTCCTTCTTTTTTACTATTTGATTCTGCTACTTTAGCCAGCTCTGGATGATCTTGTATTTTTTTATTATCTCCATTATCAGTTCTTGTAGCAATAACAATCAGAATACCATGACACCAAAAATCAGAATGATCTAGTGCAATTATATTATCTGAAGTTGGCCATTGATTTGGTAACCGTGTGGTAACCAATATTTTGATAAAATTTAATTCATTATAATGACAAAAATTTCATAACTCCTTGAAAAACAAACACCAAACAAGAATTCAATCTTATTTGGCATTTATATGTGTGATCCCGACAGGAT
>JAYTNJ010000336.1:0-4746 GCA_043748345.1 Saprospiraceae bacterium
CTCTAAGTAAAGCTATTATCAGCAATACATAATATGCCACCGGCAGCATCTCAAGTGTGACAGCATAATCAAAACTGTTTTCTGAAATAAACCCATATACTCCATACAATCCCAAACAAGTCACTAGAACATACCCAGTTGTATACTTCCAATCTCTCCCATCAAAATTTATTGGTAATACATACGCAAATAAAGCAAGCATAATCACCCAGCTTACTAATGGAATCCATCTGGGGTCAAAATCAAAACCGACAGCAACCACAAAAGGCAACCATTGGGTGGGAAGATAAGTATTATGCATAGTATAGGAAGGCAATATTACATCCTGATATGGGTATTCCCCTTGAATCAGCCATGCCGAAGGTGACAAAACTTGTGCAAAAACATCAGATTTTGTATCATCTATTGGATGCTGACTGAAGACAGTATATCCGAAATAAATCAAACCTGCGAGTACAGGAAGAATCAACAAAACAGAACGAACATCTGATCTCTGGACTTGATTTATTTCTGTGAGGTTATGAGCGACATAAAGTGCCGATATGCTTACTCCCGTTGATGCCAGAAAAAAAATAATAGGACTAAAATATATCCCAAAATATCCTTGCAAATTTCCCAACATTAAAAATTCAATTAGTGCAAATATAGCCATCACAGCAAACCAGATATATGTTTGTTTTATATCCATTTGGCAGTTTTTAAAACTTATTTTCCACTTCAGCTACTTCAAGCAGAAAAGTATGGATATCTGTATTTCGCATGAATGGTTTCATTCTTTCGCTTCCCGGGCCAAACATAGCAAGCTCAGTATAGTCTGCAGAATGATCCATACTTCCAAAAGCAACTGAAGTTAGTGCAGACTGAAATGCTCCATATTCTTTAAACGGAAGTTTGTATTCATTGTATACTCCATCTGAAGATTGCACATTATACTTCTCATAAATAAATTTAAGCTGCTCTTGAGTAAGGTCATAGCCCTGGTTTGATTTGATCCTATCTTTTAACTCGGAAATATTCTCATCTTTCCCAAATCCCATCAGCACCCAATCATTGGTATGTTTGAATTTGAATAATTTTTCAAAGTTTTTGTCAGCTTTATCACCATAGTATAGTCCTGGGTTGGCATTTCCATGGTCAGATGTCAGTACAATCAGCGTATTTCCATCTTTTTCAGCATAATTTACTGCTACTTTTATAGCTTCATCAAATGCGATCTGGTCATAAATAAGCGCAGCTGCATCATTTGCATGAGCAGCCCAATCCACTTTACCGCCTTCTACCTGCATCACAAAACCTTGATTATGACCTTTCATCAGATCTATAGCTTTTGACGTCATTTCTGCCAGAGAAGGCACTCTGGCAAATGCCACTGAATCATTTTTTCTATCCAATTCATAAGGAAGGCCATCCTTATCAAAAACTCCCAATATCGGTTTTTTATTATCCAGTGCCGACATGGCTTTTTTATCACTGACTACATTGTATCCTGCATTTTTGAATTCATCATATAGATTCCTACCATCTTTTCTATTCACAAAATACTTTTCGCCACCACCCATCATTACGTCAAATCTTATTTTTAAGTACTTTTCGGCTATAACTTCCTGATCTCCGCGGGTTATGGAATTTATACAAAATCCAGCAGGGGTAGCATGAGTGATAGGTACTGTGGTGACACATCCGACTTTTTTGCCCGCTGTTTTGAATTTCTGCAATAATGGATAATATTCTTCATTGTTACTACCTACATTCAACCTACCGTTTTTAACTCTGACGCCGCCGCCCCATGATGATGAAGCTGCAGCACTATCAGTTATGACTGAGTTTGCAGATGCCATATCCATCAGTCCTCTTGATACTCGCCCTGTTCTATATAAATCGAGCCAGTTACTGCCTTTTCCCTCTTTCATGGTCAAAAATATGTCTGCCATATTCATGGTGCCAGAACTCATCCCGTCACTTACCATAAATATTATATTTTTTGCTCTTTTGCCTTTGCCTTGGCCATTTATCAGTGATTGAAAGGGTGTATCTGTACCAAATGGCAATATAAATGAAGTAGATGCACCTCCTAAGACAGCATTCCGGAAAAAATCACGGCGTTTCATATTAATTTTTTTTTAAATTATGTGCAAAGATATATTTTTTAGTTTGTTGAGCTACTATAAATTTTAGTAGTATAAAAAACAAACCAGATAAAATATTTTAATAAAAATAACATAGTTTGAGGAAAATTACTGTTAACAAAAAATATGTTGCGAGCGGATGAAAATTAAAAAAATACTCGTTAAACATTATAATTTGAGAATGGTAAATATTTTTTAATTTTGAGCTCTTAAGAAAAAATTCTACCAGTATTAAATTGTCATTTATGATTAGAAAGATATTATTTATTGTCAGTTTTATTGCATTGTACCAAATGTCCGGAGCCCAAACAATCCCTCGTCTCGACTGGGCTACCTATCATGGGGGTAACTTGAATGATGGCCTTCGAGATATGGTGATAGATGGAGCAGGCAATGTATATGTTATCGGCATCTCGTCAAGTCCTAACGCTATTGCTACCGCCGGAAGTTACCAGCCAGTTATAGCCGGATCAAATGATGTATATATGGCAAAATACAGCAACACGGGAACGAAGATCTGGGCTACTTACTTCGGAGGAGGAGGTGATGATATCGGACAAAGTATAGATTTGGATACTCAGGGAAATATTTTTATTACAGGACTAACGTTGTCTACCAATGGTATTGCCAATGGTGCTGTTCATAAAACTACCTATAGTGGTGGCGGTGACATTTTTGTTGCAAAATTCAGTAACAATGGCAATCGGATTTGGGGTACTTATTATGGAGGGGGAGACTTCGATTTTGCCAACGACATAGAAGTAGATAATACAGGCAATGTCATCATCACTGGTTGGACAGGCTCGAATACCGGCATTGCTACCCCCGGATCGCATCAAAATGTTTACAGTGCTCAAGAAGATGCTTTCCTGACCAAGTTTACTACTAACGGGCAACTCGCGTGGGCCACATATTATGGCAATACTGGTTTTGAACGCGGATTGCAGGTTGAGAGCGATGGCACCGGAAATATTGTAATCTCAGGCTGGACCTCTTCTACTAACAACTTTACAAGTGCGGGAGCACATCAGACTGCTTACGGAGGTGCTACATCTGATGCATTTGTAGGGAAATTTACGTCAAGTGGAACCAGATTGTGGATGACATATTATGGTGGAATGATAGATGAGTATAGTGATGCATTAGCCGTAACACAGGACGGCAGGATTTATGTAGGCGGTTCATCAAACTCTCCGAATGCGATTGCAACATCAGGGTCTTTCCAGAGTGCACTTAGTGGCAGTTTTGATGCCATACTTGCCCACTTTAATCCAAACGGACAAAGGGTTTGGGCTACTTACTTTGGAGGGTCAGATCATGATACCGGATACAGAATAAGAGAGGGATCAGATGGAGCTCTTTATATGACTGGGCACACTCGGTCATCGGACAGAATATCAACCCCAAATGCCTTTCAACCCACAATTGCAGGTGGCTGGGATGGTTTTTTAGCTAAATTTGATATCACCGGCAACAGAATTTGGTCAACATATTATGGAGGTTCGGCGGATGAATTTAGTTATGGTTTAGTTTTGGATAGTAAAAATGATGTATTTATTTGTGGTAATACAAAGGGAAGTACCAATCTATCTACTCCCGGTGCAGCCCAAACAATATTTGGAGGTGGGACGGAAGATGGTTTTATTGCCAAATTTGCACCTTGCCCAAAAGATTTTGCAATAATTATGTCAAATAACAGTCCAATTTGTGTAGGAAAATCCCTTAATTTATTGGCTTCAGGTGGAGTATCTTATACATGGGCTGGTCCTAATGGATTTTCAATAAATAATCAAAACCCTGTTATCAGCAATACTTCTATATTGAATGGTGGAATATTTACCGTTACAGTCACAGATATGAATGGCTGTACAGACTCAATATCAACTTTGGTCACCATAAACCCTTTGCCTCAAGTGACTTCATCTACCAATAATGTGGTTTGTGCCG
Organism: Saprospiraceae bacterium; assembly: GCA_043748345.1. Classification (GTDB taxonomy): domain Bacteria; phylum Bacteroidota; class Bacteroidia; order Chitinophagales; family Saprospiraceae; genus OLB9. Next base: position 4,074 of record JAYTNJ010000336.1, read on the forward strand.
GAAAGCAAATCAATCTTACCGCATCAGGTGGAAATACTTATGTGTGGTCCGGGCCAAATAATTTCATAAGCAATAATCAGAACCCGACTATCAATATTAGCAATACGCTAAATGGAGGAATCTATACCGTAACTGTCACTGATACAAATTCATGCTCAGCTACAAGCAGAGTTACTGTAGCTGTAGATCAAATTCCTCCCATTTCAATATCGTCCAACAGTCCGGTATGTGCCGGAAGCAGCCTTACTCTGATTGCAGGGGGTGGCAATACTTACTCTTGGTCGGGACCGGCTGGCTTTATGAGTAATCAACAAAATCCAGTACTGCCGGTGACCACAATTATGAATTCCGGAAAATATACAGTCACTGTAACTGGTGCCAATTTCTGTACATCTCTTGTCGACATCATTGTAGTTATACGGTCGGTACCTGTAGCCACTGCTTCGGCCAATAGTCCTGTATGTGAGAGAAGCCAAATTTCATTTATGTCATCTGCTGGTGTATCACACAATTGGTCGGGCCCCAACGGATTTACAAGCACAAGTCAAAATCCCGTAATCAATAATACATCAGGTATAAATTCGGGGACATATATTGTAACCATTACATACACTAATAATTGTAATAATTCAGCAGTGGTCGCCGTCAGCGTTAACCCTGTGCCTGTGGCTAC
>JAYTNJ010000337.1:0-6718 GCA_043748345.1 Saprospiraceae bacterium
TGAAGAGCAAATATATAAATTATCTGTAAACTAGTTTTTTTCAGAGACTTATAATTTGCTCTTTTTTAATGTTTTATGTTTTTACCCCGAATTGCTGAATATAAGAGCATTATCTATATCCAGAGATGGTTATTTTGGTGAACACGCTAATGACATTCATTCATACCAGGATTTAGTCTCGTTTCTCAATAAATTAAATATGTCCTGGACCAATGCAACAAAAAGACTGAGCCCTACAATTCTGACTTTTCTTTTGGAATTGACCGGCCAGCAATACTCAGAACATCTCAGGACATTAGATCCATATGACAATGCTGTATTTTCAGTGGCGTGGGCAGGGCAAGAATCATCCCCCAATTGGTTTCATATTGCCAGGGAATATACCGAAAAATTTTTGCACCAACAACAAATCAGGGATGCCGTGCGCAAACCCGGGCTGATGGTAAAGGAATTATATTATCCTTTTATGGACACCCTAATGTATGCACTTCCATATACATTCAGAGATATTGCTGTGGAGACAGGTACAGTCGTTTCGATTATTGTAACCACCGACATTGGTGGCAGCTGGCATATTGTCAGAAGTGAAGCTGGCTGGATTCTTAATAGTGCAAATCTGAATGACGCTGCGGCTGAGGTCATCATAGACCCCGAAACTGCCTGGAAATTATTTTCCAAAAGCTGGTCCCCTGATCAGGTAGCGGACAAAGTGGAAATAAGAGGGAATGTTATACTGGGGCGACAGGCACTCAATATGGTGTCAGTAATGGCTTGAAAATAACTAATCAGCAGCGATTCAGATCGAGATCATAATATAATAAAAGAGAGCAAATTATAAATCACTGATAAGAAATACTTTACAGATAATTTATATATTTGCTCAAAAAAAAAGATGAACAAAGTTAAAAAAAGAAACGACTAGGAGTATCAAGACACCGGTCAAAACAATTATCAAGCCGCTCGGGTGCTTTTAAGAACGTCTCCCGAATCATCAAACACCAGCTACTTGAGTTAAAGGAACTGATTGTAAAAGAGATCAAAGATCCGCGGCGCAAGAAGTCTTGTACTTATCCTATTGAATCTATCATTCTCTCAGTCATTGCGATGTACCTGCTACGCCGTGGTTCGCGCAATAGCTTCAACAACGACGGCAGAGATGTCCGATGGGATAAAAATTTCAAACAATTATTTGGGGTTCAGATGCCACACATGGATACTGTAGATCAGGTTTTGGAACGGTTGGATGAGACTATGATGGAGAAGCTAAAAGTACAGCTTATCCGAGTGTTGTTGAACAAACGAGTGTTCCACAAATTTAAGAAGCAGGGCAAATTTATCATAAGCTTAGACGGTACAGGCATATTTAAGTTTTCACAATTACCTTATGAAAATTGCCCACACAAGACCAGTAAGAATGGTAAATTGACGTATCATCAGCCAGTAGTTGAAGCTAAATTAGTCGGCAGCAATGGAATGAATCTATCCCTGGGTACAGAGTTCGTGATCAACGAAGATGGTCAGACCAAACAAGATTGCGAATACAAGGCCACACTCCGTCTGCTTGATAAGCTAAAAAAATCATATAAACGTCTGCCCATGACTATAGTACTGGATGGATTGTATGCCAAAAATCCTATCATGCAAACCATTACAGACAACAAATGGGATTTTCATATCGTGTGGAAAGATAAAACGCTGATGGCACAACAAGACGAGATAGAAGCCCTTGGCGCACAACAAAAAGTAAAAACAAAACATCGTACCCATGTCATCAATGCCAAGACGAGAATAGAATATCATTACGAATACCTAAGTGAACCATTGAGACACAAAGATGCTGACCTCTATTATCTAGGTGTCACCGAAACTACCATTACCCTTACTGGAGATAATGAAACTGAGGAAGAAGTATCCAACTGGAAGTTTATGAGCAGTCTCCTCCCTGATGACGGATCAATCAGAATCCTAATCGAGAGTGCGAGACTTCGTTGGAAGATAGAGAATGAAGGATTTAATGTCCAAAAAAACAATGGATTTGCGCTCCACCATAAAATGAATCGCAACAATATTACAGCAATAAAAAACTATTATCAGGCACTTCAGATAGCGCATCTCATCGATCAGCTAATCACCCTTTGTAAAAACACAACAGTCCACACGTACAGAACGGTGATCCTATTCTGGCAATACGTATGCTCAGAACTAAGGATTTTAGAAAACTTGAATATAGAAACCATACCCATAAAAATCAACCTGAGATACTGACCTGCAAAATGATAAAAAAACCTTCGAACAATCTTGTTCAAGGATCACAATAATCAAAAATTGCATAAGCTCAATTAAATTTCTTACCCCATGACTCGATTGATCATCACAAAGTGATGCTGGTATTGCTATGCATTCAGATAAAATATGGCATTTCGTTGATAAAATAGTTCATTTTTTATCACGCTCACTCTGAATCGCTGCAAAATTAGCTAACTTTCCAAAATGCAGTCAGATTTTGTTTGAGAAGTTGTTTTTTACGGTGCACATTTTCGAGATATTTATCAGGGTTTGAATAAAAAGACGAAACTGAAGGTCGATTGGACAATTAACCTTTTGGAAACAGTAGAACAGATCCCAGAAAATATTTCAAACATCTTTCTGGATCGGAAGGGCTTTATGAAATCAGAGTTGAATTTGAATCTAATATTTACAGGATTTTCTCATTTTTTGATAAGGGAAAATTAGTCATAGCCATCAATGGGTTTCAAAAGAAAACAAATAAAACACCGAAATCAGAAATAGATAAAGCACTTAAAATTAAAAAACAATATTTCAATGAAAAGTAATAATTTGACATCATTCAAAGATCATCTGGATAAAGAATACGGAAAGGTAGGCACTAAATCACGAACTGAATATGAAGAAGGATTTGAAGCATTTAAATTAGGTGTATTACTTCAGGATCTACGCACCAAAGAAGGAATGACCCAAGAAGAGTTGGCCAATAAATGCGGTGCAACAAAAAGTTATATCTCAAGGATCGAAAACAATGCTTCCGATATAAGATTGTCAACCATCATGAGAATCTTTAGAGAAGGTTTTGGTAAACAAATCAAATTATCAGTGAATTAATTAACAGATCATAACAGGTACTTTGACGCCATCCCGCATATCAGCTCGACGATGGCAAAGCACAGCCGTTTTGATCGACTAAAGGAAAAAAGATTAGCAAAAAATGTATCTTAAACAGGAAACATGTATCTTCGCATAAAATTGCATATCGACTCTTTGCATTTTGGGATGAATCCGAGAATTCTGTTGTGGTAACAACTCAGGGGATCGTAAAAAAATCGGATAAAATACCAAAAAAAGAGATTGAGAAAGCGAATAGATTAAGAATTGAATATTTAAAATAAAGGAAATTATGAAGATATATAATCTAGACGAATTAACAGATAATTACATTGGTAAAAAGGGAACTCCGAAAAGAAATCAATTTGAACAACAGCTTAGGATTGATTTGCTCGGACAAGCGGTCAAACAAGCACGACTTGAAAGAAATTTGACTCAAGAACAACTAGGAGAACTTGTTGGAGTGCAAAAGGCTCAAATATCAAAAATAGAGAACTCAGCCACAGACGCAAGATTTGATACTATTTTAAAAGTTTTCAAAGCTTTAAAGGCAAAAGTGAATTTCTCTGTTGAAATTGACAGCCAAAAATTATTGCTAAGTGAATAAATAGAAAGGCAAGATTATAATAATGCATTGGATGACGGACAGACTTGCTGTAGCTGCGTCCGTGGCCAGTGCTACAGGTTGAACAAACCTTCCTCACTTTATTTTAAAAAACATTTGCATTCTATTGATTACTAGTGATATACGATATACTTTTGTAAGATTAATTTATCCCATAAATTGTATCTTATATTTACAGAATTAAATTATGTAGGAGATCGATACGTTATAGAATTTCAAGAGTTTATGATACTGAAAAACTTCTCTAAACGCACTATCAAAACCTATATAGTGTCAGCAAGAAAAAGAATCAATTTTAAAAATTGGGTACAGGTTTGGTGGTGAGAGCTCGCAGTAATTTTAAATTTTGTACCATTTTTGACCTTCATCTTTAGAATTGATATTTCAGTTTGGTAGTTTTTTTATTTTTAGGCTCTCGGACTGTGATTTTTGACTTGGGTGGGCACACCTATCCATCATGATTCTCAACAAGTACTCTGTTTTTGTTGGATTTTAGGCTGCCAGCCTTAGCCTTTCTTCCTTTCGCTCTCGGATCTGTTCTTCGATTTTCATCTCACGAAGTTTTGTGCCTATTTTATACAGATTATAGGCGCATACTCCTACGCCAATATATCTTTTAAAATGACTGTGGCCTCAATCAGTGCATCTGTTAAGACCTCGATGTTCCAATTCATTGATGTTGGATTCGATGGCACTATGTTTATTTCGTAGTTTTTTAAACTAAGGTTGGCTTTCCTCTTCTTTTTCCTTCTTATTTGGCTTACCTTTTTTAGGCATGATAACCTTGCCTACTTCGTCTGACAGTATTGCTTTGTTATCCTGATGATAAAAACCCTTGTCAAAGCTCCAGGTTGCTATTTTATATTTCGATAATAGATCTTCTGCGATATCTATAACTATTTGTGAGTCTGCTTGATGATCCATGATACGGTAATCTACGATGAGATTATTTTGGTCTGTTGTCAGACATAGCTTTTTGCCTAACTCTACACTTTGATGTTGCTTTCCTTTTGTGATCCATTCGGTATATTGCTCAAATATAGAGAACATTTTTTCTTCATGTGGTATTGTTTCTCCTTTGATCAATCAACGCTCTAACAAATATATATGATTGATAGTCAGTACTATGTAATGCTCTAGCTGTAATTTGTAATACCTGCATTGGAAATTATCATTGAGTGGTATTGAAGGTAAAAAGTCTATGAGTTTATTGACCAATTCAGTGGCTGTATTTATGTATATTTCAACGCACTCTTTTAGGCGAACATCTTTATTTGGGCCTCCTTTACCACTGATTTGTCCTATTTTACGGCTACTGTTTTTTATCCTTTTGCGCCAATCTTTCCGTTTTCTCCATCCTGGTAACTCTGGATAACACTTCAGTACTTTGTCCACCATATCTAAGCTCTTGTGTCCACAGTCCCATAATAAATTGTAATCTGTCGGAAAATGTACGTTACTCTCCACCACATAGCTATCTGTTTTTAAGGAATATCCCGCCGCCGCTTTTTTTTAAACACTTCGCCATTGGCAAACGAAATTATAACGGCATTGATCTTTTGGAGCATCTCGTCTGTGATCAAATTCAGGTTGTCTATCAGATTCTGGTAGCTGATTTTTTGCTGTGGAATGCCAAATTCATTGCCTTGTATTCCTAATAACGAACGTAGTGTCTTGTCCTCATTGATTATATAGTCCAATATTTAGGGGGTCAGTCCATTACGGTCGTTTTGCGCTTGCGGCTAACACAAAGGAAAACTGATGAAAGCCATCTACCCAAGATTTGCATACCACATATCTCAAAACGCTTCATCAACTTTTGCCAATATATCTAGCTCTGTATTGCATTGACAATCAATGGCGTATTTCAGCTTAATTTACTGTCAAATATAGTCAGGATATTTTGATTCCGGATGATTTTCAAAAGTATTGACATCCTATCTTTAGTTTGCAGTGCTTATGAGATGATTCCAGCTAAGCCTGGATATTTGTGAAGGGCTTTTAATATATACGGCTTAATGTGGTGCCCTGTGCTATTTTGCATAGAATTTAGCGCTATTTTTTTTCAAATACTCTTTGATTTGCTCAAAGCTCATATTTGCTATTTCTAAAGATATCTTGTCTTTGATTGCTCTAAAGGTTTTGACAGTATCAAACTCCTTTTCCTTAGTTGGTTTTTTGTTTTCAGTCTTCATATACTAATATTTCTAATGGGGAACGTATTTCCAGTGATAGATAATTTGAACGAATGTTGATGGAATTATAACCCCTAATTCTGTAAACATTTACAATGTGCTTGAAGTTCCAACTTACTAAAATGTCAGCTGTGTAAATTGTTGCCGCAGCAATGTGTACACAATCGTCGAAGCTGGTTTTCCCAACAACACCTTCTAAAATATATTTAGTTGCAAGCGTTAACACTTCGTCGGTAACAACAACTCTTTCTGTGTTTTCTTTTGGCAAATCCTTAAAAAACTTCTTTACATTTTCAGGGGCGTTTAATAATTCGGTCTCTGTCAAGTCTGAAAAAACACAAATAGCTTTTCCTGTTTTAATCCTTTCAAAAAGTTGCATAGTCGTCTGGACAAATTCCTTGTCAAACTCTCCTCCAAAAACAGATGTATCCAAATAAAACCTTTGCATTCTACTAATCGGTTATCAATGAAGTAAAGTTACGAATAATTCAGAAGTATTCAAAGTTGTCCCAAAGAATAGTACACAACATAAAGGAAAGTTGAAAGCCAGTGTCAGATATAAGATTAACGCTTTATATTGGATTGACTCTCAATGGTTCCTTTCAGCCTAATTTAATGTCAAATATAGACAGGATATTTTGATTCCTGATGATTTTCAAAAATTTTGAAATCCTATCTTTGAGTCCACTCCGAAAAGTCTTTGAAGAAGAGAGTGTGAAAAAATCTGATTTCTACTTCGCTGATAATCAAACGTTTCCATTTAGGGATTGGGTAAAAA
>JAYTNJ010000338.1:0-9390 GCA_043748345.1 Saprospiraceae bacterium
TTTTTACCCAATCCCTAAAGGGAAACGTTTGATTATCAGCGAAGTAGAAATCAGATTTTTTCACACTCTCTTCTGCAAAGACTTTTCGGAGTGGGCTCAAGAATATAAATTTATCGCTTTTATTTTTGTATTTTTTTATGGTTGGTCTATGCTCAATAGCTTACTTAAATACAAAGTTACTGATAAATATACTATAGACACCTTCCTTATGGGTCCTACAGAATTGCGCATTATTATTTGCATCTTTCTGCTGTTGGAAATATTTATTGAAAATAGTTTGTTGTTTTTAGGCTTTGGTGGAAGTGTAATACTTTTGATAGTAAATACAGCAGATTTGTTCATCCTGCTTAAAAATGGAGACATCAGGGATCTTGCAGAAAAATCTAAAAAGTAACAATTTTCTGTTTATTGGGTTTATTGATTAGTATTCTTTCATAATAATTTGTTTATATTATTGTCATTAACACATCTTTACACAAAATTTAAAATCAATGGCTGACTGGAAATCAGAAGGACAAGTTTTAGTCTACAGATGGATAGATCCTTTTATTAGATTTTTTATAAAACTAGGTATAACCCCCAATATGGTCACTTTTGCAGGTTTGATTATAAATGTAATAGCTGCCGCAGTTCTAGTGTATGGTGGAGAAGCAGCCATCAGAAGTGATCACCGTATCGTTGGCATTGCTGGTGCTATTATACTATTTGCTGGATTATTTGATATGATAGATGGAAGATTAGCCAGATTAAGTAAGACCGATTCAAAATATGGGGCCTTGTTTGACTCAGTACTGGATAGATATAGTGAGATGTTTATGTTTTTGGGTATTTGTTATTATCTTATTGCCCACCACTATTTTTTGAGTTCACTCTTTGCTTTTGTTGCTATGATAGGGTCTGTTATGGTAAGCTATACAAGAGCGAGGGCAGAAGGGCTTGGTCTCAGGATGGCAGATATAGGTTTTATGCAGCGACCTGAAAGAATACTTCTTATCGGCATCAGTGCCATCGCTTGTGGGTTCATGTCTAGTATTCTTGGTTCAGATTATAAAATTACAGTTGATGGGCTTCCTTTTCCTATTTTTGAGACTATCAGTTTTTTTACTTTTCCTATTTTTATTTTGGCAATCTTATCCAATATTACAGCAATCTCCAGGATGAAACATGCTGAAAATCAGCTTAAAAGTCTTCGATAACCTATGAATAATCTGAAACACTTCAGATCAAATTTTTTTCCTACTGAAAAAAATCACCTTCTGGTTATCAGTCTTTTTGCTCTGTTTTACATTACTTGGACAAGTATAGTGTTAGGTTTTAGAACTGATCATCAAGGCTTTATTATCTTTATATTAACCATGTGTATGTTGCACCGATGGACACGAACATTTGCATATTCATTTGTTTTTTTTATTATATTTTGGATCATTTATGACTCATTGAGAGCATTTCCAAATTATATGCTCAATCCAATTCATATCATTGAGCCCTACAATATTGAAAAATTCTTTTTCGGAATTAGCCATAACAATGATGTCATCACTCCAAATGAATATCTGAAAATTCATGCACATCCGGTAATGGACTTTCTGAGCGGAATTTTTTACCTTACATGGGTTCCTGTTCCAATGGCATTAGGTATCTATCTTTTCTTCAAAGATAAAAAAATGTTACTTCATTTCAGCGCAGCTTACTTATTTACTAATTTTTTAGGGTTTATCATTTATTACTCTTACCCTGCAGCTCCTCCTTGGTATTTTGAAAAATTCGGCTTAAAAGAGTATTTTAATATCACGGGTGATGCTGCCCAGCTCGTCCGTTTTGACAATTTAATAGGTTACCCTCTTTTTGAAAATTTATATACCAAAAACTCAAATGTATTTGCCGCCATTCCTTCGCTACACGCTGCTTATCCCGTGGTAACATGGTATTATGCCCGAAAGAAAAAACTTCGGGTAGCAAGCGTTTTTATATTGGTCGATATTGTGGGAATCTGGTTTTCTGCTGTTTATTCATATCATCATTATATTATTGATATAATTTTAGGTTTTCTGTGCGCTGTATTAGCGATAATTATTTATGAAACCTGGCTCATAAAAACAGGATTTCAATTTGTATTAGACAAATATTTAGCCTTTGTAGAAAATAAAAAAACGGAAAACATGCTTTCAAAAGAATTGTAATTTGAAAACTTGGAAAAAAATTATAAATATTTTCTATTTTTGCCCCCTAATTTGAACAACTAACTTATATTAAAGCTTGTTGTTAAAAATCAATTGAGATCAAAAATTAAAAAAAACACAAATGGCAAAAAAAATAAAGATTGAAAAAGCAAAAGGGAAACTTGGAATTTTAATGCCTGGTCTAGGCGCTGTTGCCACAACTACTATCGCCGGAGTTATAGCAGTAAATAAAGGCTTGGAGAAACCCATTGGATCTCTCACGCAAATGGGACGTATGAGAATAGGTAAAAGAACTGAAAACCATCAGCCCTTTATCAAAGATGTAATCGGACTTCATCCTATAAAAAATATAGTCTTTGGTGGGTGGGATGTATTTGAAGATAATGTGTATGAATCAGCAATACACGCCAAAGTGCTAGAAGAGTCCCTACTCAAAAAATTGAAACCTCAACTTGAGCAAATAAAGCCCATGAAAGCTGTTTTTGACCGTGAGTATGTAAAACGACTGGATGGTAAACATTTTAAAAAGGGAAAAACCAAAATGGAACTTGCTAATGCCCTGATAAAAGATATTGAAAAATTTAAAAAAGATAATGACTGTGATCGTTTGGTCATGGTATGGTGCGGTTCTACGGAAATATATATTCAGGAGTCAGAGGTACATCAAACTATTGAGTCTTTAGAAAAAGGACTCGTAGAAAACCACAAGGATATACCGCCAAGTATGATTTACGCCTATGCTGCCATAAAAATGGGAATCCCTTACGCTAACGGAGCACCCAATTTGTCATGTGACATACCCGCTTTGGTAGAACTTGCTAAAAAGACCGGAACGCCGATCGCAGGCAAGGATTTTAAGACAGGACAGACTCTCATGAAAACCGTAATTGCTCCAGGACTTAAAGCCAGAGCTTTAGGTATTGAAGGGTGGTTTTCTACCAATATACTAGGTAACCGTGACGGTGAAGTACTAGATGATCCGGATAACTTCAAAACTAAAGAAGTATCAAAACTCGGGGTACTGGAAGAATTGCTTGAACCCCACTTGTACCCTGAACTTTATGGGAACCTTTACCACAAAGTAAGAATTAATTATTATCCTCCAAGAGGTGATAATAAAGAAGGATGGGACAATATTGATATAAGAGGATGGCTCAATTACCCAATGCAAATCAAAGTCGATTTTCTGTGCAGAGATTCTATTCTTGCCGCTCCACTTGTGTTAGATTTAGCTATATTTCTGGATCTGGCTAAGCGTTCAGGTATGTCTGGAATACAGGAATGGCTCTCTTTTTATCTTAAATCACCCCAGACACCAAAAGGTGTTCATCCGATGCACGATATTTTCAAGCAACTGAATAAACTTGAAAACACGCTCAGACACCTTGCCGGTGAAGAATTAATAACCAATCTCGGATTGGATTATGAATAACATGTTAAAATAAATTTAAAGGGCTATGTCTTCCAGATATAGCCCTTTTTTTATCTATGCCAAATTTTAATAAACTAATTGCTACTTTTTTTGGACTGGGTTACATGCCGATAGCTCCAGGTACTTTTGGTGCCTTGGGTGGGTTAGTTATCAGTTTTCTACTTATGCAAGCAGACATAGATTATAATTCATTTCAATTTATCCATATTGTATTAATATTGGTATCCTTTATCGCCGGATCATATGCCTGTCATATGCTCAAATCTGAATGGGGCCATGACCCATCTCGAGTAGTGATAGATGAGACTCTTGGATTCTGGACAAGTATATTGTTTCTACCGCTAAATTTTTACATTCTAATATCAGGTTTTGTACTTTTTAGATTTTTTGACATCGTAAAGCCATTGGGAATCAGAAAGATAGATCAAGGTAACAGCCCGTACTCTGTCATGACGGACGATGTTGTAGCTGGCATATATGCTAATATTGTTTTGCAAATTATTACCCGTCTTTTTATTTCTTAAAAATGTCAAATAATGGATCCGGAAATACAGAAAAAAATAAAAAAAACTGAACGGCTTCCATTCCGAAAAACATTTTTCAGGTCCCAGATCGTAAGTATTTGTGCTACTGCAATTGACTTTATAATATCATTGTTTCTAAATCTATACCTATCAGTTTATTATGTAACAGCTACGTCAATAGGATCATTTTTTGGAGCAGTAACAAGCTTTATTTTAGGCAGGAACTGGGCTTTTCTCAATAGGCATGGCCATATTCGCAAACAGGTTTTACGATTTGTTACAATAAATATATTCAGTATATTTGCTAATACCACCGGCGTTTTCTTTTTTAAAGAAAATTTTGACATTTCTTTTTTTATCAGCCGATTGATTGTTGCTGTACTTATTGGAGTTTGTTTTAATTTTTCGATGAACAGATATTTTGTTTTCCGATAGAAAAGACAGCTTCAAAGCACGTATTTTTACTTCAAAAATAAAAAAATAAAATGTACTTTTGCACTCCAACCAACTTTGTGAATGAAAAATCTCAGGGAAATAAGATCTGCTGTATCTGAATATATACATAATTTAGTTAAACCTTTCACCGAACCTTTGGGGAAATTTATAGCCCCAATCCAAGCTACATGGGATAAGTTATTGTCTCCTCTTACTAATAGTTGGCAAGTTTATAAACAGCAACACCCCACCGAATCTAAAATCATTTATTGGCTGGTCACTATTGCTAAGTGGTTTGGCTTTTTAATTATTGCTATTATCTTGATGACCCTTTTCGGATTTTTTGGTAAAATACCTTCTATAGATGACATCAGGCAAATAGAAACTTCAGATGCCTCTGAAATATATTCCTCTGATGGAATATTGATAGGTAAATTCCTCATTGAAAATAGAACGACCATACAACTCGACAGTATTTCCCCTTATCTCATCACAGCACTTCTCGCTATTGAAGACAAGCGATTTTTTGAACATAGTGGTATAGATCTCAGATCATGGATGCGTGTATTCAAGGGTGTTGCTACCAATACACAGGGACTAGGCGGGGGTTCTACCCTTAGTCAACAACTTGCCAAAAATCTTTATCCCCGCAAAAATTATAAAATACCCGGGATCAGTATATTTATAAATAAAATTAAGGAAAACATCATTTCCAACAAACTTGAAAAAATACATAATAAAGAAGAATTACTAACTATGTACCTGAATACTGTGCCATTTGGTGGTAACAGATATGGTATACAGGAAGCATCAAGATATTTTTACCATAAGAAACCCAAAGAGCTAACTGCTGATCAGGCAGCTACTTTGATAGGTATGTTAAAAGCCACCACAGCCCTTGATCCCACCAGAAACCCAAAAAACTCAGAGAAAAGAAGAAATCTGGTTCTTTCCCAAATGCTTAAAAATAAGGATTTCCGTTTTGAATCTTCTGAAATGACAACTATTTCCAGAATGATTGAGACTGGTGCAATTACTCCAAAAGAATATGACGAGCTTATAAAAAAGCCAATAAACGCAGCAACGCATGATGATATAGGAAATAATGAAGGGTTGGGGACTTATTTCCGTGAGTATTTGCGTACCAAAGAATTACCAAAAATTCTAAAGAATATCACAAAGGATGATGGCTCTTCATGGAACATTTATACTGACGGGCTCAAAATTTACACAACTGTCGATAGCAAGATGCAAAAACATGGAGAGAATGCCGTTTTTAAACACATGTCCTATCTTCAGAAAGAATTTGTTAAACATTGGAAAGGATACAAAGAAGAGAAACCCTGGGGAGATGATAAATGGATAGACGAACAAGTCAAAAAAAGTGAAAGATATCAGCTATTGAATGCAGCAGGCATGAACAAGGGTTATATAGATTCTATCTTTAGAACACCAGCTCCCATGAAAGTTTTTACATGGGAAAAAGTTCCCGTAGAAAGAGATACCATGATGACCCCTCTAGACAGTGTACGATACTACTTTACGTTACTCAATTGTGGATTTATGGCCATGGAACATGCCAATGGATACGTCAAGGCATGGGTAGGTGGTACAGATTTTAAATATTTTAAGTATGATCATATCTTAAGCAAACGGCAAGTGGGTTCTACTTTTAAACCAATTGTCTACACTGCAGCATTGATGGACAGTATTAATCCATGTAAATATTTCAAAAATAGTGAGGTTACTATCGAAGACTGGACTCCAAAAAATTCTGATGAAAAATATGGCGGATGGTATTCTGTCATTGGGGGCCTTACATATTCTGCCAATGTAATTGCTGCTCAACTTATAGAAAAAGTAGGAATTCAGAAAACCATAGATCTGGCAAAAAAAATGGGAATTACGTCCACTTTGCCACGTGAATTCGGAATAAGTCTGGGTGCAGCAGATATTTCATTATTAGAAATGATGAAAGTGTATGGAACAATTGCCAATAAGGGTATTCGCCCTGAACCTGTTACGGTAATCAAAATCGAAGACAGATATGGGAATCTCATCTATAATTATGAAGATATAGTTAGTACCGATCCGAATGCAGGACCCAATGTAAGAGCATTTGACACTTTGATTGCGGCTACCATGACCCGCATGATGCAATCAGTAGTTATTTATGGCACTGCTAATAATCTCAGAAGTCAGTATTGCACACATTGTGATTTTGCCGGAAAAACAGGCACCACCCAAAATCACTCTGACGGCTGGCTTATCGCTTATAATCCCAAGCTAGTCACCGGTGCATGGGTGGGAGGGCCTAGTCCAGCTGTGAGATTCCGCTCCATGGGTCTGGGTAGTGGTGCAGCCATGGCCTTACCTATCGTAGGAAACTTTTGGTACTCGATTTCTATCGATCCCAAAAGCGCAAAACTCACACAGGAAAAATTTCCTGTAAATGAAGAGGTCAATGCCAAAGTAAGTTGCCCTTTCAGAATAGGAATATCTCCTGACACACTGTACATGTTGATGCAGGACAGCACTATAAGGGATTCTCTTAATAGGTCGGGATTCAGAAATCTCAGACAAATGGTAAGTGACGTATATGGTTATCCTCAGGAGGAAGTTCCGGCAGTAGATGGAGAAGGAAAGCCTATTGATGAAGATATTCTTCAAACAGAAACTAAACATCCGGACACTAAAAAACAAGAACCACCGAAAACTAATATCAATAAAGTTTCAGAAAAGAAAAAACCTGACGAACCCAAGGAAAAGCCTAAAGAGCCTCCAAAAAAAGTAAAGGGCTAAAATTGCTGATTTAATAAAACAACTTTATAAATATGGCAACTCCTAGAACTGTTGCATTTCATACATTAGGCTGTAAACTAAATTTTTCTGAGACGTCAAGCATTCGTCGCTCTTTCGAAAATAAAGGATATACTGCTGTAGATTTTGAAGATGGCGCAGATATATATGTATTGAATACATGCTCAGTTACCGATTTTGCTGATAAAAAATGTCGGTATGAAGTCAGGCGCGCACTAAAATATGCACCTCAGGCAAAAATTGTAGTAGTAGGGTGTTATGCCCAACTGAAGCCACAAGAAATTTCGGAAATCCCAGGCGTAGATCTTGTGCTGGGTGCTGCTGAAAAATTTAATATCCTCAATTTTATTGATGGTATCTCCGCCGCATCTGACAAGGGAATGGTCGTAGCTGGTGAGGTCAAAGAAGCCAATACTTTTGTAGATGCATTTTCCTTTGGAGATCGCACCAGATCTTTTCTCAAAGTGCAGGATGGTTGTGATTATAAGTGTTCTTTTTGTACGATCCCTCAAGCTAGGGGTGCGAGTCGGAGTGACACTCTCGAAAATGTAGTGATTAATGCACATAAGATAGCAGCTCTTGGTGTTAAAGAAGTAGTACTGACAGGTGTAAACTTGGGAGATTTTGGGAATGGTACCGAAGTAATTGAAGGTTTCAAGCCTAAAAAGGAAGCATTGTTTATTGATCTGATTAAAGCACTGGAGACTGTCAGCGAGATAAAAAGATATCGTATTTCATCTATCGAGCCCAATCTCCTTACGGAAGAAATAATAAAATTTGTTTCGGATTCTGAAAAATTTGTCCCTCATTTTCATATACCCCTCCAATCCGGTAATGACAAAATTCTCAAAGCTATGCGTCGTAGGTACCAAAGTGATTTATACCGACAAAAAGTGGAATTGATAAAAAAAATGATGCCACACTGCTGTATTGGTGTGGATGTGATAGTAGGTTTTCCAGGAGAAACGCACCAGGATTTTATGGACACCTATTATTTTCTCAATGACCTCGACATCAGTTATCTTCACGTATTTACCTATTCCGAAAGGGCAAATACCCCTGCTGCGGACTTTGCTGAATCCATACCAATGGTAATCCGTAAAGAACGAAACGAAATCCTTCGGATCTTATCTCAGAAAAAAAGAATGAATTTTACTAAACCCTTCATTGGAACCGTCCGAAAAGTATTATTTGAAAATGCCACAGAAGATAATAGGATGAATGGATTTACAGATAATTATATCAAAGTATCCTTGCCAAAAAATTCTGCTCTGATAAACAAAATAGCAGATGTTCATCTTAAATCCTGGGATACAAAATTTGAAACCGTACTTTCTGAAATGACAAATTAAAAAAAATATTCAGAAAATTGATTTATATATACACCAAAACACTTTGACAGCGCATCTTAAAAATATACTCATAAAGTTGAGTGATAATTATTACATGTTTTGTGCTTTATTATGGACATTACTGATATTATATTTATCATTAATATCTGCAAGTACAGCATCTAAATTTAATGTTTTTGATTTTTTTGGTATTGATAAAATTGGCCACCTAATCTTTTATTCCACTTTTTCCTTTTTGTGGTGTATGAGTTTCAGAAGCAAAAAAGTAGATAAAAAAAATATTTTATTTTTTTCTATTTCTTTTGGAGTATTAATGGAAATTTGTCAACTTTACCTTTTTAACGGAAGATCTTTTGAATACTATGATATTGTGGCTAATATTCTAGGTTCAATAATCGGTATAATATTATTTAAAAAATTTATTAATTAACAACTTATGTTCAAAGAATTAGAAGTCTCAAGTACAGGTGTGGGGCTATTTTTTCTTAGTCTTGTAATCATAACAATAGCAATTGTATTCTTTATAAAAAGAAAATATAATTCCTATAAATTTCAAGATCTGGTGAATGCCAATAGTGGAAAAAAAGCTCAATCTATCAGCGAACGCACCAAATATCCTGAAATGGATGTTTTTAAAATTTCCAGTT
>JAYTNJ010000339.1:0-15891 GCA_043748345.1 Saprospiraceae bacterium
TAATAATTTAGGCCATGAGGTATACCATCAAATCGGAAACAATGTCACTTCAAAAATAAATATAAAATTATATCTCTCAGATATCTACAATACCGGACTATACTTCTTAAAAATGAAAATTGGTAGAAAAAACATTACAAAAAAAATAATAATTACAAACTAGATCAGCAAAATTAATTATTAAGTACAGGCAACGAGATATACCCTTTATATTCATTTTCAGCTTCAAAAACAACATCACTGAAATCCTGAACCACATTATATAACGTATCTCTTTCTATGGGTCTGCGACCTACCCTTTTGATCATACTGACCAACTGTTCAGTGCTGAGAGCAGGATTTTTTTCTTCTGAGCCAGCCATAGAATAAATTCGGGTGGTATCATCTATGGTTCCGTCTATATCATCGACACCAAAAGATAACGACAATTGTGCCATATCTCTTCCGATCATAGGCCAATACGCTTTTAAGTGGTCAAAATTATCTAAAAATATTCTTGAAATGGCATAATTTATCAAGTCTTCTACGGACGATGTTTCCTCCAAATGTGACAACTGATTATTTTCATTTCTAAATTTTAGTGGAATGAAAGTTTGAAAACCACTGGTTTTATCCTGCAGCTTTCGTAACTGATCAAGGTGATCAACCCTATGCCAAAAACTTTCAATATGTCCGTAAAGCATCGTCGCATTGGATCTGCACCCAAGTTCATGCCATACCTCATGCATACGCAACCATTGATCTCCACTACACTTTCCGCCTGCTATCTGATCTCTGACCTCTGGATGAAAGATTTCAGCACCTCCGCCAGGCATAGAGTCAAGACCAGCTTCCTTCATCAGTCTCATACCATCTTCATAGCTGATTTTATCTTTTTTAAAAATATAATGATACTCCACTGGTGTAAGAGCTTTAATGTGCAACTCCGGTCTGTGTTCCTTTATAGCCCGAAATAAGGTTGAATAAAACTTTACATCGTATTGGGGCATAACACCTCCTACAATATGTACCTCGGTGACAGGCTTCCCATCATATTTTCTAACAATGTCCATGATTTCATCATGTGTGTATTCCCATCCTTCATCACGCTTTTTTATCAATCTTGAATATGCACAAAAAGTGCAAGTATAAAGACAAATATTAGTCGGTTCGATGTGAAAATTGCGGTTGAAGAAAGTATTGTGTCCATGCTTTTTTTCCCTAATATAATTTGCCAGACTTCCTGTAAAAGCCAGACTTCCTTCTTCAAATAAAAGTAGTGCATCGTCTGCGGAGATTCTGATATCATTTATTACCTTTTCTGCTATATTCCTGAGCTGCTTACTAAGATGCGTATCTTGAAGAATTATATCGATAGCATTATCAAGTTGCATGATTATTGTTTTTATAAAAACACACAAATTAACAATTAGATGTTTAAAACTTGCTGTTTTTGTTATACATTACCATTATTTTTACATAAAATTTTTTAGCGGATACAAATGCTGTCAATACTTATTCCAATTTATAATCAGGATGTAAGACCATTGGTTTATACACTTTCGAAACAATGTAATAAGCTGAAGATCAACCATCAGATTCTTTGTTTTGATGATGGTTCTGACCAGAAATTTCGGGATATGAATAAAGAACTTGCTTTCAAAATAGACATAAATTATACTGAAATGACTGAGAATCTTGGGCGGAGTCGTATCAGAAACTGGCTAGGGAAGGCTGCATATTTTGAATACCTTCTCTTTTTAGATTGTGATAGTTCTATTAAATCAAAAGATTTTATAAAAAATTATCTCGAACACCTTGATAAAGAAACTGTCATTTATGGCGGCAGGTCTTACGGATCAAAGATGCCAAAAGCTAAAAAGAAAATTCTCCACTGGAAATACGGAATAAAACGTGAGTCACTATCTCTAAAAAAAAGGCAAAAAGACCCTTATCTCAATTTTCAGTCAAACAATTTTATCATCCCCGAAAAGATATTTAAAGAAAACCTATTTGATGAATCCTTCGAAGGTTATGGGTACGAAGATCTGCAATATGCTTATCAACTTAAGAAATCAGGTATAGCCATAAGACACATAGACAATCCTGTTTTGCATGATGGTCTTGAAACAAATACAGAATTCATAAAAAAAACAGAAAACTCAATAGAAAACCTGATTAGAATCTATAGGAAAGACAAATCATTTACTACCCGCCTTACCAGGAGTTATGAGAAAATATGTGATTATAACCTTTTAAAATCTTTTGAATGGTCTTATAAAAAGATAGAAGAAAAAATACAAAAAAACATCTTATCCGAAAATCCTTCCATATCTTTGTTCAATATGTGGAAGCTGAATCTATTTATTCAAAAACTCAAAAACAAGATATCGGAAGATATTTGATTTAAACATATCAAGGAATCTTAATTGTCAGTTAACTAAAATCAAAAGTCCAGGGATGAGATTAAATATCGTTCTTTTTTTCGCTTTATTATTTATTTTTTCATGTAAAGATAAATCTGAAACTGATATCAAACCTCAACAAAAAATTGAGATTTTTGATAAAGAAATGGCTGTTGTGTTGGATTCCACAACAAAAATTGAAGTGCTTGCTGATGGTTTTACATGGTCTGAAGGGCCTTTGTGGCTAACATCTGAAAATAAATTAATATTTACTGACGTACCGGAAAATACCATTTATTCATGGGATGAAAAAGAAGGTAAAAAACTGTATTTAAAGCCATCAGGATACACGATTGCAGATAATCGTGGTGGAAAAGAGGGAGCCAATGGTCTGGCTTTGAATGCTTCAAATGAACTCATTTTATGCCAGCATGGTAACAGAGCATTGGCTAAGATGTTAACCACGGTAGCTTCACCCAAAGATACTTTTGATTTTCTTGCACTTCAATATAATGGCAAAAAATTTAATAGCCCTAACGATCTACATATCACAACTGATGGAGATATTTTTTTTACTGATCCACCCTATGGCCTTCCGGGACAAGATCAGGATACCATTAAAGAATTACCTTTTAATGGTCTTTTCAGATTAAAAGGTGATGGAAGTATAATTTTATTGGATAGTACACTTTCAAAGCCAAACGGAATTGCATTCAGTAAAGATGAAAAAGTGATGTATGTTGCCAATTCTGACCCTGAAAAAGCCATTTGGATGAAATATACTCTTGATGATAAAAAAAATATAGTATCCACTTCCATTTTTGCTGACAAAACATCATTAGTACCCACCCAAAAAGGATTGCCCGATGGTATGAAAATAAGTAAAAAAGGGTACATATTTGCTACAGGTCCCGGTGGTGTTTTGGTTTTTAGTCCCGATGGGAGACACCTTGGTACGATCAATACCGGGTATGCCACCGCCAACTGTGCCTTTGATGGAGATGAAAAATATCTCTACATGACAGCGCACAATAATTTGATGAGGGTAAAAATTCTTTAGAAAGGTCCCATAAAATCATTAAACCTGCCAATCCACAGGAGTCTTTCCTGCAGAAATTAAATATTCATTAGCCTTTGAAAAATGTTGGCAGCCCTGGAATGCATTGCCTGCTAATGGTGATGGGTGCGCAGATTCAAGGATTAAATGTTTGTCAGAATTAATAAGTTGCTTTTTATTTTTGGCAAAATTACCCCAAAGCATAAATACAAGCCCTTCAAAATGAGTCGATAGGTACACTATTGTTTGATCCGTAAATTTTTCCCAACCAAGGTTTCTATGCGAGGCCGGCTTATTTACTTCTACCGTCAGCACTGCATTGAGTAAAAAGACACCCTGATGAGTCCAAGAAGTAAGATCACCATGACCCGGTAATATAAAACCAACATCATTGACCATTTCTTTATAAATATTTTTTAGCGATGGGGGGATAGTTACACCTTTTGGCACTGAAAAACTTAGGCCCATTGCTTCGCCCGGATTATGATATGGATCTTGTCCTATAATAACTACTTTTACGTCTTGGGGTTTTACAGTATTATAAGCATTGAATATCAGATGGCCGGGTGGAAATATTGATACACCTTTTGCCCTACATTCTTTGAGTTTGAAAACCAACTGATCGAATTGATCTGACAAAAATTCATTTCGTAAAGCTTCACGCCATTCATGAGCAATCTGGACTAATTCTGGTTGCATTGTGACTTAAAATTTCACTGATTGCAAAGGTAATTTTCTTAGTTTAACATCCGTATATAAAAAGATAAATTCGCATCTGGGGTTTGAAAGTTGGTAGAACTTAGAAGAAATATTCTGCATTATATAATATTCAAATCCTTCATGAAGTATTCATAGATATTGTTCATCATTGGTCCTCCAACATCAGGTTTTTTCAGAATCTTATAATAGTCTTCTACAATATCAGCTTGTTGCTCAAAGTTAAACTCCAGCAAACTACCGCCCCGAAGCAGGACCTTGTATAAATTTGCTACTCCGCCATAATCATATCCCTCCTTACTTCTTTGGGCTTTAATGGCTCTGCCTATGTACATACTTCCAAAATGCTGATATTGCCAAATATGCATAAGCTCGTGTATAAAAATTTCATTTTTAATTTTTTTTCTGTAATTGATGGTATTAAAACTCACATATGCTAATGCGATCTTTTTAGTTCCCAGTCTTGCCTGTTCGTCGATCCGTACTATGCTAAAGTCAATGGAATCGCCAAAAATCTCCTTACCGATATTGGTTTCATTTTCCGTCAAAGGTCTTATATTCCATTTTATAAGTCTGTTTAACAATTGGTGAACTTCAGGTACCGCAAAAATATCGAGAATGTAAAAAAAGAGATCTGAAAACCAGTCTTGAATATCAGAAGGTGGAAATACTTGCCTATTATTATTATAAAATGGAAAAATCAGGTGTCTGACAATTCTTGTAAGCCTCATCGGCCAATCTTTGAAAAAATAAACTATAACCATAAGTTATTCAAATCTCAAAGCTCTCACAGGAGTAATTCGGGTAACCAAAAGGGTAGGAAAAATTAATGCAACTACGGTAATTAAAAATGTACCGGAATTTAAAAGCAAAATTGTAGCCCAATCTATCTGTATTGGAGCAGTATTTAAGTAATAGTTGGCCTCATCCAACTTTATAAATCGAAAGTGTTTCTGAAGTAAAGCAATTGAGATTCCTAATATATTACCTATCAAAAGGCCATAAAAAATTATATAGCCTGCATTATAAAGAAATATTTTTCTTATCATCCAGTTATGCATACCCAACGATTTTAGTATGCCTATCATTTGGGTTCTTTCCAAGATAAGGATAAGCAACACAGTAATCATGTTTATAATAGCCACAATAACCATAAGCTGTAGTATGATTTTTTCATTAATGTCCTGAAGATTTAGCCATTCAAATATTGAAGGAAATTTAGACCTGATAGATTCAGCATAAAATTGCTGAGGTAAAATTTCATAATATATATACTCGGAAATTATATCCATATCCTTAAAGTCATCCAAAACCACCTCCATACCCTGCACCTCAGATTCAGACCACTGCAATATGTCCTGAAGAATTCGAATATCTACCAATCCAAATCTTTTATCATACTCTTCAAGACCTGTGTTATATATACCACATATATTAAATCTGCGTTTGATCTGTTGATTATCCCGTATAAAACTTAAGATTACCTTATCTCCGGATTTCAATTTTAATTTTTCTGATATATTCTTTGAAAGAAGAAGTTCAGAAGAAGAAGTATCCTTTGAAAAATTAATTTTGCGTCCATCTATAATAAACATTTTCATCCTGGTCCAGTCATAATCACTATCAATTCCTTTTAAGAGCATACCATGGAAATTTTCTTTGGTACTCAGCAAGCCAGGAAGTATGATATAAGGCTGTACATCTTTTACACCTCCATTTGTTATCTTATCCATTGCCTTACCTCGTACCTGAACTCCTATCACCTTAGCATCAGTTTGGTATTCTATCTGCTGTATTTCCCTGATTTCATCAAAGTGCTTCTCATTTTTATTAATAGGAGTCAGTTCAAAATTACGATTGATATTGCTGTCTGTGATATGGATATGACCCCAAAACCCGAAAATTTTATCAGTAATCTCTCGTTTAAACCCTGAAATTATAGCAGTTGTGAGAATCATTACAGTTAAACTTACTGTAATAGCAGCAATAGCAATTCTGATGATTACTTTAGTAAAAGAACCACTATTGGAAATTGCCAATCTTTTTGCTATAAAATGCTCAATATTCATGGAGGCTTCTCAACATATTCAGGTAAAAATCCTACTTTTGCGGCTCAAAATGCAAAAGTACAAGTTTTAACTCGTAATTATTCATTGTCCATTCGTAATTGAATTAATATGCTGAACTTTATTGAGGAGCTGCAATGGCGAGGTATGCTTCATGATATGACGCCTGGTGTAGAAGAAATACTTAATTCCAGAAAAGTATTAGGTTATATCGGTTTTGATCCGACGGCTCCTAGTATGACCATCGGAAATTATGTACAAATCATGTTGCTGAAGATATTTCAAATGTCCGGACATACACCTATTGTACTGATGGGAGGGGCCACTGGCAGAATAGGAGACCCTTCCGGTAAAGACAAGGAACGTGAACTAAAATCATATGATGAACTGGACAGCAATCTGGAATTTCAAAAACGTCAGTTAAAAAAATTTCTTGACTTTGAAGGCTCTAATGCAGCCATCATCGTCAATAACCTGGATTTTTATAAAGAAATGAATGTGCTTGATTTCCTTCGTGACGCAGGAAAAACACTTACAGTAAATTATATGATGTCTAAAGATTCCGTAAAAAACCGTTTAGACAGTGGGCTTTCGTTTACAGAATTTAGCTATCAGTTGCTCCAATCTTATGACTTCCAAATATTATTCAGTACCTATGGGTGTGTCTTACAAATGGGTGGGTCTGATCAGTGGGGCAATATCACTTCAGGAACTGAATTTATAAGAAAAAATACTGATGGAAAAGCGTATGCTGTTACCACTCCCCTATTGACAAAAGCTGATGGCACAAAATTCGGAAAGTCAGAACAGGGCAATCTTTGGCTGGACCCTACATTGACATCTGCTTACAAATTTTACCAGTTTTGGCTCAATTGTGATGATCGGGACCTACCTAAGTTTTTCAGATATTTTACGCTCAGAACTCAAACAGAAGTTGAATCACTGGAAGTCCAGCATAGTGAAAATCCACGAGTTTTAAAGGCCCTATTGGCTGAAGAATTGACACGTAGAGTACACTCTGATGAAGATTTTGATTCAGTAATGGCAGTCAGCAATATATTATTCGGTAAGGACTCCGACGCTGCAAGATTACATAAAATGTCAAAACCTGAACTCTGTACCATTTCTGAAGAAATCCCTTCGATATCTTTGAAAATAGATCCTTTTAGCATACTTATTACAGATGTTTTGGTTCAGGCAGGAATCCTACCATCCAAATCTGAAGCCAGAAAAGCCATTCAAAACAATGCCATTTCTGTCAATAAAGTGAAAATAACATCTCACGAGCAAATTATCTCTTATGCTGATCTTTTACATGAAGAATTCATCATGATAGAAAATGGGAAAAAAAATAAGTTTATGCTTCGGGTAATAAGTAGTCCTAATGAGTGATAAATACTATAAGAATTGTGTTGGGGTTTTCTAATTTTTAAACATTATGCTCACCCATCCATCTTTGCTTATGTCTCTGACTCTTTTTAATCCACAAGAAATAAACTCTTCTTCTACATCTAGTCCATCTTCTTCCAAAATACCGGAAACCAGAAGCGTACCATTTATTTGAAGTTTTTTGACGAGTGATTCAGCATATCTGATGAGAATGTTTCGATTTATATTGGCAAGAATGATTTCATATTTTTTATCAGGAGCCATATCGAGATCGCCTTCCATAGTATTGACATTGTACACCTTATTAACTTCGGAGTTTTCTTGAGTGTTAAGATAGGATTCGTGTTCAATATCAATAGCATCTACCGTGCTTGCCCCAAGTTTGGAAGCAAGTATGGCAAGAATACCTGTACCACAGCCGAAATCAAAAACAACTTTGTGCCTAAAATCTATATCTTTCATTTGCTGAATCATCATAAAGGTCGTTGCATGATGCCCGGTGCCAAAAGCCATTTTCGGGTTTATAATGAGGTCATAACTAATATTATCCATAGGTGGATGAAAATCTGCCCTCACCTGACAAAATCCATCAACAATCACAGGCTGAAAAGAAGCTTCCCAAAGCGCATTCCAGTTTTGTGGTAGTATGTCTTCAATGGTATATGAATCAGTATATTTACTTATGAGTTGTTCTACTTCCGATAGGGTCAAATCATCCATTTTGCTTTTTTGAATGTAAGCAATAAAATGGTCGTCATATTCTTCATACGATTCGAAATCAAACTGCAACAGCAGTGCCATCAGTACTTCATCTGTGCTATGAATCTTTAGCGCATAATAAATTTCCATAAAAATATTATAAAAGCTTAGGGGTACACTTCTTTTTTAGCCGATTTGAATGTGTTTAACATCAAACCCATTACTGTCATAGGGCCTACTCCGCCTGGCACAGGAGTTATAAAACTACATTTACCTTTTACCCGGTTAAAATCAACATCACCTACCAACCTGGATCCTTTTTCGGATGCTTCATCTTCTATCCTATTAATACCCACATCTATCACTACGGCACCTTCTTTCACCATGTCTTCCGTAATAAAGTTGGGGATACCAATCGCTGCAATAATAATGTCAGCACGTGAGACTAAAATGGACAAATTTTTAGTTCGACTATGAGTAAGTGTAACCGTAGCATCGCCTAATTTTGACTTTCTGGATAAAAGAATGCTAATAGGGGTTCCTACAATGTTACTTCTACCTACGACTACCACATTTTTGCCTGATATCTCTATGTTGTACCTTTCGAGAAGAAGTGTAATGCCATATGGTGTTGCGGGGAGGTAACAAGGCAGCCCCTGAGCCATCCTTCCAAAATTGATTGGATGAAATCCATCCACGTCTTTTTTGTAATCTATGGCCAAAATAACATTGACTTCATTTATATGCTTGGGTAGAGGGAGCTGTACAATGAATCCATCTATGTCAGGATCATTGTTTAATTTTTGGATTTCATCCAGCAGAGCATTCTCAGAAATTTCTTCAGACAATTTGATCAAAGTAGAATTAAATCCGACTTGTTCGCAGGATTTGACTTTATTTCTGACATAGGCATTACTGGCAGGATCATTTCCCACCAAAATTGCTGCAAGATGGGGTACTCTTCCGGATATATTCTGATATTCAATTACTTCTTGTTTCAGAGAATTTTTTATCTCTTCTGCAACGGCTTTACCGTCAATTAATTTCATAAAATGGGGGGATTAAATTTAGCGCAAGGTATGTATTAAAACGTAAAATGTCAGGTATTAGATATAAAATAACATATAAAAAAATGCCACAGACATAAAAAATTTACCTAATTAAGGATAGTTGGCTTGAGATATATTAAAGAATTTATAGCCCCTTTTTCAAAATGAAATGGGTTTATAGTTTCAGATTTATCAATTTGCTGGTTACATTTTCTATATAATCAGAAATTTGTTCCATATTTAGAGCATTGAGTACGCTGAAATCTCCTATGTCTTCTCTTCTAAGTGCAGTCATGTAAGCTCCCGAATCAAGCGCTCTGCCAAAATCATAAACCAATGATCTGACATATGTTCCTTTACTGCACTTAACAAAAAAAGATAATTTGCTGATATCAGAATTGAGAATATCAAAATTATAAATAGTCACAGGTCTTGATTTCATGATCACTTCCTTCCCTTTTCTTGCAAGATCATAAGCTGCTCTACCTTCTATCTTTATGGCAGAAAATATGGGTGGAACCTGCATCTGATCTCCGGTCAACGTTTCCTTCGCTTTAACGATTATATCTGCATTAATGTGATCGGTTGGATATGTTGCGTCAATTTGACTTTCTGCATCATAGGTGGGAGTGGTGGCTCCGACTGCCATATTACCTGAGTAGGACTTAATTTCAGCTTGCAATAAATCAATTTGTTTAGTCAACTTACCAGTGCATACGAGCAAAAGGCCTGTAGCCATTGGGTCCAATGTTCCTGCATGGCCAACTTTTATTTTTTTTATTTTTAAGCCGTGTTTAATTTTGAATCTGATCTTATTTACGACATCAAATGAAGTCCACCCGATAGGTTTATCTATTAGTAATACTACCCCTTTGATAAAGTCAGTGTCTTCAGGAAGGTGATGTAGTGAAATGACTTGATCAGGCGAGAAGTGCATAGATTACTCCGGTAATTCCGATAATGATACAATACCAGGCAAAATAGCGCAACTGACTCCTCCTGACGAAATTTATCATCCAGGTACATGCAAATATTCCGACAAAGAAAGAAACTATAAATCCAACTCCCAGAGAAAGATATGAAATATTGCCTGAAGTAAAATCGCCTTCAAGCAAGTCTTTTGCTATCTTGCCAAATATAAGTGGTACTACCATAAGAAATGAAAATTCAGCTGCTTTAGCTCTGTCAATACCCAATAAAACGGCAGTAGAAATTGTTGCTCCTGATCGACTGATGCCAGGTGTTATGGCTATAGCTTGAGCAATGCCAATTTTTAACGCATTTAGGTAGGTTATATTTTGACCTGTAAAGGATGCTTTGTCTGCAACAAAAAGTAGGCACCCTGTAATAATTAGCATGCCACACACTAAAATAATGTTTTGAGTAAAAAGTGCTTCAAGTTGTTTTTCAAAAAAAATACCAACGATAGCCGCCGGAATCATTGATAACACAATTTTATAAACAAAAACCTTTTCTTCAGGTCCATCCTTTGAGAAAAACTTCTGAATTAGATTAAGTATTTCTTTCCTGAAAACATATAAAGTAGCTAAAGCTGTTCCAAAATGCAAAATTACTGTCATCATCAGGCTTTCAGAAGGAAGAGCATCATCCCCCAAAATAAACTTCGCCAACTCAAGATGCCCACTACTACTCACGGGCAAAAACTCAGTAAGACCCTGGACTATACCAAGGATGATGGCACTTAATACTTCATTCATACACTTTGATAAGGATGTTAAAAGGCAATATTGACTTCACTACTTCTTGACGAAAATAGCATAAACGTTAACACCTAAACCCGCTAGAATAAGGATGGGTGCGACGGTAATCCTTATTGGACTATATATCAGAGATTCATCCCAAACATCCGCAGATGGCATATGGCCTCCAGCCATCAGAGCGAGGCCCAAGAAAATTAAACCAATTCCAATCAGAATAAATTTATAATTGTTTCTTCCGAATAACAAATCAGCTGATGCATTCTGACTTGAAGGTAAGGTCGGTTTAGTACCAGATGATGGGGTTACATCTACTCGACGTGTATATGCTTTTTCCTTGGCCATTATAATAAATTTGTATTTGTGGATGCAAAATTACATTTTAAACGAAATTAACCCATCTTTTATTTAATATTATACTTTCTTATCAAATAATAATTGAGCATAATTCTTCAATTCTCTTTTAACTTCTAAAGCTTCATTATGTATATTGTACATATTAAAAACAACTACTTCAGCTGATTCAAAATTTCTGAAATGGCTCTATCCAGTTGAGGGTCACGATTTTCCAACCTGTCTTTAAAATCCATACCAACATAAATGTCAGGTGATACACCTACAGATTCAAGATTTTTACCGTCCAAAGTATAACAGCCCACTGAAGGTAATCTGTAAAAAGAACCATCTACAAGTCCCTTGCCGGACGTAAATATAATCCATCTGTAAGTTTCGGTCCCAATCACTTTACCCAAACCGAGCCTTTTAAAACCTTCAGTGGTCATTTCAGCATCACTGAGAGATTGTTCATTGATAAGCAATATAATAGGTTTACCTGCCGGGGTAAAATTAGGCTGAACTGTTAATGCACCTTCTCTATATTTCCATTTTAGATAAGGCTTTTGACTTAAAAACTGAAGGACATTATCGTGGACATTTCCACCATTATTATACCTGATATCGAGGATTAAGGCGTCTCTGTTATAAGCTTCTGATGTCATATCTATGAGAAATTTATCGAGCTCAGTCTGCCCCATATCTTTCATATAGGCGTAGGCAATTTTCTTATTTCCCTTAAGGTCAACTATGGCCTGATTATTAGCAATCCACTCATCATATAATAAGCTATTGATAGCATTGTAAGATTGTGGGTGTATTTTTATGGCAAAGGTTGAGTCAAGCCTACGGAATGTTAAAACGACTTCTCCATCAATGGAAGGCTTAGTAAAATAATACTCTCTGTTTTCTTTATAATTTACCGACATTCCATTTACCGAAGTTAATATGTCACCTTCTACTAAATTAATACTTTTTTTATCAGCCGGCCCCTTTTTTACAATACGGCTTACCTTATAGGGATCAGAATTATTCCACATAATGCCAGTGCCTAAACTTGCAACCGAGTAAAAAGTCTTTTCTTCATCCCCAAAGGAAGTAAATCCTGTGTGCGACGAATTGAGCTCACCTAAAAGCTCTGTAATAAGTACTCTTAAATCTGACCTTGTATGGATATGGGACACAAACTGATGATAATGGTCTCTTTTACTATCCCAATCCAGTCCATGAAAAGTTTCGTTATAAAAATTTTCTTTCACATTGGCCCAGGTCTCCATGAACATCTGGCTAAATTCATTTTTCATATTTCGTCTGAAAGTAAAGCTAATATCTATTTTTTCAGCCTTCTTTGAGTCGATGTTAAGTATATTTATCGCTCCGTTAATTAGTGCATAGTACTTTTCTGATGATTTCATAATGAAGGCATTAAATGTTCTGGCACCTTCGATTTTTTCAGTTTTAGCACTTTCAAATGGTTCGTATGTGGTCATCCACAGGTTAAAAGTATTTTCACTATGATTGGAAGGATAAATGGCAAAGTCTTTTTCATCCTTTTGAGCAACAAAAACATCACCTTGTGTACCAAAATCCGGGCTCACAAGCTCGATGCGATCTAGCATGTTATCAAAATCTATCGAATAAGGATTTTTGATCCCACTACTGATGCTATCCTTTTTAGCTAAAACTGTTAAAGAATCAGCTTTTTTAGAGTTCTCTTTTACTTTTTCTTCAAAAAGTTTTACATAATTTTCCGACTTAAACTCCCTGTCATATTTTGCAAGCGGCAATCTATATACTCTTGCATCACCCAGACCAAAAGGATATGAGGGTTTAAATCTATTGGAGGTAAAATAAATATACTTTCCATCAGGTGACCAGTACGGGCTACTTTCTGTAATCCCAGTATTTGTAAGATTTATAAGTTTTTCATTTTGTATATGATAGATGAATATATCTTCTTCAAAATTTCTTTTAGCTGTAAAAAGCAAATACTCCCCATTAGGAGAAAAGGATGGTGTTGAATTTTGAAATCCCCAAAGCTCTTCCTTTACTACTGTTTTACTTTGCATTAACTTAAGGTCAAATATTCTGACATCATTTCTGCCACTAAGATATACCATCTTTGATCTGTCTTTGCTTAGTGTCAACTCCCTATTGTTTTGGGCTTCATAAGTTAACTGCTCTTCTTTGTTTAATGTATCAGCTCTAATTTTAAAAAGATTCGTAAATCCATTCTCATTAGTTTGTGTAAAAATAAGCGATTTATTATCTGCCATCCATTTTACCTCTGTCACCCTCCCCAATTGGTTTGTGTTTATTTTGTTTATGAATTTACCTTTGATATCAGATACAAAAAGTCCACCCCGCGAAACAAAAGACAGTTTTTTACCGTCTTCACTTACATCAAAGTAAGAAATCTTATCTTTAACATCAAAGTCTTTTTCCTTTTCGATCGTTTCTAGGGTATTTGCTTCGATATTTACTTTCCTGGTATCGCCTTTCGCCACATCATAAATATATATCTGAAAATCCTTTTCAAATACAACCAGTCTTCCATCACTACTGATCACCGGTTGCTTGATGGAAGTATTAAATGATGTCAGACTTTTAGGTTTCCCTTTATCAAGTTTATAAAGATTGTATTGTCCGTTTTTTTCATCAGACACAAAAAAAATGTTTCCTGCCTTATCTATCGTAGGCCACATATCCTTACCGGGATGGTTAGTATACTTTTTAAAGAAACCTGAAGTTGGATTATAAGACTGAATATCAGGATTATATGCTCCTTTATATCCTTTACGATAGGCTTGATTTTTACTTTCAGACGTCTCGCTGAAAAAAACCTCACCATAGGGATGTTCTGAAAGATTATGAACAGTGTGAAAATAATTTTCATATAGTCTGCGTGGCGTCCCTCCCATCACATCCACTGAGTATCCTGAAAAACGATTGGCTCTTGAAGATGTAAAATAGAGCTTTTTTGAATCCCAGCTCCAGTTGTCTAAATGGTCAAAGGCTTCATGATAAGTGAGTTGCCTAACAGCACCACCATTTGCAGGCATGACAAAAACATCCTGGTTACCATATTGTGACCCTGTAAAGGCTATCCACTTGCCATCAGGAGAGAATTTAGCCCTTGTTTCTTCACCTTGCATACCTGTCAACCGCAACGCCATACCTCCTTCTGAATTTACCTGCCATAGATCGCCATCATGGGTGTATACTATTTTATTTCCATCAGGGCTGAGGCAAGGAAAAGACGAAAAATATACCTCATTATTTTGAGCTGATATTAGAAGCGGAAACAATTGTAAAAGAAAAAAGAAATTCTTGTAAGCCATAATACTGATAAATAGTGAAAGACAAAAAAACTCATGTCTCAAAACATGTGCCGTGTGCAAATATACCTTGAATTTTTAAATTCATCCATTTTGTATTAAATAGTGCGCCTTTACAGACGTAATCATTGGCTCTCCTTCCTGAGAAATTCATTCATAATTGCATTTGTGGTAGCAAACTGGATGATAAAAGCCGCAATAAAACTAATAATTAACGTGAGGCCGACATATTTCCATTGAATGATTTCAGCAAAAATAGAAGAAGATTGTATGAGGTACCCACAAAGAACTGCCAAAAATATAGTTACTGTAAGGACAGCTTTCATGACCATTGTGAAGGCAGCTTTGAGATAAGGTTTTTTAATAAATGATTTTTCAGCGCCTACCATTTGCATAGTCTTAATCTGTTTGACATCTGCGTATAAAGTGAGTTTTACAGTATTGAAAATGATGGCTAGAGCCAGTACTACAAAACATAAAGCTAAAATAAGTATCCCTAAAGATATCTTTTCGAGATTTGATTTTACAAGGTCAATACTATCATTTTCGTAATACAATCCTAATACACCTTTTTCAAGCTCAATTTTTGACTTGATATCTTTTATTTTTACTTCTGAATAAGCTTCATTGCTGAGATTAAATTTTAAAATATCTTTAAAAGGGTTTTCATTTTCTGTTCCAGCGATATTCATCTCTTTGGACATCATATCCATGGCTTCTTGTCTTGAAACAAATTTAATCGATGATGGAATGACACCTTTCTGAGCCACCAATACTTTCTTAAGGTTTTCTATCTCTCCTGAAGGCAGCTTGTCTTCCAACTCTACTAATATGTTAATATTTTCTTTAACTATATTGGTTATATTGGATGAATGAAAAAAAATAAGCAAAAACTGAGCAATCAACACCAGCACAATGGAAGTGGACATTGTCGCATAGAATTGTGTAGGTTTACTTTTACCAGACATGAAGCTTATTTAGCAACAAAGATAAGTATATATATGAAAATAATTACTATATGTATGGAAAATGCCAATAAATAACAGCAATTCAGGGTGATGGGATTAAAAACATAAGAAAAAGACTAAATAATGCTTCGATTTTGGATTAGCACAAAGGAGTCCTTTACCACATAGTGGAT
>JAYTNJ010000340.1:0-19909 GCA_043748345.1 Saprospiraceae bacterium
GTGAATATCTTTTACTTTTTGAAGCACTCGAATCTATTTTTGTGGATAACTTTTACTTTTTTTAAAAATGTTATACTTTTGGGCTGAATAGTTACAATATTATAAATTTTTCATTTTTTTTGTTTCAGATATTTATTATAAAAATTGAGTATTAAATGAGCGCGAGAATTAATCACAAAGACCATGATGATTATTTGCCATTCAAGTTGGATATGACCTTTTATAAGAAATGACAGATAAAACACATAAAAATAGGCATAAATTTATTTAACCTTCTTTTTCATCTGTAAAATCAAAGCTCATTTGCGCAGGTTCTGGGTAAAGCCTGAAAGTCATACGGTGGTATTTACATGGGCCATGCTGAATAATAGCTGTGCGATGTACTTCAGTAGGATAGCCTTTATTTACATTCCATTGATACACGGGAAACTTTTTATGCAGCTTTTGCATGTATTCGTCTCTGTAAGTTTTGGCAAGTATAGAAGCCGCTGCGATAGAATTATATTTTCCGTCCCCTTTCACGATACATTCAAAGGATATCTTTTTGTAAGGTAAAAAACGATTGCCATCTACAATAATAAAATCCGGTCTTAGTAGCAGTCTGTCCAGTGATTTGTGCATTGTCCTGACAGATGCCCAAAGTATATTATATTTGTCAATGTCGGGTGCATCCATTCTTGCCACTGCGTAACATACAGCTTCTCTTTCGACCACTTCACGGAGTTGGTCTCTTTTTTTTTCATTTAGTTGTTTTGAATCATTGAGATCGGGGTGAAAAAAATCCTTAGGCAAAATGACAGACGCAGCAAATACCGGTCCCGCCAGACAACCGCGTCCGGCCTCATCGCAACCAGCCTCAAGACTATTTCCGGAATGATTATTCAGCAGCGCCATTCGTCAAGTTTGATACAAAGATACATATTTCACAAAAATACCCAATAGAAGGATTTTGAGTATTTGGCTTGACTTCTTATTTTTACTCGTACCGTAATGCTTCGATAGGGTCCAGTCTTGAAGCTTTAAGAGCTGGATACAAACCTGAAACCAAACCGACTATGATACATACAGTAATACCGAGAAGCATCCAGTTCCAGGGAATAAAAAAACGGCCTTCCACCATCACAGACACTCCAAATCCCATCAATATGCCTAAAAAAATACCTACTATTCCGCCCATGAGGCAAATGACAATGGCCTCGATCAGAAATTGCATTAAAACGTTTCGCCTCGTTGCTCCTATAGCCTTTCTGATTCCTATTTCTTTAGTTCGTTCAGTCACTGATACCAGCATGATATTCATGAGACCGATAGAAGCTCCGAGTAAAGTCAACATAGCAATGACTACCGTACTCAGCCTGAGCGTTGAAGTCATATCTTTAAGTTGGTTTAGGATTCCGTCACTTTTTCGGATGACAAAGTCATTTTCCACAGACACTTTAAGTTTCCTCACATTTCGCATGATACCGATAGCGTGGTTGATAGCATCATCCATTTCATTGGGGTTAACTACAGCCACGGTGACATTATACGGTTTGTCCTGATATCCATATAGTACTTTTGAATTATAAAGAGGTATAAGCACTCTGCTATCATTGGAGCCCCCGGAAGAAGACCCTTTACTTTGGAGCGCCCCGATAATTTTATATTTATTACTGTTGATAAAAATATCACCGCCTACTGCTTTTTCGGGCTTTTCGTTAAAAAGAATTTTTACAATCTCACTTCCTATGATCACTTTATTTGATGTCGAAAAAACTTCTGTATTTGTAAAATTTCTCCCAGAAGCAAGTTCAAAAGCAGAGGTATTCATATAATTTTCATCTACGCCTATTACCCTGATTGTAGGGTTTGTTTTTTTATTACCTGCTTTTATGGTTGCGCTTCCGGTACAAAAAGATTCTACCGAAACTTTGGATGCGCCATAATTATAATTTTCTTTAAAACCCATAGCTTGTTCAAATAAAATAGGGTCTGCAATTTTCTGATTTCTGCCTCTGCTATTGCTCCTGAGTGTTTCTGAAAGAGGTCTTATATTAAATGAATTAGCGCCAAGTCTGTTGAAATTGTCACTCATAGAAAAAAGTATACTGTCTATGGCCGTAAGTATTCCAACCAGACAAGTGATACCTATAGCTATTATCAGCAAGGTAAGCATCGATCTCAACAAATTGGCCTTTATTGAGCCTAAAGCCAGAAATATATTCTCTAGATAATTCATAATAAAACAATGAATGTAAATGTAATTAGAAACTCACAATTTGATCGTATAAAATAGAGATACCATCCAATATCAACGACAAAAGTGGTATTTTATCCTATTTTAGCCAAGAAGATTTTTATTTTTGATAAAATTTGTAGTCAAATTTATTTTTCAGCCAGCGACATCGTAGCATAATTTTACGCCTGAAAACTGGGAAATTTTTAAAGTTAATCAGTAATATTTGTTATTCTGATTTTTAAACGTGGAAATTTTCTTACGGATCAAAAAAATTAAAAATTGTTATAGTTTTACTTAGTCTGGTGTATCTGCATTCCCTTAAAAAAGAAAACAGACATTCAACTTTATGAGTGCCTGTTTCTAATCATTAAAGCCACATTTAAATTTTTAATTTTTTTTCATGACCCAAAGATAAGGCCTATTGATGTTGCATTAATTGGACAATTTGTACTGTAATGTGGCTGCCAAAACATAGCTGCCTTTAATAAACAACTGAATTTTAAGTATTTAAGCCATATAAAATGCTAAACTCAAAGTAAAATTATATCAGAAAAAAAATATAATTTCGTATATCTTAGATAATGCTTACATAAAATATATTATCTAACAGTCTTTGTAAATGATAAAAGCCCTTCAACTGGGGTCAGTTAAAGGGCTTTTATCCACACTTTGAAATTTCTTTTACATTTTAAAAGAAAGTAAATCTATTGTCTTCTACTTTTTTATCTTTTTTGAGAGTCTCCATCAACTTGAAGTTGACCTGCATTCTTGCCTGCTGTGTTAACATCATCTTCTGCGTAAAAGATCCTGCTTCTGTGGATGCAGGGGCTTTTGATGTCAGCTTTGCAATATACACTCCGACATTTCCTACTAGTGGTCCTACAACTGCTGCGGGTTTTGCGGCAAATAATTTGCCTACCAATAATGGTTCCTGACTGCCATCCTGAAGAGATGCTGATCCGAAACTTACATTTTCAGCATTTGATACAGTTTGTGTAAAAGATGTTGCTATACCGGTCAGATCAGTTCCTTTCATTTTTGCTTTGATTATTTCTGCTTTTTTAGCATTTTTGACCAATGGTTCTATAGTTGATTTGACAGACTCTACTGTAGCTAGTCCCGGCTTATCCACTGATTTTAGCGCAGCGATTACGTGTTTGCTATCTACATAGTTGGCTTCATCTGCAAAAGTGTATAGTGTTGATGAAACCTTACCTGGGTCAGTGCCATCTTCAAAAGCCCATTTTATAATATCTCTTGAAGTCTGACCTGATGGAAGGCTTGACAACAAGTAATCATTCATTTTTATACCACCGGCTACTTCTACCTTCAAATCACCAGATGCCAGCTTATTCAAATCATCAACAGTTTTAGTTTTCTCAAGGAGAGCCATTACTTTGTCTTCAAGAACATTTTGTGTACCTTCAGAAGGAATGATAGGCTGAGCTATGTAAGCGAGATTATATTTAACTTCATTAGTCTTATAAACAAGTTTCTCAACTTTTATGAGGTGGACACCGAACTGAGTAGTGACCGTGTACAAACCACCTTCAGTCCCATTAAATACTGCATCATTAAACTCTGCAACCATAGTGCCGGGTAAAAAAGTCCCAAGATCTCCTCCCAGAGATGCTGAGCCATCCTGACTATTTGCGATAGCAGCATTTGCAAATGTTACTTTACCAGATATAATTTCTGCTTTGATGCTATCAATAAATGTTTTAGCCGAAGCTAGTTGTAAAGGATCATTATTGGCAACATTTCTTAATATATGAGAAGCTTTAGCTGAATCAGCAATAATCTTTTTTTGTACTAATTTTGCTAATACATAATTATTGTTGTCGGTATATGGTCCATAAACCTGTCCGGCAGATAAGGAACTTACATTTTCTTTAAGATCACCTGTGACTTCATCCTTTTTGGCATAACCTCCCTTATTGTAAAAACCATTATTATTTGCCGTAAAAAGAGAATCGTTATCAGAATTAGCAAATCCATCTAGTAAAGCTATCAGCCCGTCTTTAATTTTTGTTGAATCATCTATCGTGGGTTTTACGTCATACACCAGGAAAGCTATATTTCTTACTTCTTCTTTATTGGTATATTTTAGAGCATTTTCTTTGATATATTTTTCATAATCTGCATCAGTCAATTTTACTTCAGTATCCGGCACGAATTCAAATGGAACCTTTACATATTCAAATGTTGCAGTTTCATTATTGAGTTTATCCAAGGTCTCTGCATACCATGTAGGTGTGTACATAGATTTTGATACAAGATTGCTAAGTTTGGACTGCTTCTGAGATTTAACGACCTGCTTTCTCAACTCATTAAATCTTCCGGCAAATTCGGGATTGGTTACAGTACCTGCGTCAACAGCTTTTTTGATTTCATCCAACTGAGCCCTATCCACCTGACCTGTCTGAGGGTTGGTATAAAAAGACTGAACGATCGGACTTAGATTCACACCGAATTCCAGTTCGTTGAGCTCATCTGCCCCTACACCTATACCTGTTTCATCAGCAATTTCGTCAATTATGGCCTTCTCAACAAAATAATTCCATAAAGAATTTCTTCTGCCATACACATCGCCCGAGCCTCCATACAAAGCCGACTCAGCACGCTGAAAATCCATATAATCAATTTTCTCACCATCAACCTCTCCCATGGTAGTCCTCGATCCGAATGAATTGCTGCTATTGCCACTCGTCATATCCATGATGATGAAGCCTGCAAGTGCTAACGCAAGCAAAACTACTACAAGCCACATGTGGTTTCTTATCTTACCTATTAAAGCCATAGAATTTAATTTGAATTTTATCTATCTGAAATATTACTTAATGCCTCCCTTTTGAAAAAGCGGCACAAAGGTAATTTATTTACTTCTATTTCCAAATATACGTAATGAAAATAGGTTTGATATATTGATATTTGAGCTTTTGGCAATTTTTAGCCACATTTTGATATGTATATCACGACGACCAAGTAATAAAAATCTAATTGAGTTTAAAATCGGAAATCAGCAGGAATTCGGGAATATTTACCGTAAAGGTAGTTTTTGCAGTCAGATTTATAAACTGATAATTGCCGAACATCTTACCTATAGGACTGTGCAAAGGACACCAGGACATATATTGAAATGACTCTCCAGGTTTCAGTTCAGGTTGCACACCGACAACACCCTCTCCTTTGACTTCGCGTTTTTCCTGTATGGAATCAACGATATACCAATGCCTGGACAACAGTTTAACTGTATCCAAACCTAAATTTTCAATAATAACCTGATATGAATAGATAAATTTCCCAATGGCGGGATTGGACTCATCAGATTCATATTTAGGCATAACGCTGATACTGATATCATCCGTCACCTCATTGTATATTTTATGTTTATCGGTCATGCTCAATCCAATCCTTTTATAAAGGTCTCAACGATATGCTCAGATTCAAGAAAAGAAATTTCCAACAGATCATTAACAAGTACAAAATCAAAACTGTTTTCATAAGCCATCTCTCTTTTTATTTTACCAATACGTTTTTCGAGACTTTCAGGTGTCTCCGTATTTCTGCTTACCAGTCTTTCTATTAAGGTATGAACGGATGGAGGTCTTACAAAAACGGACATACATTTTGACCCGTAATGTTGTTTTATATTTTTTGCCCCCCTGACATCTATGTCAAATACAAGGTGCTTGTTCATCCCCCACACTCTGATAACTTCTGACTTTAAGGTGCCATAATATTGATCAGGATACACTTCTTCCCACTCAATAAACTCACCATCGGCTATCTTTTTTTTAAATTCTTCAACGGAAATAAAGTAATAGTCCTTTCCTTCAGTCTCATGACTGCGTTTTTCGCGCGTAGTAGCGGACACAGAAAAACCCAAATACTCATACTTATTTAATAGATGTCTGACAATCGTAGTTTTACCTGCCCCGGAAGGTGCGGTAAAAATAAACATTTTGCCAACAAATTCATTTTTTTGCATCACTACAGGATATTGGCAAGCTGCTCTTTAAGTTTTTCAAGTTCATCCTTCATCATCACTACATACTGTTGAATATCTGAATCCTGGGCCTTGGCGCCAATAGTATTTATCTCGCGTCCTATTTCCTGAGTAATAAATGAGAGTTTTCTTCCTTTCTGGTCATCTTTACTTTCTAACTCTTCAATAAAATAAATGCAATGCTGGCTTAGCCTTACTTTTTCTTCGTTGATATCCAGCTTTTCAATGTAATAAAGTATTTCCTGTTCATACCTGTTTTGGTCGACCTGGTGTTTAACCACAAATTCTTCCATATTTTTTTTAAGCCGGTCTTTAATTCTGTCTATTCTTACCGATTCAAACGGTTCGATGGCTTTCAGGTTTGTCTCGATAGATTTTACCCTCTCTATCAGATCGGCCTTGAGTACAAGACCTTCATCCGCTCTGAATTTATTTATAGACACTATGGCACCATCAACTGTCTTAAGAAGAGTGGTCCAGGCATCTTCGTCTGCAAGCTCATCATTTTGACCGACGACATTGGGTATTCGCAATATAGATTGAAGTATATCGCCTTCAGTGATATTCAGTTCACTGCGGAGATCATTCAGTTCCTTATAATATTTACGAAAGGCATCAGCGTTAATAAATGTATTTTCTTCATCAGCAATACCATCTACGGTTACTGTCAGATCCAACTTTCCTCGTTGCAAGGCATCCAGAACCTTTTTTCTGAGGTCCATCTCTCTGTCTCTGAACGAATTGGGGAGCTTACATCTGATTTCTGTCGCCCTGGCATTGAGAGATTTGATTTCCACCCTGATCACTTTTCCGTTATAATCTGTTTTACTTTGCCCAAAGCCCGTCATTGATAGTATCATGCATTGCATATTTAAGGGCGTAAATATAGCCTTTAACACTCATGTTTTTGTTAGTAAATATATACTTGTTCAATAATAGATTGTAAATGAATAACTTAAAGTCGTTTTTTTTTCAAAATCCATTAAAAAAGAGTCAAATAATTTTCTTAATTCCAATATTTTGCGAAATTTGCGCCTCTTTTGTAAAAAGTAAAATTTATCATCAAACCAAAATAAATATAAAAGATATGCGAAAGGCAGACTTAGTTAACATAATCACAGAAAAAACTGGGGTTCCAAAGGTAGATGTATTAGTAACCCTTGAAATGTTTTTTAAAGAAATAAAAAGCTCTTTATCAGGTGGGGAAAATGTATATGTAAGAGGTTTTGGATCATTTATTATCAAAAAAAGAGCCAAAAAAATCGGTAGACATATCAAGAAAAATAAATCCATCGAAATACCTGAGCATTTCATTCCTTCCTTCAAACCTGCCAAAGTTTTTGTCGATCAGGTAAAAGCAAATGTGGATTCACTTCCTGAAGATGATGGTGATGACGATTGATTTCATATCAGAAGCTTAAATAATGACTAAATCTCAGATAGCATCCATCGGAGGAGCCATAGTATTATTTTTAGTATTATATCTGGGGTTTGACACTATACCCCCAAAACAGAAAGTACTCGAAAAGTCGAGACAGCTAAATCTGGAATCAACCAGTGTAACCAATCTGATTCAGGAAGCTCAGACTAAACTCACGCCTGAGCAAAAAAGTATCCTAGAAGCCATAAATCTGGATCTCACGAAAGCCGAAAATGATAGTGTTAAATTAGTTCAGATTTTAAAATCACTTTCTGGTACCTGGTATGAAATGGGCTTTTCAGCTATAGCAGGAAATTATGCTGAAGATATAGCATCTATTGAAAAGTCTGAAGAGTCATGGTCTATGGCAGGTACAACTTATGCGCTTTGTGTTAAATCAACTGAAGAAACGAAAGTAAAAGAATTTTGCTCAAAAAGAGCAATCAAAGCATTTGAAAGTGCCATATCAATAGATCCTGAAAATGTTGAGACAAGGATTAATCTGGCAATTTGTTATGTAGACAATCCAGTGCAGGATAATCCAATGAAAGGTATTCTAATGTTGAGGGAACTCAACACTAAATTTCCTGATAATGTATCAGTGCTCAACCAGTTAGGAAAACTGGCGTTACAAACCAATCAAACAGATAAAGCCCTTGAAAGACTAGAGGCTGCATTAAGATTGGAGCCCAAAAACCAAAACACAATTTGTCTGCTTGCCACAGCCTATCAAAATGTGGGTAATGAAACCAAAGCAGCCGAATTTAAAAAAAAATGTATTAATTAATTATTTTAAAATATTGAGAATATGCCTTGTGGTAAAAAAAGAAAACGTCATAAGATTTCTACGCATAAGCGTAAAAAAAGATTAAGAAAGAACAGACACAAGAAAAAGAACAGATAAAATATCTGAAGCTGGCGCTACAATCAGGGCGCTGGCTTTTTCCTTTGATCGTGGTGAAAATTGTGTGTTTTGATTTATAAGGACTCAAAATTAAGATAAAAATAAAAGGAAAAAGCTTTTCAATTTTTTTCCTTTGGCACCTAAAACAATTGACACCTTTAAGGATACCTGTAAATAGAGTATTGATGCTTAGGTTTATTTATGGGTTAGTAAGTATATATTATGGTCGTTGATCTCATAAGATTTAATTACTGTAACTCCTGAAAAACCATTTTATACAATGCGATGATCTTTCAGTAATGCTTCCAGTAGACTTATCCTTAAAGAATGATCTAATATTTTTGTCACCGGGTACGGGTAACGGGACAAAAATCATCAAGCCAGTTTTATAATATACTATACTCTGACGCCACACACTATTTATGCCAAATTTGGGGAGCCCTAAGTTCGTATTTCGGCCAGCCGTAAAGATCGGGCAACTAAATTTTTATCTTTTTTGCAAATAATGTCATTTAAAAAAATATTTATGACAAATTTAAGATAATATCGTGGACAAAGAATTGGTAATCAAATCAACTCCGTCAGAAGTAGAGATTGCTCTGCTGGAGGGATCCAGACTGGTGGAAATACACCGACAGAAAACAAATAATAATTCAACAGTTGGAGACATATTTTTAGGAAGTGCCAAAAAACTAATGCCTGGACTCAACGCTGGCTTTATGGATATTGGGCATAGAAAAGATGCATTCCTTCACTATACTGATTTGGGCCCACAGATCAAGTCTCTGATCAAATATACAAATGCAGTAGTAAAAGGTAGTTACAACAGCCCGCTGCTTGAAAACTTTGACATGGAGCCTGATAATCCTAAAACAGGAAAAATTGATCAGGTTTTTGACAAAAATACTTATGTATTAGTTCAGGTACTAAAAGAACCCATCTCTACCAAAGGTCCGAGGCTAAGTTGCGAATTAACGATTCCGGGTAGATATGTTGTGCTTACTCCATTTTCAGAGATTGTAGCAGTATCGAAAAAAATCAGTTCACCAGATGAACGGAAAAGACTAAAGGTGCTCGTAGAAAGTATTAAACCAAAAAATTTTGGTGTAATAGTAAGGACTGCTGCAGAAGGCAAAAAAGTA
The DNA here is from genome assembly GCA_043748345.1 of Saprospiraceae bacterium. Taxonomy (GTDB): domain Bacteria; phylum Bacteroidota; class Bacteroidia; order Chitinophagales; family Saprospiraceae; genus OLB9. The sequence goes on from JAYTNJ010000340.1 coordinate 9,694, forward strand.
GCTGATCTCCACAATGATATCCGTGAGCTGGAAGATAAATGGAAGACTATGTTTCAACAATTGAAACAAACTAAGTCGCCGGATAAAATTCTGAGCGAAATCGATAAAACATCTTCCATACTCAGAGATATCCTCAATGACAACTTCAATAAAATCATCGTCGATGATAAAGAAATGTATCAGAGTATCAAAGACTATCTTCAGTCAATTGCACCTGACAAAGTAAAAATCCTACAGCAATATAAGGGGTCGAGACATATTTTTGATCAGTTTGATATAAATAGACAAATAAAAGCATCTTTTGGTAAGACATCTACTATGAGTACAGGGGCGTACATCGTGATAGAGCACACTGAGGCTATGCATGTAATTGATGTAAATAGTGGCCCAAAAATGCAGCGTAAGGATCAGGAAGATGCTGCCATGGCTGTCAATCTCGAAGCAGCAGAAGAAATTGCCAGGCAATTGAGGCTGAGAGATATAGGTGGTCTGATTATCGTAGATTTTATCGATATGCGCACCTCTGAAAATAAACTCAGCCTGTACAATAAAATGCGTGACTTCATGGAGGGGGACAGAGCCCAGCATACCATTTTACCCCTGAGCAAATTCGGGCTTATGCAGATCACTCGCCAACGCACCCGGCCAGAGGTAAATATTGATACAACAGAACTATGCCCTTCATGTCAGGGATCAGGAAAAGTAAACCCATCGATACTGGTAATCGATAATATCCAGCGTGACATCAATTACATCATACAATCGCGACCAAAATCGAAGATCAGGCTAGAGGCAAATCAGTTTATTTTTGCATATCTTAAAAATGGATGGCCCAGTGAACAAATGAGATGGTTTGTAAAATATAAAAAATGGATAAAACTTTCGAGTAGTAGTGATTTTCATCTATTTGAATATAAATTCTTTGATGAAGCGGATGACGAAATCAGGTTATCTTAAGATTAGGGCCAATAGATTTTTAATTATCGTATTGTGTACTAAAATACATTTCGAAATCTAAACAAACTATAGTAAAGAAAATAGTACAGGTTTTCATTATTGCTATTTTTACATTTTGATATCATTACTTTGGATCAGGATTTATCAAGATTTTTTCTTCCATATTTTCTTCCCGAAGATATCGTAGTCATAGCTCCACTCAACTGGGGACTAGGGCACGCCAGCCGCTGTATTCCATTGATACGAGTGTTGGAAAGGCATTGTAGGAAGGTGATTATTGCCACAGATGGGGCTGCAAAGCTACTCCTTACTAAAGAATTTCCGAATCTGGATATGTATGAACTTCCTGATTATGGTATCCAATATAAATATGGCAGTATTTTCTTAAATATTTTAGTTTCCCTTCCGACCATCATGAGGGCTGTACAAAAAGAAAGAATACTTGCTAAGTTGATTGTAAAAACCTCAGGAGCAACTGTAATTCTATCGGACAACAGGCTCGGATTTAGAGCAAATGGACTTAGAAATTTTTACCTTACTCACCAAATCAATATTTTACATGCCAACAAGATGATAGCTGACATAGGTTCTGTGATACATCATTGGTTTATTAAAAAATTTGATTTATGTTTTGTTCCGGATTATAATGGTGAAAAAGCAATTTGCCCGGCACTTTCTCACCATCAGAATCTGCCTCTGCAATATATCGGACCTCTGACCCGCATCAAAAATTTGAATCTGCCAAAAAAGTATGATATCTGTGTACTTTTATCCGGTACTGAGCCACAGAGAAGCAGGCTGGAATATTTATTGCTGAAAGAGCTAAATACATTGGAACAATTCAAGATACTATTGATAAGAGGTACAGACATTGGCGTCAACTTAAAACTAATAGGTAGAAACATTACTGTAAATAATCTGTTGACCTCATCCGACATTGAGATTGCCCTGAATACTTCCCGGCTTCTTATAAGTCGTTCAGGTTACTCCACCATTATGGACATATATGGACTTGAAATCAAAGCTATATTCATCCCCACACCGGGACAAACCGAGCAGGAATATCTGGCAAAAAAATGTGATGATCATTTAAAATATTTTAGTATAAATCAAAACGAAATAAAAAAACTCAATGAAACTATCAAATATCTGATATAATTGTAACCTTTGCGGTTTGGCCAAAATCAACCTGCAATGGATAGTGAAAATCAAATTGAAAAAATAATTATTTCGGATCATATTGATATTCAGAAAGTGGAGGAGATGTTTGATGAATTTGTTTATCCAGTCTTTGGAAGTAAAGAAATTGACCTTGAATTGCATCATAAACCACGTAGGCTTTTGGGTAACTATCTGACCTATCTGGTGCACGAAGGGGACAATACGCACTCAGTAATGATCAATAAGAGCAAGGAAAAATATACTGTACAATGTGATTGTGCTATATTTAATGACACTGGAAAATGTATGCATATAGCCCAGGTATTGGTGTCTATGAAAAATCAGAACCAACATGAAATTAACCAATTAAGGCTTAATGAAGTTAAAGTAATGGTTCAAAATAAAAAAAATGAAGAAGAGAGAAATAGAAAAAAAGAAATACTCTCAAGTCTCAGTAATATTATAGACATATCAAGCTACAGAAAATCAACGCCAATTAAAAAAGATGAAACTATAAAGCAGGGAGACCCATTAAAACCATACATTCTACCCGACGCAAAAGATTTTAATTTTTACAGGCTGACATCCCTGATACCGGCCTTAAGAAGCATCTCTCGCCGCCACAAAGTATTTTCTAAGTTGACAGGGCCACCCAATGGATTTGATGTCAGTCATCAGTATTTGCGTGAAAAAAATAAAATAGCCTTCCGAGTAAATAAGAACAATGATCTTGAGATCACATGTACATGCAAAAGAAGTTATGAAAATAACATTTGTCAGCATGCTCTTGAAAGCATATCTTATGTTACCGATTCAGGCAATTATTCAATATTTATTCCTTTCATCAACCAGGATAATGATAAAAATCGCCTTCTGTCAGACTTCGGGCTTACAATAGAAGATCAAGAAGCCATGGAATTCAGATTTAACAATGATTATATAGGAAGATTATCCATTTCTTATATACCTCCACATTTTATCAGTCTTCCGAGACTTAATAAAATTCGGGATTTGATAGTCACCGACCAGAAGTTAAAAAAATTTAAAGTAGTAAACGATGCACATTCTATAGGATTATTGTTTCAATTATCTCATTCGCTACACTCCAATGCACCTATACGGATAGAAGCCACCAAGATCGAAGCCGGTAAAAAGGGAGACGATAAATATGCTCGTGTTATCATAAGTAAAGAAGATAATATTCCGCTTCTGTCTGTATTGGATGATAATCTTTACGACGTTATGATGGATTTCAGTTTTATGATGTTCAAAGATCACATAGGATCAGGATATTATACCAGTAGTTACAATATATTTTCAACGCAACCGTATGACGCCACCCGAAAACTATACCTGAAGTATTTTGCCTCAAAACTTGATGAACATTGGGGGACCTTGTGTCGGTGGGAAAAAGTAAAAATGATCTCTGAAAATGAAAGTTTTTCCAAATCCAACCTTAAAAATATAAAACTTGCTCATGAGCCCCTATATGTTGATATCAAGGTGAAAAATAATGAGAGATTTATAACTGTTGAAGCCATTTTTCTCGATGCTGAAGGAAGAGAAGTGATAGGTTCAGAAGCACCCAGGGAAATATATTATGGCAAGCTTATATTATGTGAAGGGGTACTGTATCTGAATAAAAGAAATGATCTCGTGGGACTTTTGGAGTCTATGCCGCAAGGAAAACTCATATTTCCGGTGAGGATATCTGATAAAGTAGTAAAAGAAGTGTTATATCCGCTCTCTCAGAAATATGGAGTCTATATACCTGAACCACTAAAGTTGAAGGTAAGGGAAGCTAGTATGACTCCGGCTATATACCTGAAAGAGTTTCAGGACAAATTTTTGCAGATAGGTCCGAAATTCGGGTATGATGAGCTTATCATTGATATGAACGACAACACCGACCATTATTTTACAGAAGGACCGTCACCACAATTGCTGATCAGAGAGGTACAGGAAGAGCAGGGATTTGTGGAGTATATAAGATCTATGCATCCGCAGTTCAAATTACAGAATTATCAGCCTTATTTTCTCATACCGTTTGATGATGTGATGAAAAATCAGTGGTTTATTCAATTTTCCAAACAACTGATGGCCGAAAATATAAAAATGGTAGGCTTTAATGAGCTCAAGAAATTTAAATACAATACATCTGCCCCCAAATGGGAAATGAATGTCTCAAGTGGTATTGATTGGTTTGATGTCAAGGTGACTGCATCATGGGGAGATCAGGTGATCGGATTTAAGGAGATCCGCAAAGCGATCATCAACGGACAGGATTTTGTAGTACTTGGAGACGGATCATTCGGTATGCTCCCCGAAGAGTGGCTTCAAAAATACAGCAATCTTTTTAAGTTTGCTATTGATGACAAAACCGGACTGAAAATTAGTAAAAAGCATTTCAATATTGTAGAAATGCTTTTCGATCAGATCAATGATGAAGATATTCTGGCAGAAATAGAAGATAAGAAACAAAAACTACTTCGCATAGAAAATGTAAAAACGGCACCTATTCCTGCATCTATTCAAGCGACCTTACGTCCATACCAGGAGACCGGATACCAATGGATGCAGGTACTGGATGAAATCTCCTGGGGTGGCTGTCTGGCCGATGATATGGGACTCGGCAAAACGCTACAGGCTATTACGTTTTTATCGTATATCAAACAAAAGTATGATAATCCTACCAGCCTGATCATCTGTCCCACATCGCTCATATACAACTGGGAAAATGAGCTTAAAAAATTTGCCCCTGATCTGAAGTATCATTTATTTTACGGACTGGGTAGGACCTTCAGTGATGAGCATTTTAATGACTTTGATATCGTAATATCATCTTACGGCATTGTAAGAAATGACATAGAGACTTTGATCAATTTTGAATGGGAATATGTCATCCTTGATGAAAGCCAGGCTATAAAAAATCCTGACGCTATCTCCACCAAAGCTGTACAGTTACTGAAAGCAAGAAACAGGTTTATCCTCAGTGGTACACCCCTGCAAAATAATACGTATGATATATATGCACAGTTCAATTTTCTCAATCCGGGGCTTCTGGGGCCTAGGGAGTTTTTCCGACAGGAATTTGCAAATCCTATAGATAAAGAAGGAAATAAGGATGCCGGCATGATGTTGCGCAAGCTGATCAAACCATTCATGCTGCGACGTACAAAGTCAGAAGTAGCTCCAGACTTGCCTGAAAAAACTGAAATGGTGCTCTGGTGTCAGATGGAAAAAGCCCAGAAAGCTATGTATGACGAGTACAAAGATTATTACCGGCATGCACTGATGCAAAAAATCGAGACTGAAGGTATGGCCAAATCGGGTGTATATATACTGGAAGGCCTCCTCAGGCTAAGGCAGATATGTGATGACCCCAGACTCATTAAAGATAAAGACGTCAAACCTACCAAAGGCATCAAGATTCTTGAGCTTGTTCGAGAGATACTGGAAAATATGGGTGAACATAAAATGTTGATATTTTCTCAGTTTACAGAAATGCTGGCGTTAATTCGTGATGAGATGGATGTGAATAAGATCACATACTGTTATCTGGACGGAAGTACTTCCGCAGTCAATCGGCAACAACAAGTAGAAATCTTTCAGTCAGACAAAAATATCAACGTATTTTTAATATCTCTAAAAGCTGGCGGTGTAGGCCTCAACCTTACGGAAGCAGATTATGTGTATATTGTAGATCCGTGGTGGAATCCAGCTGTAGAGCAGCAAGCGATAGACCGTACCCATCGTATAGGCCAAAAGAACAATATATTTGCTTACAAAATGATCTGTAAAGACAGCGTCGAAGAGAAGATCATGCAGCTACAGGAAAAAAAACTAAGTATTACAAAAGAAATCGTACAGGAAGATACTGCATTTTTTAAGACACTGACCAGAGATGACATCAGTTACTTATTTAGCTGAAAGATTGCAAAAATCAAATGGTTAAGGTCTGCTGACAGACGAGGTCTTGATGAAGCATATTTTGTTATATACGATTCCAAAACAGAAGTTTATTTTTCAAAATAATAGCCTGAAAATAGTCCAAAAAACTATTCTTTATCGTATCTGTACAATACAGGTGTTACATTAAATGGAGACGCCTCGCTAAGGGTGTAAAATGATTTTGCATCGGCAGACCAGCAGATGGCTTCTCCCTGAGGTTCTATTTGATAGGGTATCTCAATGGGTTTTTGAGAGAGAGCTTCAATAATGGTTTTTCCTTTTTTTCTGGGCCAATAGTAAATTTTTTGGTATGTTTTCATCAATATTTCTGACCCATCACGAGATATGTCGCCGCCCACGAAATTGTTTAATGGTATGGTGAGCATCTTTTCTGCAGTCATGGTATCTTTGAAACTATAAGGATAGGCAATCCTGTAAATATTGACATTTGTCTCTCTTTTGCTGACAATGTATATATCTCCGTTTACAGGATCGACCATCAGCGTCTCTGCATCTCTACGGCCGTCAGAATATTTATAAATAATTTTTTCTGATTTGCTGATGGTGATATCGGATGTGCTTTTTACCGATGGTTCATCAATGATGTATATATTACAAAATGGATAAACAGCATTATTATCACCGATATCTCCTATATATAACCTGCTTTTACCACTATTTGAGTCATTATATATTGCGATATCTTCCCAATCTCGGTTTTTAATATTTGCTACGGTGCATGTAAATCGATATTCAGCATCAGTACTGACCAAAAACAGTCTTGCATCGTCACCCGAATCATTGTGGGTCCAGAAAAAATCTTTATCCTGCAATGACATCACTATACCTGAAGCTTCGTTTATTACCTTATTGTTGATGACTCCGGCCGCAACAGCAGGTTTAAATTTTATAGTATCTGAACTGTTGTCTATATTATTGATTTTTGTAAGTTGTGTAGAAGAAGAACATGAACCAAAAACAATAATTGTGAGATAGAACAATCCAGTCATTCTATAAATACAATTGATAAAATGTGACACCATGAAAAATATTTGTGATTACATTTCTTTGATTTCTTGAACCACCTTAGTCAAGGTAGTTTTTGCGTCTCCAAAAAGCATCAGACAATTAGGAAAGCCGAAAAGCTCATTATCAATACCTGCGTAGCCTGCTGCCATACTTCTTTTACTGACGATTACCGTTTTGGCTTTGTCTGCATTTATTATAGGCATTCCATAAATCGGTGAGTTTTTATCATGACGGGCGGAAGGGTTTACCACATCATTAGCTCCTACTACAAATACAATGTCAGTATTGGCCAGATCATCATCTATTTCGTCAGGTTCAAGCAATCGATCATAAGGTACATTGGACTCTGCGAGAAGTACATTCATGTGTCCAGGCATTCTACCTGCCACCGGATGAATAGCAAATCGTACATTGATATTTTTTTTGAGCAGTACTTCCATCAATTCCTTTATGATGTGTTGTGCCTGGGCTACAGCCATCCCATATCCTGGAACTATAACAACGGAAGATGCGCTTTCAAATAGAATTGCCGCTTCTTCCACACCCACTTCTTTAACCACCAAATCAGATTTCCCACCTACCGTAACAGCTGAGGTTGAGGTCTGTCCAAAACCACCCATCACTACATTTATGAGGGAGCGGTTCATACCTTTGCACATAATATCTGTCAAAATGATACCGGAAGAGCCCACCAAAGCACCCGCCACGATCAGCATATAATTATTGAGTACAAAACCTGTAGCACAGGCAGCCATCCCTGAATATGAATTAAGTAGTGAGATCACGACAGGCATATCTGCTCCTCCTATTGGAATCACCACGAGCACTCCGAGTAATAAAGAAATAGCTACCAGAGCATAAATTCCTGAAATCATATCCTGCTGCCATAATACCAAAGCTCCACCGGCAAAGGAAGCAACCAGGAGTAAAAAATTTAACCAATGCTGACCTTTAAATATGATCGCGTTGCCGCTGATTTTACCATTTAGTTTAGCAAAAGCTGTATAAGATCCAGTAAATGTAATACCACCTATAAGTATTGAAATAAGAATGCTTACAAGTGTTATATTGTCAATTATCTGTTCATTTTCAACAGACTTTAACCAGTAGTCAGACAATCCCACCCCAAGAGAAGCCAGACCTCCGAATCCATTAAACAAAGCCACCATTTCCGGCATCTGTGTCATCTGAACTTTTCCTGCCACATAATACCCTATGGCCGACCCAATAATAATACAAACCATCACTTCCGGAATGGTTAAAACATCTAACTGAACCATTGTAGCTACAATAGCTATCAGCATTCCTACTGCAGAGATTAGATTACCATTCCTAGCTGTGGCCGGTTTGTTCATCTTTTTGATTCCTATGATGAACAGGATGGAAGCAAGTAAATAGGCTAATTTTATTATTATATCCATGATTATTTTTTAAACATCTTTAACATTCTGTCAGTAACAGCATAACCACCTACTACATTGATCATAGCAAGGATGATGGCAATCATACCCAGAATTTTACTTACCGAAGTATACCCCAGTTCATTGCTGCAAAGGATAGCACCTACTATAGTAATTCCCGAAATTGCATTGGACCCAGACATGAGTGGCGTATGAAGTGTGGGGGGAATTTTTGATATCAACTCAAATCCGCAATAACTTGCCAGAATGAGGATATAAAAAAGAATGATTAAATATTCTACTGTCATTTCGATTTATTTATAAATTCAGAAGATTTTTTGTTGCTTCGTGTACTAGTTGACCTTTATGGGTGATGAGACATCCCTTTGTAATCTCATCTTCCATATCCCAGGCAAAACCATCTTTCGTAGCCAGGTAAGTAAGTAAAGCTGTGGTGTTTCGGGAGTACATTTCACTTGCGTTTTGAGGTATCAAACCAGGTAAATTACGTTCTCCTATGATAGTGACACCATTATGATCGATTGTTTTTCCGACTTGGGTTAATGCACAATTTCCACCAGACTCTGCTGCCAGGTCTACGATGACAGCTCCGTTTTTCATGGTATCAACCATTTCTTTTGAGATAAGCACAGGTGATTTTTTGCCCAGCACAGCGGCTGTGGTGATGACTAAATCAGCATCAGCAACATGTTTATTGATCATTTCTTTTTGCTTCATCAGGTACTCTTCAGACACTTCTTTTACATATCCGCCCTCTACTTTTACGCTACCATCTCCTTCTACCTGCAAAAATCTTCCTCCCAGGGATTCAACTTCTTCTTTTGTACCGGGACGGATATCTGTTACTTCTACCACAGCCCCTAGTCTTTTAGCTGTAGCCAATGCCTGAAGCCCTGCAACTCCGGCTCCGAAAATCAATACTTTGGAAGGAGTTATAGTTCCCGCAGCCGTCATCATAAGGGGAAATATTTTACCCAATGCATTGGCACCCATCATGACAGCCTTATAGCCTCCGAGACTTGCCTGCGAGCTGAGTGCGTCCATACGTTGCGCCTTTGTGGTTCGGGGTACAGCATCCATTGAAAATGAAGATATGCCACCTTGCATCAAAGCATTGATGATTTCTACGTTAGAATAGGCATGTAGAAAAGAAATCACAGTACTGCCTGCTTTCATTTTGCCAATTTCTTCAATGGCAGGAGGGTTCACTTTAATGTGTACATCTCCCTGAGAGAGCAACTCTTCTCTTTTTATAGAAATAATGGCTCCTGCCTTGGTATATTGCTCATCTCTGATATATGACCCTGATCCGGCTCCTGATTCGATATGGCACTCAAACCCTGCTTTTACCAGGGATTTGACACCATCAGGTGTAAGAGCTACTCTTTTTTCTCCTTCTTTGATTTCTTTAATTACGACTATTTTCATCATGAAATTATAATCTGATTTAAGCTATTTAATTTTGCAAATAAAATATCACTCAAAAGCCAAATTTGACTTTATGTAAGTAAAAAAATAATATCTTGTATAAAATTCGAAGGCGAAGGTAAGAATTTTATTTAAACCAAAGATTATGATAAAAATCTTTTAAGATGGTGACAGCAATTCAGGGTGATGGGATTAAAAACATAAGAAAAAGACTAAATAATGCTTCGATTTTGGATTAGCACAAAGGAGTCCTTTACCACATAGTGGAT
>JAYTNJ010000341.1:0-1719 GCA_043748345.1 Saprospiraceae bacterium
GCCTTTTATTAAAACACAAAGCTACGGGTTGTATAGATTCTGCCACAATAACACCAAAAGTTACCAAACCATTTTTCTTTACTGTTAAAGCTCCGGACATTTTATGTATTGATGTACCAACTGATGTAGTTTTGACCATTGATAACCCTTTAAATTATAATTACGATTGGTCACCAAAAGACTGTATTGCTTCAGGAGGTAATACTGTAAATCCTAAAGTAAAAATATCAAAAGATAAAGTATTAACAGTAAAAGTGACCAATAAAATAAGTGGTTGCAGTCAAACTATGAATGTAAATGTGAAAGCAGGCGACAAAGTAAGCGTCGATGTTGATGCAAAACCTGATTTCACTATTTTTGAAGGCGAATCATTAGATCTGGTTGTAACTAATCCCATAAATGGTGCACAGTATATCTGGAGTACAGGAGCGAGTACAATAACTATAAAAGTAGCCCCAAAAGAGACCACATCATATAAGGTAACGGTGACCGATAAAAATGGTTGCACTGCCTCCGATGAGGTTACTGTAACAGTAAGAACTGCCAAATGTGATGAAACCGATATTTATCTACCAAATGCATTTACTCCAAATAATGACGGAAGCAATGATGTTTTCAGACTTAGAAGCAATTTTATTGATAAAATGGAACTCATCATTTATAATCGTTGGGGACAAGAAATTTTCAGAACTATTGATAAAGAATTCGGATGGGATGGAACTTTTAAAAATGAAGAACTTGCCCCTGACACTTATGCATATTATCTTAATGTGCTTTGTGTTAATAAAGAAGTATATTCGAAACGAGGCAATGTAAATCTGCTTCGATAAGAATCTATAAATACAAAATCATCAAGGAAGGATATCAAAATTTTAACCATTTAGAGACACCTTCACTGATGATTTTATTCGTCACAAGTTCAGGAGCATGATGTGGTTTTTTGCGGGCATCAATGATAAGACTGCCTTTGCACCCCCAGTGCTTGTGAATGGTAAATGATCCTATGCCATAGACATCATGAGAAGGATTTGATCTGGTAAATGTCACCCAAACAAAATTATTTACAGTTTGGGCAGTAAAGGCACTATCATCAGAAAGGACGATGAGCGGAAATCCTTTCAAATCCGTAGATAATAAAGACCTCGATAATTTTTCTATCTCCATCAGAGCATTTTCATAGGTGGAAAACGGGTCGATTGTAATACCCAAAACACCCGGCAATACCACAGATACCTGATGGACACCTTGCATATCAATATCAGGAGGTAATTCAGTCCTTAGATCTCTGATTTTATCTCCCCGGCAAGCCATCACAACTTTTGATCCACCATTCCACCCATCCCCTGAATAATCCAGCGTATCGATAGTGGTTTTGGTCTGAAAGTGAAGATCCCTTGTCCAGTCCACCCGTTCCAGAAAATGCCTGAAAAAATGATCCATTTTATGTGTGTCTAATGAAGGATCATCTCCAAAAGCTGCGATTATTACATATTTTGCCAGAGATGTTTGCCCTGAACCAAGAATTCTATTCGCTATAGTAAGAATCTCTTCTGGCCCAGTCTCTCTGAATGGCATATATCTTTCTTTACCTATGGCTAAAAGCAAAGGATGAACTCCTGCTGCGTCTACTGCATGCAATTCTGAAAGACCCGGAAATTCCTGTGATGTAAGGTCCTCCACCATTTTATGAATAAGATACCCGAAACTGCTATCTTCCTG
>JAYTNJ010000342.1:0-6503 GCA_043748345.1 Saprospiraceae bacterium
CTTCCGAATAGAAGAAATCAAATCAATGCGACTGATAAATTCACCCTCTATTGAGGACGTTTTAATGGCTTCTTTGACCAACAGCGATATAATAGACTCTGCTTGTTCGGTGCTCGATAAGCCATTCAAGTAGCCGAGGCTTTGCCCCGCCAAAGCCATAAAAGACAAAGCTATTTCCGTAAAGGCAGTCTCTTCATACTTGAATTGCCGCCAATCCTTTTGTTGCCAATTATATACCATGAGCCGATTATTATAATTATTCGGCTCAAATATAATAAATAAATGAGCCGATTAGGTATTTTATTCTGCTCATTTTATAAAATTGAAATGTTTTTTCAAAAATACTGAGGGGGTACGCCATCATTTCTTTTTAGGCGGCACCGCTTCCATCAAAAGCGCATACGCTTTATCCAACGCTTCACCACCTGACTTTGACCCTTTATAATGTCCGAGCCTTACAACCACCAAATCGTGGGAAGGGATAATCGTGACGGACTGACCACCTGCACCCAACATCATGTAGGCATCTTTGGGAATAGGACGCTTGCCATCACCATTTATCCAAAACAAACCGCCATAAATCGGGCGTCCGTCGGCCACCCAAGGTTCGGCGAGTGTGCTCACAAATTTGGTAAAACCTTCGGGTAAAATACGTTCGCCATTCCAAACACCATCTTGCAAATACAGATTACCCAAGCGTGCCCAATCTCTACCCGAAGCGAACTCATAGCCTTGGGTCAAAAAATTGCCAAAAGGGTCGGTTTCCATAACCATTGTACGGACGCCAATTTTATCAAATAAAGTCCGTTGGGGAAAGGTATGATACGCTTCGCCCATTTTTTCAATACCCAAACGATTGAGGTAGTTAATCAAAACGGGGTCGGAATTACGATAGCGACCAACGGTATTAGGCAACCATTGTTGGGGCAGATTGGCAGCATATTCAAACGAATTGACGCCGCCCGTGTACAAATATAAATGGTCGGGATAGCCCAAAGTTGGGTCAAAATCAGGGTCTTGAGGCGCACGACAATACACACCGCTTGACATGTGCATGATGTCCATAATGCGGATTTTAGACCGTTCATCATTTTTCCATTGGGGAATGGGTGCGGGTTGTTCTAAAGTATAAACGCCTCGTTTCATCAAAATACCCATGATGGTCGCCGAAAGGCTTTTACCCATTGACCAACTTTCTAAAGGCGTTTCTTTGGTAATGTTTTCACCGTAGCCTTCCGCTATGATTTTGCCTTTATAAGTTACAACAAAAGCCGCTGTTAATGCTTCGACGGGTTCAAAAGCAGCTTTTAAGGCTTGTTCTACTTTGGTTTTATCAATTTCGGTAGGCATCGGGTCTTTGGGCAATATATCGCCCATGGGCCAAGGTGTTTTGGCAGCATCGGGTAGATTGCGCACCACTTTGACGGGGGAATAATTCAAAGCCGTGCTGCCTTCTGCCAAGCAAACGCAGCCTTGGTCGCCTGTATAAACCGCAGTACGGGTAACACCATTCGGCAAGGTTATAGAAACGGTCTTTTTGGCATAATCCACAACGGGTTTTCCCACCTTTGCCCGTTCGGCAAAAGGACTGGTGAAATAGCCCACATTTTCAGCCGCAAACTCGGGTTTCAGTCCTGTAATAAACACCGCAGAACACATAATTTTGGCGTAGCCTGCCGTATTGTGCGATAAGGCATCACCGGGCGGTGCTTTGTACGCTGTTTTTAATTGAAGCTTTTTGCCGCGTTCAATTAATGGATTGGCGGTGGTTTGTGTTTCAACTTTGGGCTGAGACTCTACTTTTGGTTTTGAATTGCAGGATGCGATAAAAGTAAGGGTCAATAAAAGTCCGATTGAACGGATTGTTTTCATGGTACATGGTTTTAAAATGTGAAAAAATGTGAAATTATGTGCTTTTAACTTCATTATCGCAATACGCCACCAAGCTAAAAACTTGAAAAGCCCACGGCATTACTGAGGGGGTGATTTTTCATTTCCAAGATAAAAAGGATATTTGAGGGTAATGCATATTTTGACAGGAATATTTAGACTCTATGCAAAATCCCTAATCCTCATTATTTTTATACAGAGGTTTGAAATCCCTCCCAAGTGCTCGGTATCGGTAAATTATGGGGTAAAAAATCACCATTCATCCGAATGTGGGGAATAATCTCCCCTCTTTTTGATAATAATTGTATTTTAAGTATATAAAAAACTGTGGTGTCATTTTTTTACAAAGAATGATATGTTGCTTAAGGGCAATTTTTAAAAAACTATATTAAACAATATTCAACCATTGAATTTTATTTCAATGTTAGAGTGCATTTTTAAAATCTCAATATATATCCTATGAAAAAAGTGATTTTTTTTGCCAGTATTTTAGCTATCATGGTTTCTTGTAAGCCGAGTACAGACAATAAAGCAGCGGAAACAGCCGCTTTGAAACAAATCTTAACGGATTCAATCAATCAAGCCGCTATGATTGCGCAACAAAAAAAGACAATTGACTCGCTCAAAAGAGTGTCTGCTAAACGCGCTGTGACAAAAACCGTTATAGTAGATGGAACCACAGTGACACCGGAGGTGAAAAGTGTTTCAACATCCAAGAGTGGGATGAGTAATACGACTAAAGGAGCACTCATCGGAGTGGGAGTCGGGGCTGCAACCGGCGCTGCCACTTCAAAAGATAAAGTGAAAGGTGCAATATTAGGCGGTGTTATCGGTGGTGCTGCCGGTGCCGGTGCGGGCGCAATAATTGATAAGAAGAAAAAGGATAACGATAACTAAGCATTTTATCCGAGTTGTTAAGCAACATTTTTAAGGTGCATCCAGAGTGGTTCTGGGTGCACCTTAAAAATTGTTAATACAAATTGGTGCAAAAAACGCACATCACCGACGCTTTCAGTCCTTACTTTCATTTGGCACTCATTTTCCCCTTTTTATCCACGTATTGCCAAGAATCACTCTCCCATACATTGTGCTCGCCATCTTTGATAGTTTTGCAGTTATTACTCACTTTAGCTTTACCATTTTCAAAAGGAAAAGCGCAATCATACTGAGGGGTGATGATGATAGCATAAGTCTTAGCATCGGCATATCCGATTTTGCCATTTTCTACAATCCTTATTAAACCATCAGCAGGATAATCGGGTCCATTGTCATAAATGAAAACATCGTATAACGTTGTTTTTTTACTATCCGTAATCACCCATTTGCCGTTGTCGGTTTGTGTCATTATCAATGGGTCAGAAGCGGTGGTTTGGCTCTCTTTTTGCTTGTTATCGGGACTTTGCGTACATGCGGCAGCCGTAAATAATAAACCGTGGAGAAGCATCAACTGGATTTCATGAATAGTTTTTTTCATTTTAAAAATTGATTTTTTGATTGAAAACAGAGAAAATACTGAGGGGGTGCTTTTGACCCCTCAGTATAGAATCGTTTTTTTGATTTAATTTTTGACGAGTTTATAAGTGTAATTACCAGCGACGTTCAGCATCAGCGAGACTGTATAATTGCCGTCGGCAGCAAGTTTAAGATTGTCTCCGTCGCGTTTCAAAACGCCGTCACCTTTGGTGTCACCGAGATTGATATTCCAGGTACTATTGGCACGGAATTTAAATTCACCAGCTTTGAGATTAAGGGTAATTTTCCACTCCTTGTTCGCCTCGTCGTAGGTCATCGGTTGGTCAGAATCCCAATTATTCGGCGTTGCGGTGCCGATAATGCCCCATTGGGGGATCGGAATCGTTTTGCCAATAGCAAGTGTAGCCATTTTGTCACCAATTTCAAAGGGTGGATTACAACCACAATTTGAAAAAACGGCGACAAATACATCTTCTTTTGGTAAATAAATGGATTGGGTCAAAAAACCAGGAATACCGCCACCATGTCCAATAGTAGGACTTCCTTGAATATCACCCAAACCCCAGCCATATCCATACACGGTTTCTTTACCATCGGTCAATTTATATTTTGTAAAGGCTTTGTCGAGGTTTTCTTTTTTGACCAATTTATAGGCATGAACAGCTTGATGCCACTTGAATAAATCTTCGACCGTAGATTGAATCGAACCTGCCGAATAAGGTTGATTCATGTTTAAATAGGGGGCATTTACGAAACCCGTGCTGTCTTTCTCATAAGCACCCGCCCTATTTTTGACAATTTTTGAGTCGCTACCAAAGAGTGAATGCGTCATACCAAGTGGCTTAAATAAGTTTTCTTCAATATACTGAGGATAGGTTTTACCCGACACTTTTTCGATGATATAACCCAGTAAAAAATACCCCGAATTGTTGTAATTCCATTTGGTGCCAGGGGTAAATTCCATCGGCTCTTTTTTAAAAAAGTCAATCAATTCAGTTGTTTTCAAATCCAAGGTCATTTTTTTCTCAAAATCTTCCATGCCCGTATAGCTCTGAATACCTGATGTGTGCGTAAGCAAATGTTCAATGGTAATTTTATGCCCATGCGTGGGATAATCGGGGATAAACTTATTGATACTGTCTTGCAAATTCAGTTTGCCTTGCTCCATCAATTGCAATATGGCAACCGCCGTAAATTGCTTGGTAATAGAGCCAATTCTGAAAATATTATCCACTTGCATCGGAATATTATACTCCAAATTAGCCATGCCGAAGGCTTTTTTATAGACAATTTGACCATTTCTTGCCACCAAAGCCGTTGCTCCAGTTTCATTGGTTTTGTATTGCTCCGACAACATTTTGTCAAAGTCGGCGGAGAGTTGCTTATTGTCTTTTTGTTGAGCGAAAGCAAGGTTGAACAAGAGTCCAAAAGTGATGAATAAAAATGTTTTTTTCATTTTTTTAAAATGTATTTAGATTTTTTGGCTATGTTTTTTAAGCTGACGCATAACTTATTCAGCCTTATCTGGTAAGGGTAATTTAATAATAAACTGTGTCCCAATTTTTTCATTGCTTTCTACTTCTAAGGTTCCATTATGACCTTTTGTAACTATATCATAAGCCAAACTTAAGCCCAATCCTGTGCCTTTTCCAGTGGGTTTGGTGGTAAAAAACGGTTGAAAGATTTTTGATTTAGCGTCTTTTGGAATGCCTGTTCCGTTGTCTTTTACTATTATTTTCACCCATTTTTTTTCTAAGATAGTGGCAATATTTACCAATGGGCTATAAGTGCCTTCCTGTGAAATAGTACCATCTTTAATTCCTTCTTCTTTTTGTTGTACCGCATAGAATGCGTTGCTTATTAAGTTCAAAAGCACACGTCCAAAATCTTGGGGAAGTATTTCCATCTGTGGCAATTTTTCCTCAAAGCTGGTGCTAAAATCAGAATTGAAACTCTTGTCCTTGGCTCTTAAACCATGATAACTCAATCTAAGATATTCATCGCAAAGTTCATTAATATCTGTAAGTTCTTTTTGACCTGAACTAGTTCTGGAGTGTTGCAGCATGCCTTTTACTATACTACTTGCCCGTTTTCCATGATGGTTAATTTTCTCTAGGTTTTGAGAAATATCTTTCAACAAATCGTTTATTAACTCTTCATCTTTTGGTAAAATCGAAGTGTTATTTGCTTTAGCTTTTATTTCTTGTAGTTCTTGAATTAGCTCTACATTTAGTTCTGAAAAATTATTTACAAAATTCAAAGGATTCTGAATCTCATGGGCAATGCCGGCAGTTAACTCCCCTAAAGAAGCAAGTTTTTCGGATTGAATCAATTGATTTTGAGTAGCTTTTAACTCTTCAAGGGTGTGTTCGAGTTCTTCTTTTTGTTGGAGTATCTCCGAAGTTCTTTCATTTACCAATACTTCTAATTTTTCGTTTTCACTTAGAATAATTTTATTTTTTTCCTCTTCTTTTTTTAGTGCTTTTTGTTGATTTCGAGCACTTACTCCATAGCCCACCATCCAGAAAAAGCTACCTAGAAAAACTACATCAACTACAGCTTTTACTTCTTTTAGGAATTCTAAATCCAAAAACATTAATAGATTATGTAAACAGCTTATAGCAAAAAAAGGGAAAATTGCTTTTTGTAAGATGTTAGCGAGGTTATTGCTTTTTAAAAGCCAAAGCAAGTATACCATGAAGCCGATAATGCCAATCCATAAAAAATTAAAGCTTGCTTCAAATTTTTCACCAAAATATTTAGTAATACCAAACAAAATGGGTATTCCAAAAAAAGCAAGCATTTTTATGAATGGATCTAAAGTGGGGAGTGTTTCTTCTGTTTTTAAATTTTTACGAATAAAATTTAATAGAATTAAACATGTTAAAAAATACAACATGATTGTATGGGGTTTAATTTTGTATATTTCATAAATTGATTAGCGCAAAATTGACATTTACATAAAAACACAAACGATTTTACAAGTTATGAAATAAAATCAAATTGAAAAACAATGACTAGAATTTTATCAAATCAAGACCCAATGTCGTTTAGTTAAGGTTTAATAGTGCTTATATGATGTATAATAATGCCTTTTGGGTTTTTTGGGTCTTGGATTAGTACGATTTGGTCTTATTATT
>JAYTNJ010000343.1:0-18875 GCA_043748345.1 Saprospiraceae bacterium
ATATAATACATTTTCCCACTTCACAAATATTCTATCACTTTTTTATAAAATATTTATATCTCATCTCCACACATCTCAAACTCATCTGTCAAGCTCTACCCCCTTCGGGGTCGCAAAGGTAACTCTCTTTTTTATCTTCTAGTCTCTTATTTATTATATTTTTTAATGCCATACTTACATATTTATTTTCAGATATATATTTCGTTTATACTATCACAAATAAGGAGTGGAAAACTACATTCTAATAAAATGTAAAATCAAATTATTATGCCGAAGTTGAAAATAATAATCGTACAAAATCAATAAAATAAATAATAATGACAATTTCCTATTTCAATGCTTTAGACATCAGCACGTCTTTCCCAATAATTCTGGTCTTCAACTTCCTCCACCAAACTTAGGTAGGTGAAATATCGCATTTCGTTTATTAGACCCTTAGAGACGGCATCTATAATAGCACAACCTGGCTCATTACGGTGTGTACAATTGGCAAACCGACACTGATCAGCAATAATAAAAAACTCTCGAAAGTTATGGGCAATATCCATTACTTCCAGATGTGAAAAAGCAAGAGATTTAATGCCTGGAGTATCAATTATATCACCGCCAAAAGATAAACTAAACATTTGAGCAAATGTAGTGGTATGTTGTCCTTTGCCGGAAAAACCTGATATTTCTTCAGTTTTAAGTTGTAAGGTAGGTTCGATAGAATTAACTAAAGTAGATTTTCCTACACCTGACTGGCCCGCTATCAAAGTTGTCTTATCCTTAATTATATCTCGCAGTTGGTGCAGTCCTTCACCCGTTTCAGATGATGTAGAAAGAACAGTGTAACCGATTTGTGTATATAATTCACTCAAATCTTTAAAATATTCAATATCTTTATCTGTATAGACATCTGATTTATTAAAAACAATAATAACCGGAATAGAATACGGTTCAGTCATTATCAGAAACCTATCAATGAACCCAAGTTTAAGATTTGGTTCGCGCATGGTAACTATCAATAAAGCCTGATCAATATTACTGGCAAGAAAATGTAGCTGATGCTTTTTCCTTGGGGACTGTCGTACTACATAATTCCGTCTCGGCGTAATACTTTTTATGGTTCCTTTTCCAATATCAGAAACTTCCATATCAAAAATGACCTCATCACCAACTGCTATTGGATTGGTGAGTTTGACATCATCCAGTTTGAGTTTACCCGCGGTACGACATTCAATTATCTTCCGGTCTTCAGTCCTGACAAGATACCAGCTTCCTGTAGACTTTACGACAATTCCTTTCATCGACTTATACTTAAAGTTTTATCTAAGGATTGTTCGTGGATAGCAGATGATATTTCTCTGATGAGGGATGGGTTCTTTTCAATAGCATTACCGATGACAATAATGTCGGCCCCCGCTATCGCATTTGCTGCTGCCTTTTCAGGGCTGGAAATGCCTCCGCCTACAATTAAAGGAATATTGATTCCACCACTTACAGCAGCAATCATTGATTCAGATACAGGAATTTTGGCACCGCTGCCTGCATCCAGATAGATTTGCTTTAATCCTAACATTTCTCCAGCCATGGCAGTACATAATGCTATATCATCTTTATCATAAGGTATCGGCTGTGTATTACTCATATACTGAACACTTGTAGTGATACCTCCGTCAATTAACAAATATCCTGTGGAAATAATTTCTAATGGGCTCAATTTCAAAAAAGGGGCAGAAATAACGTGATGGCCAATCAATAAGTCAGCGTTTCTACCTGATATTAAAGATAAAAAAAGAATTGCATCTGCCTTATAACTTAGTTGAAAAGAATTGCCTGGAAAAAGGATCATTGGAATATTACACAGCTCTTTCATTGATTTAAGAACATAATCAAGCATATCATTTACAACAAGACTACCTCCTATAAAAAAAAAGTCAACACCGGCTTCTACAGCAGTTTCAAGCACATGCCTTATCTTACCTAAGCGAACTTTGTCCGGGTCAATCAGAACCACAAACTTTTTACCGCCTGAATTTTTAGCATCTAAAAAACTACTGTAAATAGAATTGTTTAACATCAAATTAAAAATAAGATAGCCGTAAAGGTAATTAATAACGCTAAGTTATACCTACTACAGATCGGATTTACTTTTACATTAACTTAACAATTCCAATAAATAGAGCCTATGTTCACAATAGCTACTTCTTTTGCGGAGCTTTAATTACAAAACAATCCGGACAATCACCGGCTACAAAATCAATTAATCCTTGCTTTCTAAGGTCTTCAAGAATGGATAAATAAGGTTTGTTAATATTATCTATAGTTACAATTACATTTAGATCAGGTTTGGACTTTTTGTCCATTTTAATTTTCTTTTTATTAAATTTGATCAGATAGTTTTTAATAACTGATTCAAGCGTAAAGCGACTTCCTTTTACCGGAGTGATTTCATCAATCTTTTTAGGTAAATCTTCCTTTTGTGACTTAATAATGGGTTTTTTTGAATCATCTTCCATTATAATGTCATTAGGGTTTATGAAATTACCATTTTTGTACTGAAAAATATCACCTGGGCTGAGAATTCTATAGTTATTCAGGTTTTTTATTTCTACTACTTTTACCGAACCACTTATATTTTTAATGACGATAACTTCTCCGCTCGTTTCAATACTGAATTTAGTTCCTAAAACTTCCACGAAAACATCTTCATAATAAACCTTAAATGGCAGAATATTGCGGCTTACTTCAAAGATTGCCTCGCCTTTCAGATTAACAGATCTGAGATTTTGAAGATTAAGGTTCGTATAATATTGAAAAACGGAATTTTTACCAAGTGTAATCAATGTTCCATCTATTAATTTAATATTTTCTGATTTTGTTGTTGTAATCAATTCCTTGGTGGATATTTCAGGCTTTTTAAATAAAAATAAAACTGAAAAAATCAGAATCATACTTGCTGCCAAACCTAACATATATATGATTTGTTGATGATTCTCTTTTTGAAAATTAAGGTTTATACTTTCTAATTCAATATCAATAGTATCGGTTTTATTTACAATTGATGAAAACTCATTCCATTCAGCGACAACATCAAAGGACTTAAACTCCCCGATAGTTGCACTTTTTTTTAATGTGGAATCAAATTTCTTCAATTATTTTTTATTTAAAGTTTTAAACAAATCAATTTTACATTAGACGCAATAAATTGATTATACCACAATACTATTCAAACAGATCAGGATGATTTTTTAATTCATCTTTCAAGCGTTTTAATATTTTAGCTATGTTATCTTCTACACTTCTTTTGGAAATATTTAGGTAGTCAGCAATTTCTTCGTATGTCAAGCCTTCAAATTTATGCAAGCTAAAAATTTCCCTTGCTTTTGGTTTTAACTTTTCCAATACCACTTCAACTGCTTGCTTTACAATATAAGGATCAAGGTGTTCAGGTTTATCATCAGGAAGGTTAAAGGCAGCACTATTGTCTAAATCAACGGCACCAAAAACATTTTTATTCTTTCTAAGAAAATCAATCATAGTATTTTTTACTGACTGATACAGATAGCTTTTAATAGATATTTTTATATCGAGGTTAATTCTGCTTTCCCAGACTTTAACAAAAGTCATTTGAACGACTTCTCTCGAATTTTCAAAATTATGTAAATACTTATTAACAAAGTTTACAAGTGGGTTGTAGTACTCTTTAAATGCGAGTTCAAACTCTTTGATATTTTCAAAAAATTTTGGCACTATGCGATTGTTTTATAGCATCTCAGATGCAAATCTAAAAAAAATTCACTTGCCAGCCAAAGTTTGTTGAAACTCACTATAATTTGCAGAATGCAACAAATGAAGTGATGCATAAGATGATTTCCAAAAACTAAAGAAAGGTTGTCCGGACTTTTCCGAACAACCTTTACAAAATCATTAAAGCCACATTTACATTTAACTTTCATCTGAAACAATTACCATCATAATAAGTCTCAGATTGACAGTTCAATAACGAATTATTTAGTATAATTAAAATAGAATGATCTGCCATTCATTTCAACGTTTACCGTATAATCACCTTCTGGTAAAGCAGAAATATTATATCTTTTGTGTAATGCTGAAGTATTATGCTTTTGAGATAAAATAGTGTTATTTCTACCATCAACTATATTAATTACAGCACGTTTTCCTAAAGTAAGGAGGTTGATATCCAGTGTCTGATCTGTCCAGATTACTACAGGCTTATAAATAGTCTGTATATCTGTAGACAAATTGATTTCCTTGCCATTTACCTCAAAATTTCTGGTTGTAATTTTCAGATCACTTGACATTTCAATAGAATACTGTCCGTCAGGCAAGTTTATCAGATTATATTTTCTGGCACTTGCTGATTTTAAAATGATTTCGTCCAGAATGATGGCTCCGGATAAATCTTTGATCTGAACCAGGACCTTTTCAGATTTCCAGCCTGATGTTTCTACGATTAATGATTTTGCATTTTTGATGACTGAAACCGGCTTTGCGTTAATATTTGTACTCAAAGTCAGAACAGTCATGATTAGAATGAAATTTAGTGTTTTCATGTTTAAAAATATTTAGAATGTTAAAAAATCATTTTGATGCTGCAAAGGTAAGGGCATTGTGATCTGGAGTTCTACTTCTATTTTTGCCAATATATGTGCTATTTTACCTTTAATGGTTAATATATGTTAATTTTAAGTTAATTAAACATTATTTAAAAATAAATTGCCATTATTTATGTTGTAAATCTCATATTTTTACAACAAATAATTGTTATGATTAAGACATTATCGACATCACCTGCCCTTGAAAAGATTGAGCCTGCTTTCGGTCAATCGTTTGCTTTAAGAAAATTTGAAGAAACTAATCCCAATGCACAACCATTCTGGCACTTTCATCCGGAGCTAGAAATCGTGTACATTAAACATGGGAGTGGTAAAAGGCATATAGGCAATCATATCTCATATTATAGTGGTGGAGATCTTATATTTTTAGGCCCCAATCTTCCGCATTATGGCTTTACGGATAGATTAGCAGGTAGTAATTCGGAAATTGTGGTTCAAATGAGAGACGATTTTCTTGGACCTGATTTTTTTCAACTTCCTGAGATGCAGTTAATTCTGCAGCTTTTTGAAAGGTCTAAATCTGGTCTGTCTTTTTACGGCAATACAAAAGATGAAGCTGGCGCCAGATTAAATAGTTTATTTTATATGGATCCATTTGAAAAAGTTACCGAATTTATCAAAATATTATATATACTAGCCACATCTAAGGAATATAATATACTTAATGCTGTCGGCGTAGCGCTGGTGATACAAGCCCAGGATACAAATCGGATTGATCATATATATAAGTACGTGAGAGAACACTTTACAGATTTGATTCAATTGGACTCTATAGCAGCAGAAGTGAATATGACAGTACCTTCATTTTGCAGATACTTTAAAAAAGTGACTGGAAAAACGTTTACAGAATTTGTAAACGAGTTCAGAATAGTTCATGCCTGTAAATTACTCAGTGAAGAAAGACATAGCATCTCCGAAGTATGTTTTGAAAGTGGATTCAATAATTTTTCACATTTCAATAGACTTTTTAAATCTACGACAGGAAAAAGCCCTAATGTCTATCGCAAGAGCGTGGAAAAAGTAGTGTATGATGAGTTTTATGTAGGTTGAGTTTTTAATATTTTCTTTTCTCTGATTTCTATCCAATAAAGTCTGAAAACCAAAGCAGCAATAATGATTAATCCTCCTATTATTGCCCAATAGCCTGGGTTTTCTCCATAGCCCAGAAATACCCAAACCGGATTGAGCAAAGGTTCGAGCATCGCAATAAGTGAGCTTTCTATAGCAGGAAGATATTTCTGTCCATACAGGAATAAAACAAAACCCAGTCCCAACTGACCAAACCCCAGTATCATCAGATAATTATTTTCTGTCACCGTCGGTAATGGATTAGAAATAAACCAAGGTAATGTAATCAAACACACTAATACATTGCCTAAAAATACTGCTCCTGGTTGGAATTCAGGCTTATTCATTTTTTGCCCTATCAACAATCCCGTCAAAATAAAACCGTTGCTGAATGCTATCCAAATACCTAACCAATTGTCAGGTTTCGAAAATTGTTCTACAAAAAACAACGCCATGCCAAAAAAACAAATTACCACTGTAAATACATTTATTCTCTTCAACTTAGTTCGCATAAAATAAGGTTCTAGCAGCAAAACGAAGGCTGGTGCGGTGTACTGAAGAAAAATAGCATTTGCTGCCGTAGTCAATTTGGTAGAAGTCACAAAAGCAATCAACAATGGCGCATAAAACAGACTACTGATTAAGGACAGCTTATTAAATACAAATAGTTTTTTTCCAAAGATCACTACAAATATCAATCCCGCATAAAAACTGCGATAAAAAAGAATCGTAAAAGCATCAAGTGGTAAAAGTTTAATAAATAATCCACCGGTACTCCATAAGATGGCTGCAAAAACTGTTAGTAAGATGGCAAAACTTCTGGTTTGGCCCATCAGATCACACTACTGAATTGCTTCAGAAATCTGGTATCATTTTCAAATAACTGTCTTATATCTGTAATTTTGAACTGAAGCATAGCTTGCCTTTCAATACCCATACCAAAAGCAAAACCACTATATTCGTTGGGATCAATACCACAATTAATGAGAACATTGGGATCTACCATGCCGCATCCGAGGATCTCAAGCCAACCTGTTCCTTTGGTGATACGATGATCATCCTCGTTTTTTAATCCCCAGTAAACATCCATCTCTGCACTAGGCTCTGTAAATGGGAAAAAACTGGGACGTAATCTTATTTCTGTTTGAAGGCCATACATCTCCCGGGCAAAATATAGTAGCGTCTGTTTCATATCAGCAAAAGAAACGTTTTTGTCAATGTATAGCCCTTCCACCTGATGAAACTGACAGTGAGATCTGGATGAGATGGTTTCATTCCTGTAAACGCGTCCGGGTGCTATGATCCTGATAGGAGGCTTTTGTGTCGTCATGATACGGGCCTGAACAGAAGAAGTATGCGTGCGCAATAGTTCTGTGGTGGAGTCCTTGATGTAAAATGTATCCTGCATATCGCGAGCCGGATGGTCTTCCGGGGTATTCATAGCAGTAAAGTTATGCCAATCATCTTCGATTTCGCGCTCTTCGGCTATTGTAAACCCTATTCGTTCAAAGATGGCAATGATTCTGTTCATGACAATTGACACTGGGTGTCGGGAGCCGGAAGGCACAGGCTCGCACGGTGCAGTGAGATCCAAATCTAATCGGCCAGTATTTTCTGCTTTCTCACCAATAATATTCTTAAGTGTTTCAAACTTTTGTTCGGCAGCCTCTTTGACTTCATTGAGAAGTTGCCCAAACTCTTTTTTTCTGTCATTTTCCACATTTTTTATTTCCCCAAAAAGAGATTTGATCACATTTTTAGATCCCAGATAATTGATACGAAACACCTCTAATTCAGAAGCATTTTCTACCTTTACTGAATGGATAGTACTAAGAATGTCTCTAACTTTGGAAAAAATATCGGCTGACATGTATTGCTATATTACTTTAGAAGATGGAGCAAAGGTATGCAAGTCAGGTGAAAATATTGAATACTCACCATGAATTCTTATCATAATTACCAATTTATGATTAAAAAACCTTGATTTTTTGGTGACTTATTCGGTTGATTAATGTATAGGATAACATAAAATAGAGGGCAGATCGACCTTGAACTTTAAAATATAAAAATAATATTTGCGACCTTTCGTTATATCTTACGACATGAACCTTAAAAATATGACGGAAATATTTTCACTAAAAAATCTGCATAAACATCTTGATTGGATGGCATATACAGGGGTGTTACTATTACTTATCGGATTTTTATTTAACAGGGTGACAAATAATCTCGGCTCCATACTTATTGGCGTTTATACGGTTATCAAGCTCAAAGATATTTTGCCACTTTTCAGCAAACCATGGTTGATATCTTTCATTCTGATCAGCATGATACCTTTGATCAGCGATATCATAGTTGGTGGTTTCGGATTTTATCAGGAACGTGGAGTCATGAAACTATTACTGATTCTCTTTCCAGCATTTATATTTTGCATGAAGCCTGATGACAAGAAAATTAATCTTTTCATGTGGTTTTTCATTATTTTAATGTTTGCTTCATCCGCTTACAGTATCTTTCAATATGCTAATTCTTATAGTGATATGTTTATTACCTATAAAGAATCAAGAGTCGTTTCAACTCTCTCATTGGGAGACCATATCAGGATAAGCTGGGCTACGCTTATCAGCTGTATTTTTGCTTTATATATTTTACTTAAAAGTTCTGGTCTGAAAAAGACAATTCTTATTGTTTACATCATATTTCAGGTAGCTTTTTTACACATATTAGGGTCAAAAACAGGATTAATTTCCTTGTATCTTACGGTTTTGATACTTTTAGTATATTCTCTTTATGGAGCAAAAAAATGGTATCTTCTGATCATTTTGCCCATAATGGCCTTACTTCCTTTATTAGCTTATAAAACTATACCATCATTCCAGCAAAGGATTAATTTTATAAAATATGATTTTGACCATTATATCAAAGGAGAATATAAAGAAGGTCTGAGCGACGCAGTAAGGTATTATTCATTACTGGCAGGAAAAGATATCATATCTGAGCACGTATGGATAGGAACAGGATTCAGCAGACTTCAGTCATTTACTAATATTTGGTATAAAAAAAATATACCCGAATTGAAAGAAGAGAATTATTTTCTTCCCTCCAGCCAGATCATTATTTATTGGGCTTCAGGTGGAATCATTGGATTGTTGATATTCCTATATCACATCTTTTACCCATTTTTTGACAGGATACTCAGGAAAAATATGTGGTTTATGGCATTTTTTATTCCTGCTATTGTAAGTTTTACCTATGAAACGCATCTGGAAGGGCAACTTCCACTATTTATTTATGGGTTTTTCTGTTCGTTTTTCTGGTATCTTGCATACTATGACAAAAATAAAGTTGATAATTTACTAAACTAAGCATCGTTGAATATTAATCATTCCTTTTCTAAAATTCTTACTTTTGCATTTCCTTTAGGTCAGAAAATCAAAATTCAAGCAAAATATTTATGAAAATAACCATAGCTCAGCTGGATTACCATATCGGAAATTTTGAAGGCAATACTGCAAAAATGATAGCTGCAGTTGAAGAAGCAAAAAAAGCCGGTTCTGACATAGTGTGTTTCAGTGAGCTGGCGACTACTGGCTACCCACCCAGAGATTTCCTGGAGTTTGATGATTTCATAAGCTTATCTGATACATGTTTACAGGTACTTTGTACATATGCTGATGATATTGCCATCGTAGTAGGGGCACCATCTCAAAATAGACATCCCAAAGGAAAAAGCCTTTTCAATTCCGTGTATTTTCTGGCTGATGGCAAAATACAGTTTATCCAGCATAAAACTCTTTTGCCGACCTATGATGTATTTGATGAGTATAGATATTTTGAGCCATCAAAGACTTGGAATATAGTATCTTATAAAGGAAAAAAGATCGCACTGACTGTGTGTGAAGATATATGGGATTTGGGGACAGATGACCCGCTGTATATGATAATACCACTGGATGAAATGATGCAATATGAGCCAGATTTTATTATCAACGTGTCGGCGTCACCTTTCAACTATGGACACGCAAAAACCAGAATACATACAGTAAGGGCAAATGTGCTGAAATATAGAATACCTATGTTTTACATAAACCATTGCGGCGCTCAGACCGAACTACTTTTTGATGGAGGCAGTATTGTCATGTCCTCAAACGGTGTAGTGTATGATGAACTTCCTTATTTTGTAGAATGTACAAAACACTATGAACTTAATGAAGTGCTGAAAGGTGAAAAAACCAGCGAGCAGCCTAAAGATAAGACGGCACTCATCCATGACGCTTTGGTGATGGGTATAAAAGATTATTTCCGAAAGCTTGGATTTACCAAAGCTGTGCTGGGGTTGTCAGGTGGTATAGATTCGGCTGTTACAGCGGTACTTGCTGCCAGGGCTTTGGGGCCAGACAATGTATGGGTTTTATTAATGCCATCACAATTTTCGACAGGACATTCCTTGGATGATGCATTGGCATTGGTCAATACACTGGGTCTTCAGCATGACATAATTCCTATTAAAGATATGTACGATGCTTTTATGGAAAAATTGGCCCCGGTTTTTGGAGACAAACCATTTAATGTGACCGAAGAAAACATCCAGGCGAGGGTAAGGGGCATTTTAAATATGGCAATTTCCAATAAATTTGGTAATATTTTGCTCAATACAACGAACAAAAGTGAGATGGCAGTAGGTTATGGTACACTTTATGGGGATCTCTGTGGTGGCTTGTCTGTCATCGGGGATGTATATAAAACAGAAGTGTATGAATTGGCTGAGTATATCAATAAAGATGAAGAAATTATTCCACGAAATTCGATAATAAAACCACCATCTGCAGAATTGAGACCAGGGCAGAAAGACAGTGACAGTCTTCCTGAATATGATATACTTGACCCGATTTTATATCAATATGTAGAAAAAAGACAGGGGCCTCAGGATATCATTGATATGGGATATGATGCCATTCTGGTAAGGAGAATTTTAAGATTAGTAAATATCAATGAGTTTAAACGTCATCAGACTGCTCCTGTACTGAGAGTAAGTCCAAAGGCGTTTGGTGTAGGCAGAAGGATGCCTATAGTCGGTAAATATCTCAATTAATGGGTAAACAATCAATAAAAAAGGCTTTTGATTGATTAACAAAAGCCTTTTTTATATTCAGATATTAAGTAAAATTAGGGTTTTACTTCCTTAAAAGCTTTTTGAAAATCTCCTGCTTTGACATAAATCATTTTTTCAGGATCCATGTATTTTGCCATCACTTTATTGATGTCAGCTGCTGTAAGTTTCAAGATTTTATCTTCTATAGCTTTATCCCACATCATATCTCTGTCAAGCCTTAGATTATTGGCCAATTTGCCCAGCAATGTTCTGTCTTGTGCCCTGCTTACGATCTGTCCCTGCATCCAACCTGACCTGGCAGCATCCAGTTCAGCCTGGGTAAAACCTTCAACTCTTACTTTCTGAATTTCTTCTTTAAATGCTTTCTGGACTTTATCTCTGTTTTCAGGAGCATAGATGGCATATCCGCCCAGATTTCCGGAATCATCCATAGAGCTTGCACTAAAAAACGAGCCAACTCCATAACTAAGTCCTTCTTTCTGTCTGATTCTTGTAGCCAATCTTGAATTTAGAAATCCCCCTCCCAACATAAAATTACCAATAACCATGGCCGGGTAGTCTGGATGACTGTCATTTATTTGCAATGGCAATGCAGCTACAAACATGGCGTTGGCTTTATCAGGAGTGTTGATATTTTCATCTGTTGGTTTGATTTCAATAAACGGATCAGTGATACGGATATATTTGGAAGGGGTTTTCCAGTTTCCAAAATATTTAGTCAGTTTACCACTTATTTTTTGCTGTTCGAAATCTCCTACTACTACAACTGTAGCTTCACTCGCTCCATAATATTCTTTATAAAAAAATTTGACATCTTCTATTGTTGCTGCTTTCATTTCTTCTATTTCTTCTTTTAGAGACATCGGATATCGCACATCACTTTTAGGGTATGGATTGGTGATGACATTAATACGATTAAATGCTATGGACTGAGGATCAGAAAGCTGCTCTTCCATTGAAGCAATTCTTTCGTTTTTTAATTTATCAAACTCTTCTTTTGAAAAAGTTGAATTTAAAGCCATATCCCCGACCATATCAATTACCTGCTCAAGATTTTGGTTAGTTGTCTCGATATTAAAAGACATACTAGATGATCCTCCAAAAACACTTACCCGGGATTTTATTAAATCAAGTTTATCCTGGATCTGCTGTCTGGACATTGTTTTTGTGCCTCTATCGATCATAGCAGATGTCAATTGGCCTATGGAAGATTTTCCTATCAAGGTAGTTGGTGTCCCAAATCTGAGAGTAATCGTTGCATTTACTCCATCGCCTCTGTTTTGTTTCGGAAGCAGAGCATATTCCATTCCTGATTTCTCCTTTCCTTTGGTGGTTCTTTTTTCTATATTTTCAAATGAAGGATCAAAAGTTTCACCTTGAGCAATAAGTTCTTTTCCTTTATAAGCAGCAACTATAGATGCCAACTCAGGAGCGGATGGAGTCTCTACTCTATCAGATTTATCTTCAGGAATGAACATACCGATAGTCCTGTTTGATGCCTTAAAATATTTGTTTGCCACTTCTACCACATCTTCAAGCGTTACTTTCTCCACAGCATCTCTAAATAAAAAATATAACCTCCAGTCGCCCTGAGCAATATACTCACTGATATTGAGACCTACCCTATCTGAAGAATTAAATCCAAGCTCCCACTGTTTTAAAATTCTACCGCGTGCTCTATCAAGTTCTTCTCTAGTCGGTTGATTTATTTTCAAACTATCCAGAGTAGCAATCATTATATTTTTTGCTTCCTCAAGATTGTCTTCTTTTCTGATAGTTGTATTTATGTATAAAAAGCCAGGCTCTTTAAGACTTGGGGCAAAACTCCAGACATACGACGCTTTTTTTGATTCTACTAAAGACTTATACAACCTTCCCGATGGTTCATTGGAAAGCAATTCATCAATGATGGAAATGGCGGCATAGTCTTTGTGAGATCCAGGAGCTGTATGATATGAACAACTTACAACCTGTACATCACCCGTCCTTTTTAACACAACTTGTCTTTCTCCATCCTGAATAGGTTCCTTTGTGTAGGTGAGTTCTATTTTTCTCTCAGGTCGGGGAATTTGAGAAAAATATCCATCTATTAATTTAAGAGTCGCGGCTGGATCAAATTTACCTGTAACTGTCAATATAGCATTATCGGGCTGATAGTATTTTCTATAAAACGCTTGTAATCTTTCAATAGGGACATTTTCGATGTCAGCTCTGGCACCGATGGTACTGTTACCGTAATTATGCCATAAATATGCTGTACTTAGCACTCTTTCCATTAATACTCCTGAAGGGTTATTTTCACCTCTTTCAAATTCATTTCTAACTACGGAAAACTCACTTTCCAGATCTTTTTTTGCAATGTAGCTGTTGATCATTCTGTCTGATTCAAGATCCAAGGCCCATTTTAGATTTTCTTCAGTTGCATTGAATGTTTCATAATAGTTGGTTCTGTCGTACCATGTTGTTCCGTTAGGTCTAGCACCGTGTTCAGTAAGCTCCTGAGGTATATTCGGATGTTTAGGAGTGCCTTTAAATACCAAATGTTCTAGCAAATGAGCCATCCCTGTCTCGCCGTATCCTTCATGTCTTGATCCCACCATGTAGGTGATATTAACGGTAATTGTTGGTTTGGATTGATCTGGAAATAAAAGTACCTTAAGTCCATTTTTTAGCTGATATTCAGTTATGCCTTCTACAGAAGCTTCTTTGGATATACCTGAAGGAATATCTTGAGATATACAAAAAGTGTGAAAAGTAAAAATAAACATTAAAATGTGGAGAATTTTGATTTTCATGTGTAAGTATTTGCTTGAATTTTAAATTAACATTAAATGAAATTAAAACTAGAACTAAAAGATTTCATAATTTATTATCAGACAAACATTCATTTACATCAAATTGTTAAAATTTGCTTTAAAATATTCTCTTTTAACAAATAAGTGTGTAAAATTGTGTAAAATATTTTTTACTTCAGAATAAAAATTATAATTTTGCGCTCCATTTAAGAAATTGTAGTAAACATCATAATTCATGGCACAACATAAGTCATCCAAAAAAAGAATCAGACAGGACATAAAGATAAGACTTCGTAACAGGTATTATAAAAAATCTGCCAGAACGTCCATAGCCAAACTCAGAGAAATGACTGATAAACAGGAAGCATTAGTTTTCCTTCCAAAAGTGATCAGCATGATGGATAGACTTGCCAAAAAAAATACGTGGCATAAAAATAAAGCATCGAACCTTAAGTCAAAGCTGACAAAGTTCGTTAACGGTCTTTAATTAAAATCCTAAATTTATAATATACCAAGGTGAATATAGCAATATGTTCACCTTTTTTAGTTTTATGAAAAAAGCCATTACATATCTGATTACAATTTTAGGGTTGATCATTACCATCCATCAAGGATTTGGATTTTCGGAACCCATTGCAGATACTATAAAAGCTAAAAACCAAGTCCTTGTCTATCCCATTGTTTTTTTTCTTCCTGAAACAGGCTGGGGATTTGGTGGAGCCGGATTATACAATTTCAGGTTTAGTGACGAATCCGCTGATTCAAACCCTTCACAGATTCAGTTTACCCTAAGTGTAACACAAAAAAAACAATTTCTTTTTACTATTCCATTCGAAATTTACCGAAACCAAAACCTTTGGAAATTTAAAGGGGAACTCAGTTACTATCGCTACTTGTACAATTTTTATGGGATTGGTATTGATTCCAAATTTGAAGACAGGGAGACTTTTAATGCGGATTATCCACGATTCCGGGTCGATGTACTTAGATGGTATAATAAAATGTTTCTTGGCCTTAGACTCAGATATGATAATGTCCATTTATTCGGTAAAAAGGAAAACGGTCTTTTAGAAAAAAGTATATTAAAAGGTACTGACGGCGGCACAAGTTTGGGTGTCGGTTTTGTTGCTCAGTTGGATACAAGAAATTATATTTATAATCCCACACAAGGATTTTTTGGTGAAGCAGAGATCTTTGTCAACGATCAGTTTATTTTTAGTGATTTTAAATATATAAGGTACTCACTTGATCTATCAAAATATACTAAGATTGGTGAGAAAAAAACCCTGGCATTACAAATATTTACAGCGGCCATAACCGGAAATCCATTTTTTTACGATTTATTATATTTTGGGAGCCCTAAGCTGATGCGAGGATTTCAGGACAGAAGATTTAAAGACAAAAATATTTTTGTATTCCAGTCAGAGTACAGATTTCCATTGTATAAAAGACTGGAAGGTGGCACTTTTTTGTCCACAGGGTCAGTGGCTGATCAGTATAAAGAGCTATTTTCAAATGAATATAAAATAGTTTACGGCGCCGGATTAAGATTCACACTCAATCAAAAAGACAGAATCAGATTAAGGGTCGATTATGGCCGTACAGCAAAAGAAGGGGGCAATTTTTACATCACCATAAATGATGCTTTTTAACTTTCCTACCCAAAGATCTTGGCAACCATTAAAGTTTACATGATTTAGATCATGTAATATATCTTTTTTTTCAAAATAATATTATTGTATTTTTGGCAATAAAATATATACAGCATCATGTCAAGCTTCAGAGTCAGGCCAAAATTCGAAATGACTTCTCCAAAAACTATGGAAGCTATCATCTCAGAAGTCAAAAAAAAACTATTACACAACACACATCATCTTCACGGTCAGGCGATGCACGACCATATTACTATACGAGTGAATCAAGATCAAAGACATTACTGGTCTCCTCAGTTGAGTATCATGATGCAACGAGAGCCTGAAGACACTTCGACAAAAATAATAGGAATATATGGACCTATGCCTAATGTGTGGACACTTTTTGCCATGAGCTATCTTGCCATCAGTGTGCTATTAGTGTTTATATCCATCATCGGATCATCACAGTACACACTTGGCCATGATGCGAAGATATTATGGGCACTACCATTTCTGCTTATATTAGGTATAAGTCTTTACATCGTCAGTCAATTGGGCCAGAAACTAGGAGCTGCACAAACCTATGCTATTCACTATTTTTTTGAAGATGCTATCGGAGAGAATATCCCGGAAGTATAGGGGTATGTAATGGCCGAAATGTAGGAATAATAAGCGTTAAGGTGAAAGAATTGAGCAGCAGATGATTCAATGAAATTTAGAGATTTAGCACGAAATACCACCAGCAAAAGCCTATCAAAAAGGGAAGTTTTCTGACATAAAAAATAAGGTGGCACTTTTGTACCTGATATTATAAATAAAAAAACTAGCAGACACACAGAAAATAATTCGGCTATCTGTTTAGTTTTTCAAAGAACCATTTTTACCTGTGAATCAGAATATATTGATAAATTTGTGCTTTAATGGATAATTAATATTTTGAAAAAAATTTTAATCATAGACGATGAAGAAAAACTGAGAGCCCTGTTATCAAGGATTATCAGTTTAGAAGGCTTTGAAGTCATACAAGCGGGAGACTGCAAAACTAATGTTTAAACCTATTCGGAATCGACTGAATTTTTATTCTTCAAAAAACATATCATCAGGCAATTTCAAATGACCAAAATCCTTAAAAAAACAATCTTTACTTTCATTCTATTCTTTCATTTAATAATACTAAAGTCACAGGTAAGTAACACTGGGATTATGGACACCATAGGAGGTGTAAAAATAGAAAAGCTATCGATTGGAGGCTACGTTGATGCCTACTTTGGTGGCACTAATTCCAAAGTATCTGATAATAATATCCCTTACTTTGTAAGTATGCACCGAAACAATGAATTCAATATCAATTTGGCCTTTATTGACTTGAGATATA
This sequence comes from Saprospiraceae bacterium, assembly GCA_043748345.1. Lineage (GTDB taxonomy): Bacteria > Bacteroidota > Bacteroidia > Chitinophagales > Saprospiraceae > OLB9. Next base: position 16,608 of record JAYTNJ010000343.1, read on the forward strand.
TAGATAAAAATTTTAGAGCAAGATTTGCTCCAGGTGTAGGCACATATATAAATGCCAACTATGCTGCTGAACCAGGATCATTAAAAAATATTGTTGAAGCTTCAGCTGGTTTTCGATTATTTAACAACAAAGAGATATGGATCGATGCCGGTGTATTAGGTTCTCCTTATACAAATGAAAGTGCCATCAGCAAAGATCATTTTATGTATACAAGAAGTTTTGCTCCTGAGTATGTACCTTATTATATTTCCGGTATAAAACTTTCAATGCCAATAAGTAGTAAGATCAATGCTTATCTTTATCTCATCAATGGATGGCAGCAAATTCAGGACAGCAATAGTGGAAAATCAATAGGCACTCAAATAGAATATCGACCAAACAACAAAAATCTACTCAATTGGAATACTTACTTAGGCGATGAACGATCGGTATCATCACCGACTAACAGGATGAGATATTTTACGGATGTTTTTTGGATATATAATCCTGAAGGCAAGTTTTCTATTACATCATGTGTTTATATAGGTAATCAGCAACGACTTGATATAATGGATAAAGAGTCAAATAATTACTGGTGGCAAGCCAACATGATTGGTAGATATACTTTCAACAGTAAATGGTCATTATCTGGCAGAATTGAGTATTTTAATGACAATAAAAATGTACAAATAACTGCTATCAACCCAGTATTTGGATTCAAAACTTTCAGCGGAGGCCTGTGTTTAAATGTTAAAGTACATAATCAAGCCATGCTAAGATTTGAAGGAAGGCATTTTTTATCTCCAGATAATGTATATACTGATAGTGATAACTTCCCAAGCAAAAGCATGACCTGGTTCATTTCGAATACTACCATTTGGTTTTAAAAAATGAACGATAAAGATAAAACAGTCCAACACTTTCTTGAACTTATTAAACTACCGGCTATAAAGCATGTGGATTTTTATTTAACTTAATGGGTCTTCGTCTTTCGACAATAAAACGATACTTTATCAATCTCTATTTCCTATTTTTGCCCCATGAAGCCAAAAATAGAAAGAGAAACCCTTCTCAAAGCATACTCTTTGCTTTGTACTGCTAAAGCGATCACTGAAATATATGACGATCAGTTTAGACTTGTATCAAAGTATGTACATGCTACCTCTCGTGGTCACGAAGCGATACAGATAGCTGTCGGTATGCAACTCACTCCAAAAGACTTTGCTGCTCCCTATTATCGGGATGATGCTATGTTGCTTTCGATAGGTATGCAGCCTTATGACCTTATGCTGCAAGTTCTTGCCAAAATTGATGATCCTTTTTCAGGAGGGCGTGCCTATTATTGCCACCCCAGCCTGAAAGATGATGACAAACCCAAAATACCACATCAGTCATCGGCCACAGGCATGCAGGCTATACCCACTACGGGTGTAGCTATGGGGATCCGTTACAGGGAGCTGGAAGGACTCCCTCAGGAAGAAGGCGCATTGGTGGTTTGCTCTTTTGGGGATGCCTCCGTCACAGAGGGTGAGGTAGCAGAGACTTTTCAGATGGCAGCTCTAAAACAATTTCCCATTTTATATCTGGTACAGGACAATGGCTGGGATATATCGGCTACGGCAGAAGAAACCAGAGCTATGAATGCCTTTGAATATGCCAAAGGATTTCCTGGTATCGAAGCCATAACCATCGATGGTAGTAATTTTATAGAATGTTATAATACCATTCAAGAAATTTTTCATAAAATCAGGACCGAAAGGCGTCCTTTTTTATTGCATGCAAAAGTGCCGCTGCTCAATCATCATACATCAGGTGTACGCAAGGAATGGTACAGGGATGACATGGATGAGCATAAAAAAGAAGATCCTTATTACAAACTCAGGGACTTATTGCTGGCAAATGATATTACGCAAGATGAGATAACTTTATTGGAACAAAAAGCTAAAACACTTGTGTCAGAGGATTTTGAAAAAGCACTGCTGGCGCCCGAGCCCAAACCATCTGATCTTTTTACCCATGATTTTGCCCCTACACCTGTTTTGGTAGAGCAAGGTGAAAGAGAACCTGAAAATGCTCAAGAAAAGGTAATGGTGGACTGTGCTTTATTGGCAGTTCAGGAATTGATGGAGGATCATCGGGAGTGCCTTCTCTATGGTCAGGATGTAGGTCGTAGATTGGGAGGTGTATTCAGAGAAGCAGCTACACTGGCAGAAAAATTTGGCGATCACCGGGTTTTCAATACAGCAATACAGGAGGCATTTATTGTGGGAAGTACCGTAGGTATGTCTG
>JAYTNJ010000344.1:0-5564 GCA_043748345.1 Saprospiraceae bacterium
GAAATTCCCATTATTATTTCAGGAAACTCCATCTTAATAGGAACAGTAGTAAGGAATGGCTTTTCAGTAGGATTATTTTTATCTGCAATGGATAATTCCATTTCGTAAGCTCCATTTGCCAAAACATATCGTTGTTGATCAATAAAATTGGGAAATCCCTTTAAAGTATCATCTGTTTCGGGACTATTTAAAGAATATTTTTGAGCATTTTTTATCTCTCCACTTTGCTTAAAAGCCACTGAAATGTCGACTGCACCTTGGAATTTACCATTAGCATTTTTTACAAAACGTAAGGAATTTCCTATAACTGAAAGGTAAGTTTCTAAATAAGGGCCTTTTGCAGGAGTTGAAAATGAAGCATAGGTTAAATAAGCTGTAACATTTGCTGCTAAAAGGCTATTTGTTATTAAAAGAAAGGGTAAACAAAGGAAAATAAGGTACTTTTTCATAACCATACATTTTTTGTGCTCAAACACATAACGGGGATTGAAGCAAAGTTAGTGAATTAAAGTATTTTTTGCACTTTTTTAATTAATAGAAAGAAAAAAATACTAATTTTGTGCCCGTTGGAGAAATGGCAGAGTGGTCGATTACGGCAGTCTTGAAAACTGTTGACTGTAACAGGTCCTGGGGTTCGAATCCCTAACTCTCCGCACAAATCATAAACCTGCTTTAACTCAAAGCAGGTTTTTTTATGCTCTTTTATACTCACATATTAAAAAGCTTGAAGGACGATGGCTATTACTATGGGCATACTTCTGACATTGATAATAGGTTGATAAAACACAATGGCAAAAAAGTCAGAAGTACAAAATCCAGAACTCCCTTTATTATACATAACTTTGAAACTCTTGAAACGAAATCTGAAGCATACATACAGGAATTATATTTTAAATCAGTTGAAGGGAAAAAGTATTTAAGGGAAAAAGGTATAATCTAGAGAGCGCAGAGCGGTCGAATGCGGCGGTCTTGCCCGCAGGATCCTTTGGAAAAACCGTTGAAGGGCAACTTTCCGGGGGTTTTCCGAAGGATCCTGCGGAGAATCCCTCTCTTTCAGCACAAATCCCGATTATATATTGGGATTTTTTATTGTCCTCCGATATGGTTCATACATTTTATTTTTTCGTTCTACGAATCAATGCTAAAATCCAACATTAATTAACTATAGTTGTTTTATATTCAAACCATTTTTTTAGCTGATTGATAGGCTTTTCAATTAACTTCCATGACAGGATACAGATGATCATCAAAAAGGAGAAGTGCTGAATAAACAGCCAGGCAGGCTTTATCGCTTCGGGCATTGCATGATTATAAAGAAGGTCTATATTCAAGGATGCAATTTTTTTTATTATCCCACCCCATAATTCAGGTATAAAAAGATGGTATAGATAAACACCATAACTGATTTTACCGATACGGATAAGCCATTTATTATTGAGGATATAATTCATTATCCTGTTATTATTTTTAAACAAACAATAGTAAATGACTGTAATCGTAAGCAGTGCATGACTTGTTCTTGACGGCAAAAAAGAGTATTTAACGGCATCAAGGATAAATAAGAACAACACAATACAAAAGATCCATCTGAATTTAAGTTGTAAAGTTTGAATTGTATAGGGCTGGTAAGCTACCAAGTAGGATAAAAAACCTCCTATAGCAAAAGCATCAAAACATGTTGGCGTGAATATTTCAACCCACCAGTCTTTGGAGGTAAAAATATAATTAGATGAAATACCAATAACCAAAAACAGCGAAATAAGATAAGGTAGGTATTTCTTATTTACGAGAATGATGAGCCAGGGCCAGAATATATAAAATTGTTCTTCAACTGCCAGCGACCATAAATGTGCAAGACGGTTGGGGAAGAACTGTTCGGTATAGAATAGATAATTAGAAGTGTAGGTGAAATAATAAACTGCATTTTCTTTTATACCGGGATCATTTAATATCCATAAAATAACCAGAAGTAGATAATAGATCGGGAATATACGAAGTGTTCGCCTGGCATAAAAATTCCTGAAAACAGTACTTTTTTTAACACCCTGCTCTTCTATTTGGTTTTTTGCTTTTAGCAGAATACCTGTAATAAGGAAGCCGCTCAATGCAAAGAAGATATTTACGCCCAATCGTCCATTTTCCAAAAAATTAAGAAAAAAATCGCTGGGAACCCAGTGATGAACAATTACCAGTAATACAGCTATCGCCCTGATGCTATCAAACTGGGAAACATATTCTTTGATATTGTATGTTGGTGCAATCGGTGGCTGTACCGTATTCTTAGTCCTGAAATATAACAGCAGCAGTGGAATAAAGCCCGCCAGGAAAATGAAGTAACCAGGGTTGATAAAACTATCGTAAGAAAAAGTAAATGAATAATAATCGTTACTTGCTCCAGGGCTTTCCCAAATATCAGTTTCATTTCCTTCTTTATCCTTTCGTTGAACTATCCAGTAATATATACACGTGCCGGAAGGTAAACTTAGCGTTGTAGTGAACTTCCCGTTGTTATGGCCCATTTTAGTATATATCATACCACCTCTACTATGGGAATCAGGTGGCCAGAGTTCATTTGGAGGAAGGGCATTTCTCATTGTTCCCCACGCAATGTATACCTCAGATGCTGTGATTGAAGTATAAGTTATTTCCTTTTCCACTATTATTTTTTCCACCATCGACCGACTTACTATATAGCAAGCGATACAGGAAAAAATAATGAGCAAATAAATCCAAGTCTTTTTAAAAAATGAAGCATATTTTGATACCATATTAATTCAGCCTGTTTAGCATTGAGGTGAGTACCTTATCTGAATTGAAAAATGCTTCCGCTATCTCACGTGCATAGCCGCAATGCATTGCATAATCAGAATTTATTTTTGCTATCGCAGCTATTGCCTCATCAGGAGACTGAAAACTGAATAAACCCCTGCCGGTTTCTATGATATCAGAATAACCTGTTTCCTGTAACACAACAGGTTTCCCGCTGGCCAAATATCCGGCGCTTCTTTCGCTAAACCAACCACTGTTGCTCACAACGTACCCTTGCTTTGCTACGCTGAATTCGCCTTTGGATGCCTGGATATATTGTTGAAAGGTTGCATCATTTAATGTAACTACCAGGGGATCGACCAATTGCCACCCTGCATTTATTAATTTGTCTAATGGAGCTGTTGCGGCACCTATGGCCAGCTGAAATTTGTCACCAATCATTTTGGGAAGTTCGATGTATTCGCTAAAAGAAGCCGATTTCATTCCAAAGCTCATTCCATTAAATTTTCCCGGCTTATAACTATCCCATTGCATTACCGTCGTCCAATACCCCAAAGAATTTGCGCCGGAATTCTTCCACAAGCCCAAATTTACAGGCTGACGTGTAGGTTTCCATTTGAATCCATCATCCGGTATGCTGCATCCTTCTTTTCCAATATTTTCTCCAAAAGAAAAGAAGTGTGTATGATGCATCGCAATATCGTGGTACCGATCTTCCCCGATATGCCTAATTTGTGTGAAGGCGGGATCAGTATCCAGTAAAATACGGGTGGGTATTTGCATCCACCATTCCCGCAGGGGATTTACATTGGAAATATTCAGAACGATATCTGATGTTTTACAAAATTCCTCAACTTTATTCTTGGGCAACCCAAACCACCGATCACGGTGTTCATCATAATAGGCCCAGTTCTTTTGTAATTCATATTTCTTAAACAGGTTTGTTATAAATTCAATGCCATAAGAAGGATCCGTACCGGTTTCATGTATTGAGGGGTCATAACAACCGGGGTAATTATCGCTATCTTCCAAAAACAAGACTTCATGCCCCAGTTGCCTGAAGCCGATCATGTACTGCAAATAATGCCAGCAAAGCCCCCCCAATGGCCCCCGAACGATATATCCCAAAACAACGATTCGCATGGTCTACATTCTTATATTTTTCAAACATTGATTTATTGAAACGGAATCCCATCAAATGAACAGAGCTGAATTCGGTTATCAAGGATCTTTTGCCGCACCGTTTTGTCACACAGGGTTGCCAATTCCATCTGTCTTTCGACATTATACATCGTTTTTATATCGCCGCTTAGAGCAGGGTGACAAGCTAACTCGGTGATACCAGCTTTAATTTTTTCAATCGTCTTTTTCAAACCTTCAACGCCGATTGCATCGTAAAAAGCAAGTCCACCATCTGATTGCCCATAAAAATCACCGCGATAATTCACCATACTGCTACAACCCCGAAGTGTTATGTCAAGTTTTTGAGCGAGTGCGACAAACACCGGGCGAAGATTTTTTCTTTGATGCACATGCTGATGCGAATCAAGATGCGTGGGCTTACGTTTCAAGATTCTGTAAAACGATTCCAGTTGATCATTTACTTCCTTTTCGACCGCTTGCACATCTTTCAAAGAAACCACTTCATATAATGCACTCCAGTTATCATTTGTGCAGATCCATTCGCCAAGATCGATATGGAGACCAACGCCGAGCGTCGGATTTTTTTCTGCGTATGCCGCAGCATCTATCGCTGCTTCGTAGCGCACCATCAAACTTGCACTTGTTACAATGCCTTCTTCATGCGCCATGATAATGCCTTTGTTTATCGCTATCGACTGGCCAAAGTCGTCTGCATTCACTATAAGTTTTTTAGTAACCATGCTTTATACTCCGAGGTCTTTTAATAATTTATCCAAAACGGTTTCAGCCCTGAAATATTCTTCGGCGATTTCTTTTGCAGCGCGGCTGTGCTTTTGATAATCGCTGTTGATCGCATCAAAAGCAGCCAGTATTTCGTCCATTGTATTAAATGCGAATAATCCTTGGCCGGTGGGGATAGTTACGCCAAATCCTGTATCCTGCGTGATTACAGGCCGCCCGGCGGCTAGGTAGCATGCACTTCGCTCGCTGAACCATCCGCTGCGCAAACGAATATTCTGATCCTTCGCAAAAGTAAACTCCCCTTTTGAATGAATAATATAATCTCTATATTGCCAGGGATCGGTTGAAAATGCAGGCCCGTCTACCAATTGCCAACCATTTGATTCGAGCAGGTCATACTCGTCATTCGCAACACCTAATGCGGGTACCACCGTGCCCCGGCGATGCCTGAATGTTTCGGGTTTCGCCAGGTTCATCGCCAGTTCAATCGGCTGGAATATCTTTTTCGGCAGATTAATAAATTTCAGGAATTCATGGTGCTTGCTCCAATGATAGATCTCACCATTGAATTCAATATCTCTTCCGCCTTGTTTCCAATTACCAACGGTAGTAAACGCGTTTCTTATAATTGCATCATTATCCCAAAGATCGGTGAGCACCGGCTGCCGTGTCTTTGCCCGAAGCATTGGCAGGGAAGGAATCAGGCAATCAGGATTTCCGATATTCTCACCATAACTGATAATATCATCATGTTCATCAATGATTGACCTGACCTCCGGATCTCCCTGTGCATATTTTATTTCATGGTAAACAGGATCTGTGCCATAATAAACGAGTCGACCTGTTTTGAATCCTACTTCCCTTAACCTCGTTGTCCCGGAAATATTAAATACAATATCAGCATTGGCGAG
>JAYTNJ010000345.1:0-8179 GCA_043748345.1 Saprospiraceae bacterium
CCAAAGGTAACCTTGTAGGTACCCGGTTTCAGATTTTCAAATTTGTAGTTGCCATTTTCGTTTGTTGTGGTTTGCTGTTCGGTCATTTGGGGCGCAGATATACTATTGAGCTTTACTGACACAGCTGATATTCCTGCTTCGCCAGTATCTTGCATGCCGTTTCCATTCACGTCATTCCACACAAAATCGCCTAAAACCGCCCTCCTGAAAAATGGAGCATCTACATTCAAAGCATTTTGTCCGGAAGATAATTCTATCATATTTACGGGAGCTGTAGAAAACTCAAAACTTGTAGGCGTCATAAATGTGATGGTATAAAATCCCGGCTTCAATCTATCAAAGAGATAATTTCCATTTATGCTCGTGACCACAGATTTTTGAATGATGGTATTGAACAAATCCAATCCGCCAATATTAACCCTAACACCTTCAATACCAGGTTCACCTTCTTGCCATATTCCATCACAGTTTAAATCTTCCCAAACGAAATCTCCAATACTTCCAAGCTTCAAAAGACCAAAATCTATTGTCAAATCATCATTACTATTTAAAATTTCAAAAGTGAAAGTATTTTCGATTTCTGAAAGATTGCTGTCTTTTTTAGGGTCACTGCCTATCATAGATTTTGTAGCACAATAACCAGAAGGAACTTTTACTAAAAGGGTATATTTACCTGGAAAAATATTTTTGAAAGCGTACTTACCTGCAGAATCAGATATCGCTGACAGCTCTACCTTAAACCCGTCAAAAGTCATACCGGTCAGATTTATTGTAACCTCTGAAAGACCAGGTTCATTGGCATCCTGTAAGCCGTTTGAGTTTTTATCCTCCCAAATATAATCGCCGATTTCAAGGTTTTTTACCAGCCCAAAGTCTCTACTTTTGTCAGTTTTACCTCCTAATAATGTGATACCGGAAATAAAGCCATTGTCAGCATCCGAATCTACTTCATCATTCAATCCTATATCGGGTTTTGTGAAGGCGAAATTCCCAGGAATAAAGTCTGCCTGAAGTGAATACTCGCCAGGAATAAGGCCTTCAAATATATATAAACCATTTTTGTCCGTCGAAGTGGAGAGACTAACAGTATCACCCAATCCATCAAATCCTTTTAGTATAATTTTGATATCTTCAATCCCCTTTTCGCTCAAATCCTGAATTCCATTAACATTAAAATCATTCCAAACAAAATCACCGATAGCACTACTTTTAAAAAATCCTGCATCATAAGAATTATTGAATTCGCCACTCTTCAGCTGAATATTGACTATCTGTCCATCAATAGCATCGCTATCCGTATCATCATTGTTTCCTTGATTTTCTTTAGTAGATCTATAGTCATTTGGCTTTAAAAATAGAAGTTTAAAATTACCCGGTTTTAATTTTCCAAATATATAATTCCCTTTTTGATCAGTAATTTGAGTACCAATGATTTTTATAGAATCTCTAAATATTTCTGACAATGTTACTTTTACATCTGGTATTCCTTTCTCCTGAAGGTCCTGAATTCCATTGGCATTTTCATCATTCCAGACAAAATTTCCAATACTCCCTTGTTTGTAAAGGCCTGCATCTAAATTTACAAATGTATCTCCACTTTTTAGCAAAATATCTTTGATAACTCCCTCTATAAAGTCACTATCAAAATCGTCGTCACCATACTTAGGAATAGTAAAAAAATATCCCTCAGGCGTAATCAAAGTCAATTTATAAATACCCGGTAGTAAATAATTAAAATAATATTTTCCTGCCTGATCTGTTGATGTTTCCATTTGGACTGACTGACCATTACCTGCTATCCCTTTTAATAATATCTTGACACCTGGTAATGGATTCTCACCTGTATTGAAGGACCCGTTCCCATTTGTGTCTTCCCAAACAAAATCCCCCACGGAACCGGGTTTATAAAATCCTGCATCAATATCAAAATTTACTCCGGATTTATTAAAAGTGTATATCACCGTTTTTCCTGATGCATCAATTTTACTATTTCTCAATGGCTGAGTGTTGTTTTTCCAAGTTGGTCTAAAGTCAGGTAAAGCACTGAATTCAAGATAATACTTGTTGGCCGGAATATTTTTAAAGTTATAAAAACCTAAATTGTCGGTAACAACACTATCTGCCATTGATAAATCTTGTCTAATTAGCTTTACTTTTAACCCAGCAATACCGAATTCTCCATCATCCTGAAGGCCGTTGAAATTAGTATCCTCCCAAACAAAGTCTCCTAATGAAACCAGTGGCTTAAAACCAAAATCGATATTTTCATAAATTTTCCCAATCTCAATATTTATAAGATCAGTGGTTCCTGGGCCATTTTTTCCGGTAATATCACTGTTATTATCAGGGTCAATATTATCTTTAAAAACAAATTTTTTATCAATATATTCCGGTACTTTAAGGAAATAATTTCCAGACATCGCCATTTTAAAATGGTATTTCCCTGAATCGTTGGTAAGCACAGTATCAATAGGTTTATTCTTTTCATCAAACAATATTACCGGAACATTTATAAGAAAACCTTCGCCGCCATCGCGCAAATTATTATCATTCAGATCCGACCATGCCACCCCTGTTATCTCCGATGAACTACAATCCTGATAAAGAAAATTTCTGCAACATCTTTCAACAAATCTCCCTGAATAATCATACACGTTGACACAAACATTATGCAGTCCAAATAACGCATCGTTTACTTTCAAATCAATGGTCTGATGATTCAAATATTTTGATACTAATGTAAATCCTTTTGTTTCCTCCCATATATATGAGCCATATTTTTCATATTTATCTATATAAAAGGTCAAACAGTTATCATCACAAAAAGAATATGCAGGTGTGTAATTCACTAAAACAGATATCTGATCAACTGAGACTTTAATAAGTGTATTATCAATATTTCTTATTTGAATCTGAAATCCAAAATTTGGGTCATTAATCTCGGTAGCTGTCCACATTGCACCCCATGTATCAATAGATGAACCGTACATCCACGAATGGTCATTACCATTTACAATCTTGCTCCATGCATTCTGAAGTTTTGCAGAATTACTTTTATTGATACCCTTGGGTTCGCCATCTTTTCCCAATAAATAAATTTCAAGTTCATCAATGTTTTTATAATTATCTGATTGTCCTTCGATCATCAGCATGATACCGTTAATCTGTGCACCAGCAGGAATTTGGAATTTGAGATTATTTCCCACCAACTGCCTCGAGCGTACAATACCATTTAGACTTAATTCAGTCTTTTTGTCATCTGAAAATTTTATATTTTTAATATTACTCCATGTGGTAAAATTAGTGCTCATTACTTCATTGGTAAAGTTTGTTGATTTCAGTTCGGAACTACTTTTGGGTTCCATTCCGACACCAACAGGACAAATTGAACCGCTTTGAGAATACATAATATTGAATATCAGCATATTAAATACTAACATTCCAATGCCACAGAAACGGGCATTTAGGAGAGTGAGTTTCATACTTTGAGTTTTGGTTTAGATATAATACTAAAACACTATCTATACAGACCTTAATCAAAGACAAAAATAAATATAATTTATTAATATATATAAAAATAGAGCATATTTATTTAATAAAAAAACAATATTTTATAAATATACTTAATTGTACTATAACTGTATTTTCCAATAACATAAAAAAGGTCCAGGCGGGGAGCCATGGACCTGTAATTAATAAACCAATCTCATAAAAAGTTTATAAATAAAGACGAAAATCCAAACCTATTGTACCCGTATTTAACGATGCCTTAAAAGCATTCTAACAGGTATTTTTCATTGGATTCTATCTACTTCAGGTTGTAAAAAAAGCTGTCTAATTTAGACTTATATTTGATTGGTTTAGAGCTAAAATCCGGGAGATATATAACCTCCCGGATCATTTTAATTATATATTATTTAGTCGACATTATTATAAAGATACGAATTGTTAGATACAAATGCATTATTGTCATCATCCATATTCACAGTAAAGTTTGATTGCTGGCGACCATTATTTTTATGAGTTTCATCAAGAGTAACATTTCGTCTGGCATACGCAGGCACATTTTCCATATCTGATACAATTTTGGGATTGTCCAGAGGTTTACTGTTGTTCTTTCTTAAATATTCCCTTCGGGCAGCATCAGCTTCACTTTTTCTCTTAAGTTCTTCTGAAAGGTGGCCTTTTTTTGATACTACCCCACTGTCAGACTTAACTCCCAGCATATCAATGGTCTTTTTTACATCATCAGTATCAAAGTCAACGATATTATCAGAATAAGCGTCCTCAAAATCAAAGACAGTATAATCTTCGTCTACAAATGATGTATTCATTCTTTCACTTTCAAGTGCAACTTTAACCTTTTCTGGCTCTGCTTCTTTTTTCTTGGAGCTACCTTCTCTGAATCCGGTAGCAATTAAGGTAATCATTAGTTTTTCACCCAGCGATTCATCCTTACAATTACCCCAAATGAGGTCCGTACCGTACCCGGCTTCTTCTTGGACATGCTCTGTGATTTCTCCTATTTCATCCATAGTAACTTCTTTCGTACCTGATGTAATATTGAGTAGTATGTGTTGTGCTCCCCTTATATCATTATCTTCAAGCAATGGGGAATTAAGTGCCGCATTAATTGCTTTGGTAGCTCTGTCATCGCCTTCAGCTATTGCACTACCCATGATAGCTACTCCACTATTACGCATTACCGTATTTACATCTTCAAAGTCTACATTTATATATCCCGGAACAGTGATAATTTCTGCAATACCTTTGGCTGCTGTGGTGAGTATATCGTCTGCCTGGCCAAAAGCCGCCGATAAAGCCAGATTACCGTGAATCATCTTCATTTTATCATTGCTGATGACGAGGATTGAATCCACATTTTTTTTGAGTTGCTCCAACCCTTCATGAGCCTGTCGCTGTCTCCTTAGACCCTCAAACTTAAATGGTAGCGTCACAATGGCAACAGTCAGTATTTCCATTTCTTTAGCCACTTTGGCAATAATTGGAGCTGCCCCTGTGCCTGTACCTCCACCCATGCCAGCTGTAATAAAGAGCATCTTGGTACCGTTGGAAAGCCAGTCACGGATATCCTCTATAGATTCTATACATGATTGTTTGCCTACTTCCGGCATACTCCCTGCACCTCTACCCTCTGTAAGGTTGGGCCCTAAAGCTATTTTAACCGGAACCGGATTGTTCTCCATTGCCTGAGCGTCCGTATTACAAACTGCAAAATCGACACCCATAATACCTTGTCTGAACATATGTCCGACAGCATTACCTCCGCCTCCTCCGACGCCTACTACTTTTATGATGGACTTTTCTATTGTTGGTATATCAAATTTCATTTTTCAAAAATTTCTTTTGGTTAATAAATATGTCAGAACTCTGAATCAGGAACTGTTTCAAAAAAATCCTTAGTTAGGGTAAACAATTTATTGATAAATCCTTTCTTCTTTGGGCCATTATTTTCTTCAACCGGCCCATCTTCATCATCTTCCGATTCACTAACTCTGTTTACATTTTCTTTTTTCAACCCATTATGTGCTGAAGAATAAGGATCATAAAGCTTTGGATCATCGGTGATTCTCTTAAACTCTTCAACGTAACTTGTTTTATCCCCATAATTATCAATGGTATGTTTGAGCAAGCCTACAGCGGTAGCAAAAATAGGGCTTGCAAGCTGACTTGAATATCCGTGCGCTAGATGCTCTATGGGCTGTCCAACCCGGGTAGGAAGTCCCGTATGATATTCAGAAAGCAAATCAATATGTTTCAATAGCGATCCGCCACCTGTGAGCACCATACCAGCAATCAATTTATTGTCATATCCCGATCTTCTTATTTCCCATAAAACATAGTCAAAAATCTCTTCTACTCTGGCTTGTATTATCCTTGCAAGATTTTTTTCTGATATCTCTTTATGTTCTCTGCCTTTAAAACCTGGAATAGTAATAATTCTATTGTCAACAATTTCATCAGCCATGGCTGAACCAAACTTTACTTTAAGTTTTTCTGCCTGCTCATTCATCACCGTGCATCCTTCACGGATATCTTTAGTGATGACGTTTCCTCCAAATGGAATAACGCATGTATGTCTGATGATGCCATCTTTAAAAATTGTTATATCTGTTGTACCGCCTCCAATATCCACCAAGGCAACGCCAGCTTCCTTCTCCTCTTCGCTGAGAACTGATGCGGCTGATGCTATAGGTTCTAATGTTACATCTGCAACTTCAAGTCCAGCTTTCTCAACACACCTCAATATATTTCTACTGGCAGAAATCTGACCCGTAATGATGTGAAAATTTGCTTCTAATCTTACACCGGACATACCTATAGGATCGAAGATATCCTGTTCGTCATCGACAGTATACTCTTGTGGCACAACGTGCAAAATCTTATCGCCTGGAGGAAGTACAAGCTTATACATATCTTTGATAAGCTTATCAATATCATCCTGATTTATTTCAGTATTTGAGTCATGTCTGACCAGCAGTCCATGATGATGGAGACTTTTGATGTGCTGGCCGGCTATGCCAACATGAACTACTTTGAACTTGCAATGAGCATTACGCTCAGCAATATCCACAGCTTCCCTGATAGCCTTGACAGTCTTATCAATATTAGATACGACTCCTCTTGATACTCCTTCAGAGCGCACTACCCCCATCCCAACTATTTCGAGTTTGCCATACTCATTGAGTTGGCCTGCAATAGCACATACCTTGGTGGTACCGATGTCGAGAGCTACTGCTGTGTTTTTTAATTTTACCTGATCGTTCATAGTACAAATTATTTAATGATGAATACTTTCCTTTTTATTTGCTGTTGTTATTAAAGTTGCTTGCAAAGTGTCTTGCATTTCTTGTTTTATTCTTATCGCACTTTCAGGGTTTGCCAACATACCTGATACTTGATTTGCGTATTTCAGATTTAAAATTTTATATCTGTTCCATCCTAATTTTGGCATTCCATCACGATAAAATATCTTAAGCTTTTCAAACTTTTCTTCTATATCTTTTGCATCTCCAAATATCAATCTTTCTCTTCCTATTTTAGGTATCAGCACTATATCACCCACACTGTCATTTTCAACATGCGCCTGTTCAATCAGTGCTGATAAAAACTCATCCTCTGATACATATTTCATAATTTTAAAAACGTCTTTCAATTTTGAAGGCTGAGTGGTTAAAAGTAATTTTGGCGTATAACTATCTGTTATTCCAGTCACAATAGGTACCCTAACCGCACTCCCTCTTGTTACAGGTACTTGTTTGCCATTCTGATCCAGATAATATTCAAGTCCAGCTTCATCGATTACCCTCATCACAGGTTTTTTTTGTATAATCCGAACGTTAAGTCTGTTTTTGGAATCAAAAAATAAGTCAGCCCTTTCAATCCTTTTGTCTTTATTAAGCTTTGCCTCAAGTTTCCTGAGGTTCAGAGTTTTGATACTGGCTTTGTTGAGGGTTTTACCTGCAGCAAGTGTCAATATTTGGGTGACTTCTTTTTCTGAAATAAGATACTCATTTTCTTTTGCACCTTCAATATTTACGACCAGAGTCTTTACTTTGGCATTGGATTTGCGTAGGACAGAAAAGAAAAGCAAAGCCGAAATTCCGGCAATCAGAAATAACCAAATTATGGTATTTCTGACTCTTTTCCATTTTATTTTTAACTCGCTCATCCTTCTTTAAATTAAGCTATAAAAACATTTCTTTTATCTTCGGAACAAAAGTATCTATATCCCCTGCTCCCAGTGTCATCAACACTTCCGGCTTGTATTCGCTCAGAGCCGTCATTAAGTTCTCTTTATTCACCGGCCGTTTATTCCGGCATTTCATTCTTTGGAAAATCATTTCGGATGTAACCCCTTGAATTGGTAACTCCCTTGCCGGATATATGTCCATAAGAATAACCTCATCCAGTTTATCGAGCTCTTCAGCAAAACCATCAGCAAAGTCTCTAGTCCTTGTATAGAGATGAGGTTGAAAAATTCCTGTAAGTTTTTTACCCGGATACAGAGTTCTGGCAGCATCAATAGCGACACGAAGTTCTCCCGGGTGATGCGCGTAATCATCTATGTAAATCAAATCAACCTTATCAATTATCTTTTCAAATCTTCTCTGTATTCCTTTGAATCCAGCCAGTGCTTCACGTATTTTTTCTTCTT
>JAYTNJ010000346.1:0-4055 GCA_043748345.1 Saprospiraceae bacterium
AAGGGAATTTTTCAGAGTGTTGAAATTGTTGAAAACGTAAATCATAGACTAACTTTTATCATTAAGAAATAGTCCAATATTTAGGGGGTCAGTCCACTACTCATAAAAAAGAAAAACATAAGAATAATTACAATGTTATGATAATTGAATTAAAAAAAATCTCTAAGTTTGTCTTTGTGAAATTCAATTTAAATAAATTTCTAGTTCTGACACTATTCATTTTAGTGCCATATATTGTGTCGGCTACCCACAACAGGGCAGGAGAAATTACCTATAGACAAACTGGCCCTTTCAGCATTGAAATGACCATCACAACATATACAAAAGGGAGCAGTACTGCAGCTGACAGGGATAGTCTGGATGTCTTTTGGGGAGATGGTAGCAATGAATGGGTTAGAAGGGATAACAATAGAACGCGTTTCGAGACAAATGACATAAAAGTTAATTTTTACATAGCATCACATACTTATCCGGGTGCCGCTAGTTATACTGTTTCTTTTCTTGATCCTAACAGAATAGGAGGCATTCTTAATGTAAATTATCCTAATTCTATCGATATCCCTTTTTTCCTAAGTACAACTTTTACACTATTGGATCAACAGTTTCAAGGATTTAATAATTCCGCTGTTCTTCTTCAGCCTCCTATTGATATAGGTTGTGTCAATAAACTTTTTATACATAATCCCAACGCATATGATGTAGACAGAGATAGCCTTGCTTACGAACTGGCTTCACCCTTGCAGGCTATAAATACCCCAGTCCCCGGTTATAAACTCCCGGACGAAATCGGAACCTTAGCCGGCAATGAGTTAGCTATCAATCCTGTGACAGGCGAGATACGATGGAACTCTCCCAAACTTCAAGGAGAATATAATATCGCCATTAGAATAAAAGAATATAGAAACGGAAAGCTAATCAATGTCATATTAAGGGATATGCAAATTCTTATTCGTGCTTGTGAAAATGAACCTCCAGTCGTAAAAGCCATAGAAGAACTATGTATCATCGCCGGACAGAAAATTTCATTGGATATAGAAGTAAGTGACCCAAATCTTAATCAAAAAGTAAAACTTTCTGCCACTGGAGGTCCCTTTAGCGAACTTTCACCGGCCAAAATTCTAGGACCAACTCAATTCACTCCTGTTAAATTTACTGCCAAACTAGAGTGGCAGACAAACTGTAATCATATATCCAATCAGTATTATCAAGTAGTTCTGAAGGCCGTCGATAATTTTTATCCTGATTCAACCGGTTTGGCTACGCTAAAAACAATTCGAATTAAAGTAGTAGGCCCTCCTCCAAAAAATCTAATTGCAAAAACAGAAACTGGAAAAATAAGACTGGAATGGGATTCCCCATATGCATGTGATGTCACCAATGATAATTATTTCCAGGGATTTTCAGTGTGGAGAAAAATAGCCAGCACAAATTTTGAGCCCGACACATGTAAGCCAGGGCTAACAGGCTCTTTATATCAAAAAATAGTATTTAAAACATTATCAAAAGTGGGAAACAAATATTTCTACATAGATGAAAAAGTAGAAGGAGGAAACACGTATTGCTACAGAGTTCAGGCAGAATTTGCCAAGCTAACAAGCTCTGCCAATCCATTTAACAGAGTAGAGAGCCTCCCTTCGGATGAAAGTTGTATCATTCTTTTGCGGGATTTACCTCTTATCACTAAGGTTTCTGTTACAGAAACATCTGCAAACTCAGGGATGGTGCATGTCAGATGGACAAAACCTTTGGCGGAGCAGCTGGATACAATATTACATCCCGGCCTTTACCGGTACGAGTTATACAGGAAAGTCAATAATGGAAATGCAAGTTTAATTAACACTACACTTTCTGTATTTTTCAAAACTGAAATTGATACAAACTATTTTGACAAAAACCTAAATACCCTTGATAATCAAATGTTTTATTATGTAACGTTGATTAGTAATAACAAAAAAATAGGAGATTCTCCAACGGCTTCAACTTTATTTCTCACAATCAACCCAACAGATAAAAAAAACATTGTTTCATGGAGGAGTACAACCCCCTGGAGTAATAAATCTTATAAGGTATTCTTAAAAAATAAAATAGGTCAATTTGAACTTCTTTCCGAAACTAAAGGCAATTCTTATGAACATTCAGGATTGCAAAACGATACTTTATATTGTTACAGGGTAGAATCTGTTGGGTCATATTTCATTCCACTGATCGAAGATCCAATACTTAATTTCTCTCAGGAAATATGTAAAAGGCCGAAAGATAATGTTCCTCCCTGTCCGCCTGATCTTAAAGTATCTAATATTTGCGATCTATTAAATAGTACAATTGATCCTTTAGATCTTTTTAATACTATGATTTGGACTGACCCCAATAAAAAGTGTCCTCAAATTGCAGATGATATTGCATCATTCAACTTATATTTTGCTGAAACTATAAATGACTCTCTAGTCAAGTTTGCGAGCCAGGATTATAGGGATGGATTTAGAAAAATACACTACCCAATTACAGGATTATCAGGATGTTATGCTGTGACCTCAGTTGATTTTAACAATAATGAAAGTGCGAGAAGTAATAAGGTTTGTGTCGACAATTGTCCTTTTTATGAACTGCCAAATACTTTTACTCCAAATGGTGATGGAAAAAATGATTTGTTTATACCGAGGATCAATCTTTTTATAGCTAAAATTGACTTAAAGATATACAACCAGTGGGGCAATCTCGTCTATGAGACTACGGATCCTTTGATAAATTGGAGTGGATCAACAAATAATGGCAATGATCTGTCTGATGGAACATACCACTACGTGTGCAGAGTGTTTGAAAAAAGAGTTACAGGTATAGTAGAAAGTAAAAATATTTTAAGCGGATTTATCCAATTAATACGAAATTGATGTTTAGTGGAATAGTAGAGACAATAGGAATCTTAGAACAAATTACAGAAGATGGGCAAAACAAACATTTTAAAATAAAATCATCCATTTGCCCGGAAATTTACATTGATCAAAGTATTTCACACAATGGCGTCTGTCTGACTGTAGTAAAAAAAAGTAATGATGATTATACGGTAACCGCAATTTTTGAAACATTAATAAAATCAAATCTTGGAGATTGGAAGGTAGGTGAATTAGTCAACTTGGAGAGATCCTTACTAGCAAATAGCCGCATGGATGGTCACTTTGTACAGGGCCACGTAGATACGCATATTGAGTGTATAGAAGTGGAAGAAGCAGATGGAAGTTGGTATTTCAGATTTTATTTACCGGAAGAATGTAACAAGTTAGTGGTGCCAAAAGGCTCAATTTGTATAAATGGTGTAAGTCTAACCATAGCAGAAATTAATAAAGAGACAATAAGTGTTGCTATCATACCTTACACCTATGAAAACACCAATTTTAAAAACCTAAGCCCCGGGGCGAAAGCCAATATTGAATTTGACATTTTAGGTAAATATATAATAAATTATCTTGATAAGTTAAATTCCGTCGTTTAGGGTTAGAAGTTATTTTACCGTTTAAAGATAAATGAAAATAGAATGCAGGGCAGAAATAACATTTACGCTGCAGCGGTCATTTTTTCTATGATATTTGGATTGGCAAATTCCGGCTTACATCCGGTTTCAAGCAATGCAGGTTATACAGGTGCTCCAGGTGATTCTAACTGCGCAAGTTGTCACAACGGCAGCAATTCAAGTCTGGATGGAAATATTAACATAAGTGGTCTCCCTTCCACTATAATTACAAACCAGACATATCGTATTACTATTACTATGGCAAACCCAAATGGTATTGCTGCCAAAGCCGGATTTCAGCTTGTGGCTTTGACGGGCACAAACACAAATGCCGGCAATATGGAAAACAATACTCAGAATACAGAAATAAGGACCGTTTTCGGCGGTAAAAAATATTTTGGACATTCACCTGCTGTATCTTTTCCTGTTTCTAAAGTGCTTACTTATTCGGTAGATTGGAAAGCACCGGGAGCAACAGGATCTAACCCTATTATAAAATTTTATGCATCAGGAGTTATTGCCAATGGAGATAATGCCACCAGCAATGACA
>JAYTNJ010000347.1:0-2629 GCA_043748345.1 Saprospiraceae bacterium
GCCAACGTTTTGCTAGTTGGTTCTGACTCAGGAACTTCTTCCGACATAGCCGGTAACTATGAATTAAGTGGTTTAAAACCAGGAATATATAATATACAAGTGAGTTATATTGGTTATGAAACTTATTCTCTATATGAGATAGAAGTTCAGGGTATCCGGCCAACGATTCTCAATTTTGAACTGTCAGAGAACACCAAGCAATTGGAAGAGGTAGTCATAAAAGCGGCTTCTTTTAAAAAAACATCTGAGAGTCCGGTTTCTTTAAGAACCATCGGAGTTTCAGAAATCAAAAGAAACCCTGGCGGAAATAGAGATATTTCAAAAGTCATACAGTCTTTACCAGGAGTGACATCCACTGCATCTTTCCGAAATGACTTAATAATCAGAGGAGGAGCGCCAAATGAAAACAGATTTTACATTGATGATGTTGAGGTGCCGGTGATCAACCATTTTGCAACACAGGGTTCTTCTGGAGGGCCAGCTGGTATAATAAATGTAGATTTTGTAAGAGAAGTTGATTTTTTTAGTGGGGCATTTCCTGTGAACAGAGGCAATGCCTTAAGCTCTGTTTTTAATTTTAAGTTTAAAGACGGAAGAGATGACAGGATCGGACTTACCGCCACAGCGGGAGCCACTGATATAGGTGTAACATTAGACGGACCTGTAGGTGAAAAGAGCACATTTCTTGTTTCGGCTAGGAGATCATATTTGCAATTTTTATTTAAGGCCATTGGGTTGCCTTTTCTCCCGACATACACCGACTTCAACGCTAAGTATAAATACAAAATAGATAAGAAAAATGAAATCACATTTATTGGTTTGGGTGCCATAGATGATTTCACTTTAAATCAGAACGCAAATGATACAGAAGCAAAACAGTTTATATTAGGAAGATTGCCAATAAACACCCAATGGAATTACACCAATGGACTTGTTTACAAACACTTTGGTGAAAAAGGTTTTACTACTTTTGTGCTAAGCCGAAATATGTTGAATAATCAGGCATTAAAATATCTTAATAATGACGAATCTTCATTATCAAATTTGGTGCTAAATTATAAATCTCAGGAAATTGAAAATAAATTGCGTATTGAAACCACTCAAAAGGTGGGTGGATGGGATTATAACCTTGGTCTTGCCTATGAATGGGTAAAATATAATAATAATACATTCAATAAGATATTTACCAATGCAGGCCCGGAAGAAATTAATTATACAAACTCAATATCATTACACAAGTATGGTTTTTTTGGAAGTATTAGCAGAAAATTATTAAATGACAGGCTGTCTGTTTCTATGGGAATTCGTGCTGATGGTAATTCATATTCTGCAGAAATGAGTAATCCAATTGAACAGTTTTCCCCACGTTTCTCAGCTGCATATAAGATATCGGAGAAGTTTTCATATAATTTTAATGTTGGACGATATTTTCAATTGCCTCCTTATACTGTTTTGGGTTATCAATCTAAAGATATTTTAGTAAATAAAGCAAATAATATTAAATATATATCAGCAAATCATTTGGTAACAGGCTTCGAATATAATTATTCACCAACGGGGAGAATTACCATTGAAGGTTATTATAAAACATATGACAATTACCCCTTTCTTTTAAGGGAACAAATTTCACTTGCAAATTTAGGTGGTGATTTTGGAGTGATCGGTAATGAACCCGTCACACCTGCCTCTGAAGGTAGAACGTACGGGATGGAAATCCTGTTTCAGCAACGATTATTCAAAGGATTTTATGGAATACTTGCCTACACATTCGGCAAATCAGAATTTACAAACCAAAATGGAATATATGCTCCCAGTAGTTGGGATAGCAGACATATCGTAAATCTCACACTTGGTAAAAGATTTGGTAAAAATTGGGAAGCAGGTATGCGATACCGGTACCAGTCTGGGCTGCCTTTTACCCCATTTAATAGTGATTCTGACCTGGTAGCCAACTGGAACAGAAATTTTGGGGGTATACCAGACTATAAAAGAATTAATACATTGAGAAGTGGTCCTGTAAATGGCCTGGATATTAGAGTAGATAAAAAATGGTTTTTCAAGGGTTGGGAACTAAATCTTTTCCTTGATATTCAAAACGTAACAGGAAATGCTATTGGAAGAAACGTATTAATCCTTGACAGACCTTTGGACGAAAATCTGATGCCAATCGGTGGGCCCGTAATTGCAAATCCAAATTCTCCTAGCGACCAGCAAAGATATAAGGTAAAGTCCATCAATGATGCGGACGGAACTGTTCTGCCTACCATAGGAGTAGTACTAAGCTTTTGATGGTGTGGTATTTGGTAATATTTTTGGTTTACCTTATATAGAAAAGTAAGATCTATTGTACAATTGTGGGTTTAAGCTATTGTCTTCTTACGGTTTACGCTCTTTATAAGCGGTATAATAATTTGTATTGACTTTTAGTTGCTTCTTATAAATACTTACCATCTGTGTATTTTCACTCTCTCCATCAATAGTAATTGGCTATAATATTAAAATGTAATATTCCTAATAGTAAGTCTATTTGTTATTTAAATAGGCTATGTTCTTAAAAATATATGTATATTTGTTTCTTAATATTTAATCTATGGTAATATCAGATTTTAGAGATTACTTCACTTCCCTG
>JAYTNJ010000348.1:0-3386 GCA_043748345.1 Saprospiraceae bacterium
CAAAGGGAATTTTTCAGAGTGTTGAAATTGTTGAAAACGTAAATCATAGACTAACTTTTATCATTAAGAAATAGTCCAATATTTAGGGGGTCAGTCCAAAATTTTTAAGCTCCACATCATTTTCTACTTTGGCATATGTATAATTACTCAATGAAAAATCACATGAAGCTATGTGCGTGCGAGTCAGAGAGTAATTTGCACCTTTTTCACTGAAGTAAGCTTCTAATATTTTATTTCTATTTTCTTTGCTTATTTTGTTTAATAAATAGGCCGAAGATTCAGTAAAAGAGCCACCGAAGCCAGTTATAGTTTGATATTTTTCGTCTGGGTTTAAGTCCAATTTTATTATGCTTTCGCCACTAGAAAATTCACTTATTTTGGTGAGTTGATGACCGGCAGCCGACGTTTCATATACTTCCATTTCCATTTGTTTTTTTGAAGTGCAGCTGCCCATAATCATATAAAAAATAGAAAGCATCATGTAAATTTTTAAATGTGGATTCATGGTTTAAAATTATTTTTGTTTGTTTAACTCCAGTAAAATAGGTGGCACCTTTACTTCCTGCATCAATTTCTGCTCATTACCATCAAATGTTTTTGTGATCGGTTTGCCATCACGGGTCAAACCTTTAAATTTGCCTGCATCAACCAAATCCCACAATGCATATTTGGCTTCTGATTGCAGGGTGATAAGACCAAAATGGTTTTCAGAGCCCTTTGGGTTTTTGGCATCTTTCCATTGCTCATCAAAAGCTTCAAAATAGAGATATGAAACCCCGGCTTTATCTGACCACTCTTTTATGTCTTTATAAAAAAGAGCTGCTTTATATTCATCTGTAGCTCGGGATCCTTCATCACCATAATGTTCATTGGACTGAGTTGCCCACCCAGTTTCGCCTATATGTATGGGCTTTTCTATGCCCAAGCTTCGCATATACTTTTGCACGCTTTTGAATTGACCAATGGCATAATTTTTGGCTCGAAGCATTGCGGCCTTGATTTTTTGTTTTTCTGTATAGTGCTCTTCGTCTTCTTTTACACCCCAAAAATCCGGATTGTAGTGGGTATCGTGCATGGGATAGGTATGTAAAGAGATATAATCCACTGCATGAATCAACTTTTTAAGATCCTCGACATGATAATCATCACTACCACCACCCCAGGATGCAAAATTGTCTGAACTTGTGATCCAAACATCTTTGGGAAGTTTTGCTTGTTTTTTTAAATCCTGTAGATGATTGACCCACTTCAGGATGACCCATGGTTGTACATAGTAACTCGTAGCCCATTTGACCATGGCTTCATTACCCACTGCGATGACCTTCACTATTTCTGGATATTGGTTGGTCATCTCAACGGCTCTGTGGATTTCGATTTCATTATTTTCACTTTCATGATTGTGGTCAACCGGCAGATGTGTCCAGGCATTTTTACAATCGATCCATGCACCCAACATCACATACATCTCGAAGTTAGGATTTTCGGTTTTCATTTCTCTGATGGCTCTCATGAGATTGCTGGCTTCTGCAAGATGGACATTGTATGTGCGCAGGATGCGGAAACCCATAGCGTACATGATCTTTAAATCTTCCTTCAATTCCGCAATGGTCGGTTGGATATCTCTGCTTTTTTGCCGGTAACCGCCATAGCTGATAGCCTGGTAATTAGGGTTTCCCAAGATTTGTTCAGCCGTCATATTTTCTGATCTATTTGTTAAGTTTTGTTTTACATTACACGACAATAGTAAAAAAATTATCAATAATACTGAATATATTGGCTTCATCTACTTATTGTTTTGAATGTGTAATATTATTAATAATGATCTATTTTAGAGATGTTTTAGCAATTAAAATCTTCATTTTTTCTATGTAACTTTTCCTTTTAAAAATGGAAACACTATCCTCGTGGCTCAAAGATTGACCAGCAAAAGTTGAAGTCTGTCCATTCTGATATTGGACTTCTATAGCATTTGTATCACTAATTTCGTAAATCACAGGCACCTGACAATAGGTAAAAAATAGCTGATTTTTCTTTATTTCAATTGACTTTTCATTTCCTTTTAAGTCTTTGTAATGTACTATTTTAGCATCATTCAGAAATTCTGATTTTCTTAATAAGCTCGGAGAAAACTTAATGTGCCCATTTTCAATCATAATACCCAGTTCACCATATCTTGAGAGCAAATCTTCTTTTACCTGACCAGTCATACCTGGTTGTTGTGCTCCCTTGTGCATAGGAGTATGTGAATACGGATCAGTCGGGAAAGCACCATAAAGTTTTGGATTTTTATGTACCCCAATGCCTGCCTGTATTTCATAATAATGTTCCAGTAAACGGCCTATCACATCATTGGGCTCATTGGATTTGATGGCTCCAAGAATACTTTCCTGAACTGCCAGCAGAAATTTAGACACCATATGCCAATAAATTGAACCCAAGCCTTCATATCCGTAAAAAGTACCTGACCTTCCGGTAAATGCTTTATGGTTGAATACTTTTTCGAAAATATTTAGTAATTGTTCACCTTCTTTGATTAAATCTGAATAGTCACCATTTCCCATCTGATCTAAAGCATTTTTCAGATCTCCGGCATTTTTGAAGTTGCCGTTGAAATGATACTGACCCTGAATATCTTTCTCTACTATAGAAGTATTTTGTTCCAATACCATTTTCTGAATTAATGCAGATGATTCAGCTTCCTTGGCCGGAATCTTATTTTTCTCCAAAAAACCAGGTAGCTGTTTGTTAGGATAAAGGATATAACTGTATTGGTCAGCCCTGAAGAGAGCACTATGTTTCATGCTATCAAGCACTGCCAGAGATTGTTTACCATCAAGATAACCAGAACTAAAGACAGCTACCTGACCTTCGAGCATTTCATCAAGATGTGATATGGTGACACCGCTTTCAGTATATGTCATTAAATTGTAAGCATGATACAGCCCATCTGTTCTTTGATTGCAACGAATCGTATGATCTACAAAGTCGATACTTAAACTTATAAAACGTTTCAGGCCCTCCATTGAGGCTGTTCTCTTTTTGCCCCAAAAGCCTGATTTATAGATTTGGGATCTGTAATCAGAAGCCGCTCCGCCCAGTTTATCAAGAATTATCTTTCGATCTACATCACTGAAAGAACCCATTAGGAGAGATTGATGGGTTTCTAAAGTCTCTCGGATACTATGGTAAAATTCAATCAGTTCATTTGACAATTTTACATTTTCCATTTCAGATTGATCAAGGGCGTCTTTCAGAAAAACCAAAAACCTTCTCATGTAACATAGAGTGACCATAGAAACACCATTGCCCACCAAGGCATTATTGGCGTCATTCCACTCCGGGCGTTGTGTATTTAACCAAATGCCACCTTCCGGAATAAAATTGGA
>JAYTNJ010000349.1:0-5164 GCA_043748345.1 Saprospiraceae bacterium
AAAGTCTAAAAGCTAAATGATGTCTCATGGAATACGTTGACAATAAAAATGTGGATAACTTTCATAAATTTATGGTCATGAAAAGTAAAAAAGTAAGGAGAGTTTTCTCAGAAAATTTTAAGAAAGAGAAAGTAGCTCAAATTGAATCAGGAGAACTTACCATTTATAGATTGTCAAAGATGCTTGAGTTAGGGGATTCGGCCATCTATGGATGGATGAAAAAGTATAGTACAAAACCGTATAAGCAAGAAGTGGTGGTGATAGAAACGGATAGCGATTATCTTAAATCAAAGAAGCTAGAAAGAGAAGTAAGCCATTTACAGATGATAGTAGGAAGAATGCACATCAAAATGGATTATTATGAGGAGCTGATAGATGTGGTGAATAAACATTATGGCATAGATGCCGAGATTGATTTTTTAAAAAAGTGTTAGCCAATTTTCAGGATCAAGAAAAAGGATATAGTATGGAATCATTATTTCGGGAAATTGGCTACAGCCGGCAAGGTCTTACTCAGCAAAAGATCAGAGATGAGCGCACTGCACAACTTGAGTCAGAAGTGGTACAATTAGTTAAAGATTTGCGCAAGAGTCATCCTAGAATGGGGTCTAGGATAATGTATTATACGTTAAGGAATCGAGGGGTTGAGTTGGGTATAGGGATTACAAAATTTGAACAAATGTTGAGCCAAATGCAATTGACTGTACCCCGAGTAAAAAAGAGTTACCCCAAAACGAGTGATGGCAAAGGCAAGAAAGATTATGCAAATTTGCTTAATGGTATGACTATCAATGATATAAACAAGGTCGCAGTGGGTGATATCACGTACTACAAAGTAGATGGAAAATGGCACTACATATTTACCTTAAAGGATTTGTATTCACAAAGATTTTTAGGGATATATCCAGCCACGAGTATGGAGGCAAAAAACGCATTGCATTGTTTGGAACAAGCGATCCAGCAAAGAGGAGCAACATCACTGCAAGGCTGTATACATCACACAGATAATGGCTCCCAGTATGAAGCTACAGTATATACACAGAAGCTTCAAAATCTGAAAATGGATATAAGTAGAGCTGAAAATTGTTTGGAAAATGGTAGTGCAGAACAATTGAATAATATTATAAAAAACATGTATTTGTACCCCTGGGGTATAACAACGTTCGCAGGATTGCAACAAGCATGTAAAAAAATCATTCATCTAAATAATATGGAAAGGAGCATAAGCCAGTTAGGAGGATTGAGTCCAGTAATGTTTGAAAAAAGCATAAAGGCGATACCGCTGGATCAACGTAAGATAAAAATATTACATGATTTTAGAAAACAAAAATAGACATGGGTTTTACAAGGCATGATTCCCTAAATTGGAATGTAAGAAATAAAAAGTCAAGGAGTTTTTTACTAGAACTCCTTGACAGAAACTTACGTTCCACTTTGAGTAATTACGCTATTCCTAGCGAAGTTGCTCCCCAGCAGAGCTTCGATCCGCTTTACGTAATCGTCAAGTCAAAAATAGGACTTAGAAAATATTTATTAACTTTGAGTTATCCACACCTTATTGGGTTTTGGGTAAAAAGCTGTCAACGTATTTCATGAGACTTCAAAAAACTAATGGCTAAAAGCTAAAAGCTAAAGACTAACTACCTAATACCTAATTTCCAAAGTCTAAAAACCTAATACCCGAAATAAAAAAAAATTACTACTTTTGCACATCAATATCAAGAAGTGGTAAAAAGTAAGAGTCAGCGTATATTTGAAGAAGAGCTGTTTCCGCACATGGAAGCCCTCAAGACTTTTGCATATCACCTGGCTTATAATGAGGAAGACGCCAATGATCTGGTACAGGAAACCTATCTGAAAGCGCATAAATTTCTGGAAAATTACGATTCGGGAACTAATGCGAAAGCATGGTTGTTTAAGATACTTAAGAACGCCTATATCAATGAATATCGCAAAAAGATAAGGCGTCCCATTAAAGTTGATATTGATGAAGTGGTGGGTTTTCGCGAAGGGGACGAATCCGGCAAAGGAGCTTACCACGACATGAGGCAGGATATTTTTGACAATACGATGGGCGATGAGGTGACCATAGCACTCAATGTACTGCCCTATGAATTCCGTACAGTAATACTGCTCTGTGATATTGAGAATTTTACTTATGAAGAAATAGCAAAAATTCTCGAATTGCCCATAGGTACTGTGAGGTCTAGATTGTTTAGGGCACGTAATATGCTGAAAGAAAAACTCAAACAGTATGCGCTGAAAATGGGGTACAAAGATATGAGAGGTCTGAGAAGAGGAGAATATAAAGAAGAAGAAGAAGAGTAAAGTTTGATATACATTAAATCTAATAGTACACGTTCTTTTTTATAACATTGAAAAAGAGACATTTAATATTAACTTAATGTCCAATTTACCTTACATTAGATAAAAAATATTTTTTAAAATATATAAAATCAAAGTATGAGAAGTTTTGACTCATTGAAATCACTACGACAGCAGATAAATCTATACCTTGATAATGAACTGCCAATAGAGGATGAAAAAAACCTGAGAATTCGGGTAGAGTCAGATCCGCGATGTACCAAAATATATAATACTGAAAAAGATTTTCGCGATTTTGTAAAAAGTAATGTAAGGCGCCCTGCCGTAACTCCTGATTTTATTCAGGATCTCAAACGCAGAATTCTTTGATTTCGACAACCTATTTCAAGCACGGTCAATGGTCAATGGTTGATGGGTTGATTGTTTAGGGTTGATGAGGTTGATGGTTGATGAGGTTGATGGTTGATGGGTTTTTGGTTGATTGTTGATAGGCGGAAGACGGAACGTGGAAGATGGAACGCGGAAAGCGGTTTAGGGATGTGCCTTTAGGTACATAATCCCGGTAGCAAAAAAAATATGATATAGCCCTCCCGTCCCTTTTGGGGACGAAATATAATTTTCATTTGATTGTTGATTGTTGATGGTTGATTGTTGATGGTTGATGGTTGATGGTTGATGGGTTTTTGGTTGGTTGTTGATAGGCGGAAGACGGAACGCGGAAGATGGAACGCGGAAAGCGGTTTAGGGATGTGCCTTTAGGTACATAATCCCGGTAGCAAAAAAAAATATGATATAGCCCTCCCGTCCCTTTTGGGGACGAAATATAATTTTCGGTTGATGGTTGATGGTTGATGGGTTTAAAGCGGAAAGCGGAAGTCGGAAAGCGGAAGTCGGAAGTCGGAAAGCGGAAAGCCAATAACTAAGACTAACACCTAATACCCAAAGACTAAAGACTAATACCTAAAGTCCAATACCTAAAGTCCAATATAAAAAAATGTAAAAAAAACGTAATTTGAGTAGGGGTATTACTTGATTATGTGTCTATAAAATGAATCATACACCTAAATTTATTTATCCAAAACTTACCAGGTTGGAGTCATGATTTCAAAAAAATATTCATAAATCTATGATTTACAGAATATTGATTTGAGATTTTAATAGCTCAAGCTTGCCTAAAATTAGTTTTGATTCAGGAGTTTTATCCCCTGGACAGCCTAAAAGGGATAAATATTTATCAAACATTTTTAACGCGGGAATAAATTAAACCTTGGACAAAGGTATGTTTTATCGATTTCTGATAAGATCTCCTTTGTTGCCGGGTTATTGATGTTTGAGTTCAGGTATTGATTAAACCGATTTTTAAATAAATATACCCAAAATGAACCG
This sequence comes from Saprospiraceae bacterium, assembly GCA_043748345.1. Classification (GTDB taxonomy): domain Bacteria; phylum Bacteroidota; class Bacteroidia; order Chitinophagales; family Saprospiraceae; genus OLB9. The sequence goes on from JAYTNJ010000349.1 coordinate 3,712, forward strand.
AGGACTAAAAATACTTACGGTATTACTGTTCGGTTACCTTAGCATCACCCAATTACATGCTCAGGTTACCGCAGTAAAGTTTCTATTGAAATATGATACAACCACCTGTTTGTATAATGTTAATCTCATCATAGCGGCAGGATCTGCAACAACGGTACCCCAAAGAACCGGATTTAACGCACAAATATCATTTGTTGTGCCAAAAACTGACACATTTGAAATTGTACAAAGATTTATGCCACTCCAAAATAATGCGGGATACAGTGGAGTATTGCCCATGGAATGGCTGGTATCCAGTACGGTATTTGAGCCGGCAGCCCAGCCTCAAAGTAATTTTTTTAGTGTAATACCTTCATTATCACCAACTTCTCAATATAATAATCTGGCCACCAATGATACTATAAAGCTTTTCAGTGTCAGAGCCTTTAGAAAAGATGGAACAATAATTAAATCCTGCGGAGACAATTTAAGATTTTTTATCCCCGGGTCAGACCCGAATTCCAGTGCCCCGGGTATGGGCGGTGGAGATTTCAGCCACGGTTTTACCATAGGAAATCCCGTTCAGATGACCCCAACATTATTAACCAATGCCTTTCCTCCAAAACCGGCATTGACGACAGTAAATAATTGCTCCAATAATATTGATATAAATCTTACTGCAAAAAGCTCCCCATGTCAGCAGCCATTGACATACAACTGGTCAGGTCCGGGATACTCCTCCGCTTCCGAAGATGTTTTTATACCATCTGCCAGTGCATTTAACAATGGTATTTATAATGTCACGGTCACAGATAATCTCGGATGTACATCAACACTCAGTATAACTTCTGAAATCAAACCAAATGCCGGAACAGATAAAATGAAATGCGGGACCGGATCCCTGGTTCTGAGTGCAATAAATCCGATAACGGGAACATGGACGGCACAAGCTGGAAATCCGGCTAATGCAAGTTTGGGAGCGACTGCAGGAGGTAGCGCATCAGTAAATTTTACTGCAGGGGCAGCTGGAAATTATAATTATATTTATAGCACTGCTGTTTGTAAAGATACTTTGAGTGTTTTGGTGTCTTCTTCATTAAATCCAGCAATCGCAGGCGTAAATTCATTATGTTCAGGTGGCACAACCCCGTTAACTGCTAGTGGCGGAACTTCATACTCCTGGAGCAATGCTGGTAACAGCGCCACTATAAATGTTGGACCTGGTACTTACACTGTCACTGCTACAGATGCCAGCGGTTGCACAGGCTCTTCAACAAAAATTATCAGTTCATTAGCAGTACCAGCAGCCTTAATTTCCGGAGCGAGTTCTGTTTGTAGTGGAGCAACAACGGCCGTCACAGCAAGCGGTGGCGTCGGTTATTCATGGAATTCAGGTCAAAATACAGCGAATATAAATGTGAGTGCGGGAACTTATACCGTCACTGTCACCAATGCCTCCGGTTGTACTGCTTCA
>JAYTNJ010000350.1:0-14263 GCA_043748345.1 Saprospiraceae bacterium
AGGTAGAGAGGTAAAAATACCATTCGAAAAGAGTGGAGTATATGAAGTATGTGTCAAAGCTTTCACCACAGAAAATTGCAAAGTACAGGTATGCAAGAGGATAGAAATAGGAGTCCTATGTAATCTAGGAGCTGATTTTACATATACAGTAGAAAAAGATATTGTAAAAGTGAAGGCTACATCAACAGCTGGAGATACTGCCAAATATTATTGGACATTTAGCAATGGTATATCAGTTGAAGGCAGAGAGGCTATTTTTAAGTTTGACAAACCGGGTGAATACCAGATGTGCTTGAAGGTAATAAAAGGATCAATTACCAGCTCTGCTGTGCAGCCATGTATTCAGACTGTATGCAAAAAAATTCAGGTCAGCAGTGAAACTGAGTGTAAACTTGCTCCTGATTTTACTTATAAATCTGAAGGAAGCACAGTGATATTTACCGGAACATCCACTGATGAGAAAGCAAAATATTACTGGTATGGAAAAGATATTAAAATTGACCTTACAGGAAAGGTAGTAAGATTTCAGTTTGAAAAAGCAGCATCTTACGAAGTATGTATGGTGGTAGTGAATGGAACGGAAACCTGCAAGGACCAGATCTGTAAAAAAATAACTGTTGGCAACAGAATCAATGTTTTTCCAAATCCGACAGCCAATGTGCTGAATATAGTAGTGGATGAGGATATCAGCAGGGTTACCATCTATGACCAATTTAACAAAGTGGTGCACACTGGCAATTTGACGGATTCATATGAAAACATAGATATTTCACATCTCAATAATGGATTATATTCCATCACTGTTCAGCTGAATAATGGAGAAGTAATGTCGAAAAGGTTTTATAAACAATAAAAAAGGATGAATAAAAAAAAGCGGTTGTACTCATTGAAGATAACCGCTTTTTCAATTTATCCTAATTTAATTTATTTTATACGGCAAAACTCTCTCCACAACCGCAAGTCCGTGCAGCATTGGGATTATTGAAATAAAAACCTTTTCCTTCCAAACCTCCGGAAAATTCTAGAGTTGTATTACATAGATACAAAAAACTTTTCAGATCAGTGACCACACGTACACCGTTATCATCAAATACCTGATCGTTTGGCTTATTTTCATTATCAAAATCCATCTGATAGCTAAGACCTGAGCAGCCACCGCTGGTAACACTCACCCTTACAAAGAAATCATCAGCCAGATTTTTGGTTTTGATGATATCTTCGATTCTTACTTTAGCACTATCTGCAACAAACAGCATAATAAACTACATTTTATAAACCATAGCTGTAAGAAAACTCAAGCTGTAACCAGTTCGTTTTTCTTTTTATAATCTGCTATCGCACTTTTTATGGCATCTTCTGCTAACACAGAACAATGGATTTTAACTGGAGGAAGTGCGAGTTCTTCGACTATCGCCATATTGTCTATTGTTAAAGCTTCGTCGATTTTTTTTCCTTTCAACCATTCAGTTGCCAATGATGAAGAAGCAATAGCAGAACCACATCCAAAAGTTTTAAATTTTGCATCTATGATGGTATCGGTAGCTTCGTCCACTTCTATCTGTAGTCTCATCACATCACCACACTCCGGAGCGCCTACAAGACCAGTTCCTACATTTTTTTTACTCTTGTCTAAAGTTCCTACATTTTTTGGATGCTTAAAGTGATCCAACAATTTATCTGAATAAGCCATATTTATAAATTTTTAATTTTAAATAAAATAATAATATTTGTTGATTAATGTTCTGACCATACTACTGTACTCAGATCAATTCCTTCTTTGTACATTTCCCAGATAGGGCTGAGATCACGCATGTGATTTACTCCCTTGGATATAGCATCTATTGTATAATCTATGTCGTCTTCAGTAGTAAATCTACCCAAACTAAACCTGATAGACGAATGGGCAAGATCGTCTCCCAAACCCAGAGCAACCAGTACATAAGAAGGCTCTAATGAAGCTGATGTACAAGCAGATCCTGACGAAACCGCAATATTTTGGTTGAATGTCATCATTAATCCTTCACCTTCCACATGTTTGAATGAAATATTTGTCACATGAGGCATCCTGTGGTCTATATTGCCGTTCACATATATTTCTTCCAGATTATTTTTAAAAGCATTTTCAAGTTTGTCGCGTAGCTTTGAAAGCCTTTCTGCATCTTGTGCCATCTCAGCCTTTGCTATCGCTGCAGCTTTGCCCAAACCTACGATACCAGGTACATTAAGTGTTCCTGATCTCATACCTCGTTCGTGTCCTCCACCATCCATCTGCGCTGTCACTTTTACTCTTGGATTTTTACGATTTACAAACAGAGCTCCCACTCCCTTGGGCCCATACATTTTATGGGACGTAAATGCCAAAAGATGTACACCTACTTCCTTAGGATGTACCGTAATTTTGCCGACAGCCTGCGTTGCATCGCTCATGAACAGGACACCGTGTTTTCTGCAGATATCACCTATTTCTTTCATAAGCTGAATTACACCTGTCTCATTGTTAGCCCACATTATAGATACCAATACCGTTTTGTCAGTAATGGCAGCTTCAAGTTCTTCCAGATTTATCATTCCGTCATTCTGCACATCAAGGTATGTCACCTGACCACCCATTTTCTCTACTCGCTTACAGGCATCGAGCACGGCTTTATGTTCTGTTTTGGCGGTGATGATATGGTTTCCTTTACCTGCGTACATCTCATATACACCTTTTACGGCTAAGTTGTCTGATTCTGTAGCACCTGATGTAAATATGATTTCTTTAGGATCAACATCAAGTAGATCTGCTACTTGCTCCCGAGCGTACTCTACAGCTTCTTCAGCTTTCCAACCAAAAGGGTGGTTTCTACTGGCTGCATTTCCGGGTATATCATAAAAATAAGGAATCATGGTTTCGACTACTCTGGGATCCGTCGGAGTAGTGGCATTATTATCCAAGTATATAAGTCTGTTATCTGACATTTTTAGCTTGTTTATATTTAATCTAAATACAAAGTTATGACATTTTTGTTTAATAAAGGTCAACTTTATGTTAAACTTTTACTTATACGTTTATAAGGGCTCTTTAATTAATTTGTATAATCACGTATCACCGTAAAATGCCATATATTTAAAATTGGCAAACAAACAAATATATAAATTATTTATTAGTATGTGATTTTGAGTTACTAACAGAAAAGGCCACACTAAGGATAATTTTTAACCCCACAGAATTCATTGATGGTTAAGATTTTATAGGAATCAATTTTTTTATGCCTAAATGGAAAATTCAGTCAATCTGATTTTATATTTTTCCAAACTCTGATAAAGTCAATATAAAACGTGGAGGGCAAATCATTGATATTAGGTAATCCCATCCAGTCTTCCATAATTTCAGCATCAAACACTATGTGAAGTGGATTTTTGAAATAATCATTTGTGCGTTCCCAGACCATTTCGCCATCCACATACCATCTCAGAATTTCGGGAGTCCATAAGAGCCCGAATATATGAAAATCATCATAAAATTCATAAGGCATTTTGACAGTTTTGGAGTAATCTGACAGCTTGGTTTTTTTCTTATTGACCACAGACTCAACATAAGGCGTCTCGTATCTATGCAATGTGGCCCAGAAAAATCTATTGTATTCAGGCATTTTTGGTTTACCGAATATTTCAAAAATATCTATCTCTTCAGAATAGCTCCCTTCTCTATATTTCTGAGTTGGATCCAGGGGGTCATAGAGCCAGAATGCATTACAAACATTGGCTTTCATTGATTTACATCTTGCCTCAAAATAACCATATTCGATTCGATTTTTACTTTTGACAATGGCAGTTGTAAATTTATCAAGTCCTCTGGCTTTGTTTTCCACAGTGACTTTTGTAGGATTCTGAGATTTGGCAGTAAGCTGCAATGTACCTTTTTTGACCATGACATTTTCTCTGGCAAAGTAAGCGGGTTTTCTACCTACCCAAGCAGGATTAAAGTCCCACCACTTACCCGAATCCAATCTGCTACCGTTAAATTCATCACTGAAATCAGTGACCAATACCCATTCAGAACCTAAAGGACATATTATTTCTGACTTTTTTTGTGCCTGAAGTGTGAGCAATGTAAAAAAATACAAAAGGACGGAGATTTTTTGTTTTTTCATGATTATTTTACATTTTATTGGTCTTTTTTGTCAAAATTTTATTCAAATTTTTTCTTTCCGAGATATAAATAATTAGAAGGTAAGAAGAAAAAATAGTGGCATTGACTCCAATATTCCCCCTAAAAACTAAAAAACTTAATGCGCACAAGGCTGTGGCACTTATGATATGAAAGGTAATTTTATTTAAATCATATGATACCGGGTAGTATTTTTGACCTATCGACCACGATAACAACGCCATCAGTGCATAGGTAAAAAGTGTAGCCACAGCCCCTCCCATGATGCCCAAAGCAGGTACAAATGTCAGGAGGCTTACTATGGTTATCACAGCACCAAAGATACTTATGTACATGCCAAATCTGGTGCGGTCTGTAAGTTTATACCAGATTGATAAGTTATTGTAAATCCCTGAAAATAGGTTGGCCAGAAGGATCACAGGAACGATATATAGTCCTTCAAGATAAATATCATTTTTAATAATAATACCTGCGAGAATATCGAGAAAACCAGTAACAAAAACCATAAAAATACACCCGAATATAACAAACCAAGTCATGATAAGACTGTAGTTATTTTTGGCATTTTCACCATTGGCATTTTTAAAAAAAAAGGGTTCGGCTCCTAACCTGAACGCTGTGATGTAGAGCGTCATAAATACACCCAGTTTATAACATGCCGCATAAACTCCATTAGACTCCTTATCTATAAGTGTCTGTATCAATAATTTATCCATATTTTCATTTATCGTAAACGCAATTCCACCTACCATAATAGGCCATCCATAATTTAATAACTTCTTAAGTAAGATTTTATCAACTTTCCATTTGATTTTTAGGACTTCAGGCGCTAAAATAAAAATTGTAAAAAGGCTGGCAAAAAGATTGGCAATTATGATATGAATTACACCCGGATTAAAAGTTTTTCCGATTCCGATTATTTTTAAAAAGCTATAATCCGCATCTTTTAATTGTGGAGCAACTAACAGAAGAAAAGCCGTAATTACAAATAAAACCAATACATTTGAGAGCTTGACCATCATATACCTAATGGGTCTTCCTGTGACTCTAAGTAGTGCAAATGGAATAACCACCAGAGTATCTAGTACCGTAATTAAAATAAGTATTTGTACAAAACGATGATCATTAAATCCAAGAAAGGAAGTGGCGTATTCAGATAAAAACATACCCAAGATAAGAAACAAACCGGATGATACGAGCAATATGAATGATGCAGTGGTAATTACTTTTTCTTTATCAGATTCTGAAGTATAGAATCTAAAAAATGATGTTTCAATGCCCATAGTCAGCACTATATTTATAAAGGCAGCATATACATACCAGGTCGTCTGATCAGAAAACTCAGCCTTACCCAACACCATTGTAAATATTGCCACCATGGCCAGGTTTATGACCCGAGGCAGTATAGCGGCTATCCCATATATGGCCGTATCTTTAAAAAAACTCTTTAACACTAATTTTTAGCTTATATGATAACTTGTATTTATGATTTTCTTTGAAGTGTGAAGAAATTAATCCAAAAGAAATCAAATTTTCTACAAATCTACTATTTAGAAATGACAAGGCAAAGTCTCTGTTCAGGATATGGTTTGTAATGCCAAACTAACCGATATGAATTTTTGTAATGAGGATGTATGAATGATTCTTTACATTTTTTAAAAATTATTGAGAATGAGCAAAATAAGTGAAAATTAGTGAACTTTTATCATAATAATACACTTAAATTTATGACAATTTTATTATCAATTAAAAAGCATTAATTATGGGGTTTTTAGGTTCTTTAAAGAGATTATTTTTTACTACTGAGTCGGTAGCTAAGTCTGCTGTAGACCAAGCCGTCGACTTTACAAAAGATAAAGCAGGAGATCTTGCCGCATCGGCAAAGGAAACAGTAAACGAATTTTCTGAAAAAACAGCCGGTCTGAGAGAGACTGTTATAGAAAAAGCAAGCGCAGCAATGGAAAAGGCTGAGAGTGTAGCCGAAACGGCCTGGGATAAAACAAAGTCTGTTGCTTCTGATGTAGCTAATGCTGCTGAGAATGCCATAAATAAGGCAGGAAATTTGGCAGAAAGCGCAACATCAAAGGCAAAAGATGTAGCATCAAGTACTGCTGAAAAAATTGACCATGCGGCTGATATTGCATGGGATAAAACCAAAGGAGTAGCAGCTGACGTGGCGGCAGCGGCAGAAACAGCTGTTGATAAGGCAACTGAATTGGCTGATGTTGCAGCTACCAAGTCAAAGGAAATCGCATCTGATACAAGCGAATTTGTACAGTCTTCTTATGTTAAAAAAGCCGATGCAACGGCATCATCCATGGATAAGGCGGGGGATGGGTTCAGTAGTTTGGTCGATAAAACCAAAGCATTTACTGGAAATATAGTTGATAAAATTTCTGAAAATGAAATGGTTCAAAAAGCTGGAGACATCGCCGGAAATGTAGGTGCCAAGGTCATGGAGACTGGAGGTATTCTTGCCGAAAAAGCTGCCAACATATCTGAAAATGTCGGTTCTAAAGTACTGGACTCTTCAGACAAAGCGTGGGATAAAATAGGCGAAGCAAAAGAAATTATTGCTGAAAAAGCTAAGGATGTCACTGCTCAGATTGGAAAAAAGTTTGATGAAACTGTTGATAAGGCTGAAAAATTTCTTGCTGAGGAGGATGCTAAACCTGTAAAAGAGTTTGCTGATGAAACATTAACCACAGGTAGTCCATTGCTTGAAAAAAACGATGACTTCTTCTCCAAAGCGAGTCAATATGCTGATGGCGATTATGATGCATTTAGTGAAGGAAAGATAACTATTACACAGCCAAATCCATCAGAACCCAAAGCTCCGGCAAAGTCTGCCGGTCAGGATGATCACGACGGCGATGGTAATGAGCAGATAGATGATGCAATAATAGTACAAAGTTAACAGTTTATTATGAAGGAAAAAGGAAGTTGTTGAAAATTGCATTTGTGAGATCAATTATTAATCAGGCAAATGCACAGTTTAGTTTTTCAAACATCCTTTTTCCTTCATTAAAGTATAAGCATGTCACCATTACTTGTCAACGGAAAAACAGAAAAAGAACTCATCAAAGCATGTCTTTCCGGAGATAGACTGGCGCAGAGGGATATTTTTTATATGTATTCCGGCAAGATGATGGTAGTTTGTCTGAGATATTCCAGGCATAGGTATGAAGCAGAAGACATTTTACAAGACTCCTTTGTAAAAGTTTTTTCCCATCTTTCTGAGTTTGAAAATGGAGGTTCGTTTGAAGGGTGGATACGCCGGATAATAATAAATACAGCTATCAAAAATAATCTTAAGAAGACAGCGATTGCTGAGGAAATCAATATTGATCTCGTCAATGAGGAATTTGCAGTGCCTGAAGTATTTTCTGCTCTTTCAGAAGAAGAATTAATAAAACTTATAGCATCATTACCCGATGGTTATCGCATGGTATTCAATCTGTATGCTGTAGAAGGTTTTTCTCATAAAGAGATTGGTGAAATATTACATATCGAAGAGTCAACTTCCCGGTCTCAGTTGACAAAAGCCAGAAGAATGCTTCAGAATAAAGTAAATGAATTGTATAAAGTGGCCATATGAATACGATAGATAAAATTATCAGAAATAAACTCTCTCACCATACAGCAGAAACACCACAGGGTGCCTGGGATAATATCATGTCGAGATTGCCTAAAGAAAAGAAAAATTTCCGACCATGGTGGGTGTTTGCATCCGCATTGGCAATTATATTTGCTTCAGTGACTGCCTTTTTATTTTTCAATGGTGAAATAGAAAATAATGATCAGATTATTAAGCAGAAAATAGACTTAAATGGTCCTGTCGCTTCACAAATGTATCATAAGTATAAGGTAGAACCCAAAGACCAAACCAATGATATAATAACAAGTGAAAGCGGATTGAATGTCCAATTTACTGCAATGAAAGGATTATCTATTAGGCAGAAGAAACCTTTACAGTCAAACCTTAATTCAATGCAATCTTTTAGTTATGCAGAGTCAAAGCTAATTGACTTTGTGCCGATGGCTAAGGACGCGGAACAAAACAGTGAGCTGAAAGAAAATTTTAGTTTTCAACAAATAGACAATATTTTGGAAAACAAGCTCCCAAAACATAATCACAACCTATTTTTTAAATCTAAATTCCAACCAAAAGATCAAATTATCTGTCCATCATACAAGCCCGGTGGAAAGAAGAAAAGTGTAGATTTTTATGTTTCGCATGATTATGCACCTAAATCAATTAGTGCCGGGACTGTAGAAAACATACCCTATGAGAATGCGCGTAGAGATACAGAACATTCTTTATATTCTTTTTCTGCAGGTGTAAGAATAGGTTATCAGATTTCAGACAAATGGACATTACAGTCAGGAATGAATTACTCTCAGATCAATGAAAGATTTCAATATATTGATCCTGAATCAAACCAGACAAGAGAGATTACCATCAAGGATTATATTTATCAGAATGGTAAAATTGTGGACAGTGTAATTAATACTCAAACTGTCACCATTCCTGGAGATACTCAAATAAAAATTAATAACAATTACAGGACCTTTGATATACCTATATTGGGAAAATACACTATTCTTGAAAGTAATCGGTTCATAATATCAGCTGTGGCTGGTGTTTATCTCAATATTGTATCTGCGACCAAGGGAATGATATTGGATAATGACGGTAAGTCGGTCATCAATATTTCAGAATCCGCAGACAGAAAAGAAGTGTTCAAATCTAATATTGGACTAAGTACTTTCGGTGCTTTAAGCATAGCTTATCATATTTCTCCATCTATAGACCTGTTTGCAGAACCCAATGCGAGGTTTCAGACCAGAAGTATAACATCTGAAACGTATCCCCTTTCGCAAAGATTCAACACGTATGGTTTATTAACAGGGGTAAGGTATAACTTTTAAATAGAAAAATAAGAACTGTATTTTTATGGAGTAAGTTAATTTCTTCTTTCCTAATAATAATTTAAATACTTATTTTGGCGAATAATTTTCGTCACTCCTATAAATTCTTCAAATAATGGCAAAAGGAAATCAAAATAAAGTGCACTCAGAAATGTAGTCACGAAGAAAATTTATAAAAAATGCAGCATTATCGGCTACCGCATTTACGATAGTACCAAGTTTTGTGCTGGGTGGTAAAAATCATATAGCACCTAGTGATACTTTATATCTTGCGGGCATTGGTGTCGGAGGTAAAGGTGAAAGCGATCTGACTGAATGTGCTAAAAGTCCAAATGTAAAGGTATCTTATCTATGTGATGTAGATGACAGGAGAGCCGTCAAATCTAAACTTACCTTTCCCAAAGCAGAATATTATAAGGATTTCAGAAAAATGCTTGATAAAGAGCATAAAAACATAGATGCTGTAACTATATCCACACCGGATCATACACATGCTGCTGCGGCCATGGCAGCTATTGAAAAAGGAAAACACGTATATGTACAAAAGCCACTTACCTGGAGCGTATATGAAGCCCGGACGCTGACCGAAGCAGCTAGAAAACATAAAGTAGTGACCCAAATGGGCAATCAAGGTGGATCATTTAATGATGTCAGAAAGATGAAGGAAATGTATGACGCCGGGTTGATAGGAGACGTAACCCGGGTATCAGCATGGACAAACCGTCCGATATGGCCACAAGGAATTCCCTCATCTAAAGAGGTCAAATCCATCCCGCAGGAGTTGGATTGGGATCTATGGTTAGGACCAGCTTCAGAAACTATATATAATCCTGTTTACGCCCCATTTGGCTGGAGAGGTTGGACCGCTTTCGGCACTGGAGCCATAGGTGATATGGCATGTCATATTCTTGATCCGGCATTCAGGATTTTACCCATAGATTATCCATCTGATGTGGAGTGCAATTTTACAGGTGTATGGGGAACAAGCTTTAATGAAGTGTTGATTCCTGAAGCTTTTCCATCCTCATCAGTAATGTATTTTACTTTTCCCGGCAAAATGGGTAAACCAGATATAAAACTGACCTGGATGGATGGCGGCATTAAGCCGGAACGACCAGCCGAACTAGGAGCAGATGAAGCTATGGGAGATTGGAATGGAGGGATCATTATGGAGGGTACCAAAGGAAAAATGATGGCTGATTGTTATGGCAGAAATCCAAGATTACTTCCCACTTCTCTGATGACTGAGTTGGTAGTGCCAGAGAATGAGAAGCGTGTGACTGAAGGCCATTATCTACAATGGGTTAATGCGTGTATGAAGGGTTATGGAAATGCAGCATTGAGTTCGTCTTTTGAATATGCTGGACCTTTTACTGAAGCTATATTGTTGGGAGTATTGGCTATGAAAAGTTATTATCTCAAAGAAAATGAAAAATATCCGGCACGCAGAAAACTGTTATGGGATGCTGTCAATATGAAATTTACCAATGTAGAAATCGCTAATAGTCTGGTGAGAAGAGAGCCAAGGGTAGGGTGGTCAATTTAATTATCAAAATAATATTTACCACCCCTGAAATATACTTTAGAGTTTATTCTTCCAGAAAATCCAAGTCACGATCGTGGGTTTCAGGAATGGTTGCCACTGCTAAAAATCCAAGGGCAAAGGTAATAATTCCTACAATGGAAGCGGCCATTATTACACCCATCGTGGGTTTTGTGCTTACATAAATAGAAGTCATTAAAACAACGGTTCCTCTTACCATATTGGGTATCGTGGTAGCAGCTGTAGCACGAAGATTTGTTCCAAACTGCTCGGCACCTATAGTAACAAACATTGCCCAGTAGCCGATACCAAAACCCATCCAAAGAAATATCATATAAAGTGTAAAAGCAGATTTTATGCCAGCATATAGGTATAAAACACATCCTATCAAAGTGAATACCATCATCAACCCTACTGCCTTTTTTCTTGAATGCAAAGCATGGCTAATAAAACCACTCAACAAATCTCCGGAAGCCAACCCAACGTAACACCACATAATGGAAAGACCAGGCTTGATAGCTTCTTCAATGCCTAAAGCTTTGCCAAATTCATTGCTGAACGTCGCTAATATTCCTATCACAAACCATGTGGGTAATCCAATAGCAATACACTTGAGGTACAGGATACATCTTTTTTTGTTTGTAAAAAAAGCAAAAAAGTTTCCTTTTGAAACGCTACCTTCCTGTTGTACATTTTTAAACATTCCTGATTCAAATACACCGACACGTAATAACAAAAGCAATAAGCCCATGCCACCACCAATAAAATATGCGACCCTCCAGTCAAAAAGATCTGCTGTAAAATATGCCACCACCGCACCACATAACCCTACGCCAGCAACCAATGATGTACCGATAGCCCTCAAATTTTTAGGAAGTATTTCTGAAACCAGTGTAATGCCGGCACCGAGCTCACCGGCCAGTCCTATACCAGCTATAAAACGAAGTATCTTATAGTGTTCAGGGGTTTGAACAAAGCCGCAAGCAATATTAGCTAGCGAATAGGTAAGGATAGAGCCAAATAATACTGAAAGTCTACCTTTTTTATCTCCCATTACCCCCCAAAGAATGCCACCTAACAATAAGCCAGTCATCTGCCAATTTAGGATACTTGCACCCTGAATGGACAGTTGTTCTTCATTCAGACCCATAGATGTTAGGCTTGGAATGCGGACAATACCAAATAATAAAAGATCATAAATATCAACAAAGTAGCCTAAGGCTGCTACAATCACCGGAATACTTAAAAGGTGCTGGATATTAGTTTTTTGTTGATGCATCAGATACTTATTGTTTTGATTAAATCTTGAATACAGATATTAATTGAACAAATGTAATATTTTAAAAATTATAGGTAATATTTTAAAAAATTATTTAGGGTCTGCCTCAAGTTGGGGAAGCTAAAAAAACCTTGTCTTTTGTTCCCGGTACTTCAATATTTTAGTCCACACGAATAAATTTCACTCGTTGAATTCTTTCCGCACTGAGTAAAAAAGTATTTGGTTTCCCAACATTATTTTCAATATCTAACACATAATTGTCAACTAGCAACTTTATCGGTGAAATTAAAAGTCCCTTGGAGCTGTCTTGACTACCAGCCTTAATATCATAACTCTTGTCACCTGCAAACTTAATGTCTATGGTTACGTTAGTTTCTGTGTTTATAAACTGTCCGTTAAGTGCCTGAAAATCATAGTCTGTCCAATTACCAATAGACTTTGTCAAAGTGTAGGGTGAATGAGAAGTATAATAAGCAGTTATTGTCATTTCGCCTTTTTCATTTCTTTTAAATTCCTGCTTAAAGTCAGGGTCGTGGGTTTGATGTAAAATATTATCTGCTTCTCTTTCCAACTTAATGTCGTTGCGTCCAAGACGTTTTAAATATAAAATACTATCTCGTTTTTCAAATTGAAAAGTAAAATTGTTGTCTGTTAAATAGGTACCAATCATATCTTCGTCGCTTACAAAACTGCCTACTTTGGCTGGTTTCGTAACTACATAACTTGCATTTTCTTTTAGATTAAAAACTACATCTGCCATTTGCCTTGTCTGCGTATTTGGTGTTGATTTACCTGTATTTGTAAATGTAACGATTGACGTGTTTATATTCGGAAACTTTGTAACTGTGGCTTTCCAAGCTCCTGTTGCTCCTTCGTGGAATGTATAATTTAAGCCTTTGTATGTGCTAAATTCAAGTCCGTAACCATAATTTTTGATTGTTGAGTTATCAGTCAATTGTTGGCTCTTTTCTAAAACCTGCTTTTTTATTTTGCTTTTTACTTTTCCCTGAAGAATTTGTTCCCATTGAAGTTGGTCTGCTAATGAAGAAAAAATATTTCCGTCACCGCAAACATTCCAAATCCAATCATAAGTTGTCCAAGTGTCAAAATTGAAGTATGCTTTTGCAATAGGTCCACGAATTTTTGAATAGTCAGTTTCGAAAGAAGTATTTGGCATATTTAATTTCTTGAACAAATCATTTGTGTACGCCACAAATGATTTTCCTGTAATTTTTTCTACGATTGCAGTTAATAAAATGTAGTTGGTATTACTGTACAAATACTTTGTATTTGGCAAGAAATTTAATTCCTGCTGTTTTTCTATGAGTTCCAGAACATCTTTGTTACTGAATGAATTTTCCCACCAAGTTAAGCCTTGCAATGACCACAAATCATAAACATCTCTGATGCCGCTTGTATGATTAAGCAAGTTTTCGATTGTAATCTTTGAATTAAGTTTTGGGTAGATAGTTGGTAAATATTTTCTGATGTCGTCAGTAAGACTAATTTTTTTCTCATCAATCAAAACAAGAATAGCTAATGCTGTAAACTGTTTGCCATTAGATGCAATATTAAATCGTGTATCTTTTGTAATTAAAGTGCTGTCTGTCAAGTTTGCAAAGCCTGCAACTTTTTGGTAAGCTATTTTCCATTACTTACAATGCCAGTTGCAATTCCTGGTGCATCCTTGGGAACGTCCTGTGTAGCAATAGAGTCAAAGCGTTTTATTTGGTTTGGTGTAAAACTGTTTGGGGTTTGTCCAAATATCGCTGTGTAGGCAAGGATGGTGCTAAAAATGATGATGATAAACTTAAATCTCATATTGTCGCTTTTAAATATTTAGAGTGTTGCTGAATTATGGCCTGTAGCACAATGGAAATGTTGTTAGTTTTCGTTCTTTGATTGATTGTTTAAGCCACCCCAGCTTTTTTATTTCAGATATCATCTTGTATAAACTAAAGTATGCTTTGAAGCAACTTTTAAACCCCCGATGGCCTTTGTTTGCAACTTCGATACATTGTACTTTGTATTAAGTCAAAAGGCTTTATATAGAAACATATATTGCCAGATCGCTTATCTATTAATGATTACAACTTTCTCTTTTTTTAACCTTACATTTATCATAAAAAACATAATTAAACCAAATATTAGAATAGATGTAGCTACATATATGTGATTCAACCCGAAACTGTTTTTTACATTTTTTGAGTTCGCACGAATAACAGGCAGGTTTTGCTGGGCTGATACGTTTTGAAAAACTACAGCAATTCAGGGTGATGGGATTAAAAACATAAGAAAAAGACTAAATAATGCTTCGATTTTGGATTAGCACAAAGGAGTCCTTTACCACATAGTGGAT
>JAYTNJ010000351.1:0-3831 GCA_043748345.1 Saprospiraceae bacterium
CGGCACCAATAAAGAATGGATAAAAAATGTAAATAAACTTACCCATGAAGTAAATACTCTAATCGAACAACTTACAGATAAAAAAATCTTAGCTCAACAAGGCAGAATAAAAAATAAGGCAGAATTAATGGCCATTTTGCCACTGTTAACGACAGCTGTGAAAAACTGGCAGGTGAAAATACCGGAGCTTAAGATCGATTATATCAAATCTGCCAACAAGCTGAATTATCATGACCCGATGCTCGAAGGCATAGAAAGAGATGCTACAGATCTGGTGGCTATGATAAATAAGTCAAGGATATTCAGCCTAACATTTGAGCTGAACTCTTTGAGCGTAAAAAAGCAACATAATTATATTTGCCGGCTCATCCTGGATCTCGAAATAATGATGATCAGCATGCAAAAAAACATACCTTTTTACCAATGGGTCTCATTTATTAATGATCTGGACGACAAAAGCAGGGAGATTATCAGGTCATTAAAAATGTTTGATCCGGAAGATTGGCTATCGCTGTTTGATATTTGGTACCATGGCAGATTACTGAATCACTTTGGACCATTTACTGAAATCAATGAAGAAAGTTTTGAACAATATTTACATTGGAAGGCTGAAAAGGAAAAAGATGAAATCCACAACGCTAAAATACTCAATGATAATATTATTGAGTCCACTATCAAAAGTCTCAAAAAAGAAAACCCTGAACTGTATAATGTCCTTTTTAAAAAGAAAAATACCAACCATCCTGTATTATGGAAACATTTTTTAACAGCAAATGCTGAATTTTTAAGTAGAATTTATCCATTTATTATAGTGGATGGAGACGATATCAGCGAGATACAATCCGGAGTTATTGACGAAATGCTTTGTATAGACGTACCGGAATTAAGTCTGGAGATCTTACATAAGTTCAAAAGTCTTATGTCATTTTATCATCATGACACCCACAAAATCACAGCAGATTTCAATCTCACAGGTGAAGAAACCATTTCTTTTACACCATTGCAAGATATACATACCACCGGCAGGATATCACTGGTCAGAAACATCACTTATGAATTACTGCAATTTGGACTATCACCGACCGTATTCAGAATTAAAAATGCTGCCATTATTTCTTGTGTTTCTGATTACACTAATGAGTGTCTCGTGGATTACTTTTATAAAGACGGCATTAAAAAGATGGATGGTGACCAGACGATACAGGAAATTATCATAGGATCCCTTTTGGATTCCGATATAGTTGTTTACATACTGATCGAAGATTTTCTTATACATCCCACTTCAGAGTTATTAGATTTTTTGAGCCAAAGACAGGCGATTAAAAATATTTTAGAAACAGGATGCATCGTATTGAATATTGATTCTGTTGAGTCTTTTGAAAGCAATGGCCTCAACATACGTGAACTTTTTAATCAAATAAAGTCTGAACAGCTCTCTGAATATTCCGGCAAAAAACAATTGAGCATTGAATTTCACTGATTTCTGTTTAGACCTCGACCTGTTACAATGTAAAGACTTGCTCGTAATTTCTGAAAAAAATGGAGTAAAATATGTAATGGACCCGGTTCGGAAAAAAAACATCATTTTACAACCGGAAGAAATGGTCAGACAATTATTATTGCAATGGTTTATTACAAAAACAGTCTTCGGAAGAAATCAATTACAAGTAGAAAAACTCATCTCTATAAATGATCAGACCAAAAGATTTGATATTGTCGTCTACGATAAAAATACCAAACCCTTCTTATTAGTGGAATGCAAAGCACCAAAGGTGGCAATAAACCAGCATACGTTTGATCAGATATCAGTGTACAACTCTTCGCTCAAGGCTCCTTACCTTATTGTGTCAAACGGACTGGCTACCTGGTTTGCAGTGCAGGACAGTATGAACAAAAAATATACTTTTTTTAATTCAGTGCCTGATTGGATCTTTTAGCACCCGAATGAGTTCATTCAGTAATCTTATGCAGGGACAATCCAGCCAAATTTGTCTTCTACCGTACAATTTCTCAATCCATTGATAATCTCATGTATCATAGGACCGATCTTAAATGATGCAGGATCGAGATGCATGACGCGTTCTTTATATTTTATTTCATTAACAGGGGCTACAACTGCAGCCGTTCCTGCTCCAAAAACTTCTTTCAAAAGACCATTATCAAATGCATCGACCACCTCATCTATAGATATGAGTCGTTCTGAAACTTTATATCCTTTATCCCTTAACAAAGTCAGAATACTATCTCTCGTGATACCTGCAAGTATTGCTCCATCTAGTGCAGGGGTGATTACTTCATCGTCTATGACAAAAAATATATTCATCGTTCCGACCTCCTGGATATATTTTTTATGAATACCATCGAGCCATATGACCTGGTCATATCCTTCGTTTTTGGCCATAGCAGCCGGCAAGAGGGACGCTGCATAATTTCCGGCAGCTTTGGCCTCTCCTACCCCTCCCACTACAGCACGCACGTATGTATCCTGGGCCAGAAGCTTGACAGGTTGGGTATAATAAGGTCCCACCGGCATCACAAATATGATAAATTTATAGGTGTCAGATGGCTTTACACCTATAGTCTCATCAGTCGCATACATAAATGGTCGGATATACAATGCAGAACCCTGCTGCGGAGGTATCCATGCTTTTTCAAGTCTGACGAGGGTATGGACGGCTTGAAGAAACAGATCTTCCGGAATTTCAGGCATACACATCCTTCGGGCAGAAGCATTTATTCTTTTAGCGTGCATCTCCGGCCTGAACAGCAAAGGGTGACCTGCGGAATCCCTTGAAGCCTTCATGCCTTCAAAAATAGACTGCCCATAATGCCAGGCCATATTGCCCGGGTGTGTAGCTATAGGAGCGACCGGACGAATTTCAATGTTTGTCCACTTCCCGTCAATATAGTCAGCTACGAACATATGATCAGAATAAAATTTTCCGAAAGGTAAATGATTGAAGTCAACTCTCGAAATAGACGAGTCGTGCGTTTCTGTGATTTTTATCTGATAATGCATCTGTTTATATTTTTTTGTTTCTAATGGTCGGAAGGAATTCACATGAAAAATGATCAACACAATTTGCGTGTAATCTACTCATATTCATTTCATATGGCTAAACTTAAAAATTTTCAAAATTTTATTGAAAAAGACAAACTGCAAATGATTTCTAAATAAAATATTTGGTAAAAAATAATTTATAACTTAATTTGCACTACAAAATTACGATTTAATTTATAAAATCTTATTGTTTGTACATATTTTTTCATTTCATCAAACATAATTTCCTATTTTTACAATTTTAGAAATAATATTCTGATGGAAGAAATCGAAGATCAGGTCTTTCGTATTCCCGAAATAAGTATTAATGATCTGGATATAGCTGGTTTTGGTAATAAAAAGCTCGTAGTGGTGGTACATAAAACGGAATATGGATCGAATGAAGTTACCACATTACAAGGCATGATCAATGCCATCAAATACGATATGACATCCGATATTTTTTTAGTACAACTTAAAGAGAGACAAAATATCTCCATCAATAATTTACTGTCTGATTATAAGGATATTATTTTACTAGGTGTTGAGCCTTCAGAAGTAGGCATCTTTGTGGATTTTGCACCCTATGAAATCATGCTTTTTGAGCAGTCGAGAATGCTGGTAAGCGATTCAATATCAGAAATTAATCTTACCCGACCAAAAAAGGTATTGCTCTGGAATAAGTTGCAGGAAATGTTTTTAACCTGAAAGTAAATATAATTGTAAAAATTAAGCAAAAGTGTTGACTATGTGGAAAACATATTGCACAATTTTCACAATATTTTAATGTT
>JAYTNJ010000352.1:0-11919 GCA_043748345.1 Saprospiraceae bacterium
ACTATGTGGTAAAGGACTCCTTTGTGCTAATCCAAAATCGAAGCATTATTTAGTCTTTTTCTTATGTTTTTAATCCCATCACCCTGAATTGCTGCAAATAGCATAAGATCAGCAAAAGAGTCTAATAATTTCCTTTACAATGAAAATATAAATGCCACATACATAAATGTGAATAAGACGGTAAGCAACTTTGAATTTAACGCCGGACTAAGGGCAGAGCAGACCATCATCACAGGAGAGTCAATGGACTCTTTAGTGCTTGACAGAAATTATGCCCAACTCTTTCCGAGTGCAAGTGCCATTTATAGGTTGAATAAAAATATGGCTATCCAGTCGTCATACTCAAAAAGAGTAAACAGGCCTGGTTTCCAACAACAAAATCCATTTTCCTATTTTATTGATTCTCTGACATATACAAGGGGTAATCCTACACTTAGTCCGGAAATTATCAATACAGCACAACTTAATCTGACCTTTGATAATCAGCCATTTTTGGGTGTCGCATACTATAAAACAAATGATGTAATTATAGAAAATGCTCCGAAGCTCGAGGGTACACGTACCTTTACTACCGCTGAAAATCTGGCTAATCAGACACGTGTGGAACTGCAGCTTAACTTCCCTATAAAAATAGGTAAGATTATAGACGGATTCGGCGGTAATCAGGCCATATATAATTCATACAATGCAATATATCAAGGCCTTGAATATAAAACCAGCAGATGGCATTGGTTGGCATATTGGCAGATAAATGCATCCCTTCCTAAAAACTTCAAAATGGAGTTTGGTGGGTTTTATATGACAAAATTTCTGGAAGAATTCCTTACGATCAATAATCTGGCAGGCGTCAATCTCGGATTATCCAAATCATTTGCAGATAATAAAGGAAGAATTGCTATGAGCTTTAATGATATCTTTTACTCACAGAACTCTAATGCGAGTATAGATTTTAGTAATGTTAAGGTCAACTTCTTTCAACGCAATTTTTCAAGACATGTTCGTTTTACTGCCAGCTATCAGTTTGGGAATAGTAAAATGAAAAATCTGGGAGGAAGGGGCAATGCATCTGAAAGCGAATCTTCAAGGGTCAAAGTAGAGTAGAATAAAAAATACTGATATCTATTCTGAAAACCTTTAACTTACATATCTGGCACTGCCGGTGATCACGCCTACAAATCCCAAAATAGCTGTGACTGTAGTGTCTGTTAATACAAACCACACAGGAAAATAATAAGTAAAAAGATAGATCATCACAGGAATAAAAATACCACAAAAAGTAATCAGTCCGAAAGCGAAGCGGCTGACCCCAGCGACCAAACTACTTATGAGACCAGCGGCAAAGGCAGCAAGACCATGACTGATAGCAATGATGATATACACTTTGGTAGGCAGTGTATTCATCCAGTCCGTCAGTGAATTGGGATTGGTCAAATCAAGGTTGCCGGGTTGGGGATATAGACCTTCACTAATCATTTGGGCCATGACTATGATAAGAGCGGCCGTGCTCAATCCCGCAAAAATCCCAAATATCGGTTTCAATTTCTCTCTAAAGTTGGTTTACAGCGAGTAAAAGTATAAAATATACCTGAAGTAAATGAAATATACATTAATAAATCAAGATTATTTACCAAACACCTTTCTGAGAAGGTCGCTTGACCTTTGATCAATATCCGTCCTGATTCCTTTCTCCTTGACAGCAATTAATGAAAATAAACCATCCAGACCTTTATTATTGACATGATCATCCAGTGCGGGATTCATTTTTTTAACAAAAGGAATTTTATTGTAAGCATCTATCACAGATTTCCAATAGGCTCGAGCATTAACTTCATCCAAGCTGGTCTGAATGACTGGTAAAAACTGATCATACAGAGGTTTTCTTGATGTTGTCTCCAAATATAAAGTAGCAGCATTCTCAGATCCCGAAATGATGGATGCAGCATCCTTCATAGTCATTTGTTTGATGGCATTTACAAATATGGGTGTGGCTTTTTTTGCGGCTATTTCTGCTGCATGATTCATCTGGTTGATGAGTTTTGTTTCCACATCCTGAAAACCGGGTACTAGTTTAATTTTATCAATAACTTTTTGGGCATCTGCTGGTATCAGGATCTTATAAGGACTCTCAAGATATCCTTTTTCAGCAGAAAGTTGGGATACGGCAACTTCTATCCCTACATTAAGTGCTTCTTTTAGTCCTGCACTCATTTCAGATTCATCCCCTGTCGCAACGCCAACCGCTGTTTTTGCTTTTTTAAGAATATCCTTAAATTGTCCGTTTGCCTGAATACCTGAAAATATTAAAATTACTAAAATCAAAAACTTATGTATCATTATTCATTATTTTATTAAAAAACGGTTTATCCCAATTAAAGGTTTCTGTTACTTCGTTAAAGTATTTATAAAAATCTTTGCTATTCCACCTAATTACATTCTAATAAAACCTTAGTATAATAATACCTGTTTGCATTTTGTTGGCATTCAAATAGTTATGAATATTTCTTTTGCTTATGACTACCTTACCTTCAGATTCTGATGCATGAAGTAAATATATTCCATCTTTTTGCCTGATTGCAAATCCTGTATGTACTATGTCAAGTCCCGGTATTGATGAAGTAATTGCAATGATATCACCACTGAGAATTTTGCTTTGAATTTTATGAACCTTACTTTTAGGTATGTACATCCATTTATGGCCGTTGATCCTCTTTTCAGCCTTGATGACTTTTTTTAGTTCCGTGGTATCCGTCAATTTAGGGTAACTCCCTTTATTACGAGTCATAAAATCTATATCCTTCAAATATGGTACACCTGAAAGGTCAATAGTTACATCTTTTATCAACCCCCTGATGCTATTTTGTAAAATCCATTCAGTAAAATAGTGGAGTCTTGATCCATATCCGTTTATTACTCTATCACGATACCTTATATTTTTAAGATTTTTTTCAAAATCGCCAGTTGATGAATCTGTATTTACCATAAAAATAGATTTTGCCACAACGTATTCCACAAATGTGACACAATCAAATTTATCTGAAAAATATTTTAGAGTTTCTTGACCCTCTCCTTCCAGAGTGCCAGCTTGATACTTTTTTCCTATTAAATTTTGAGCATTTTCTATGATACATTTTGCAAATTTATCGTTTTGAGAAGTAACTTCTTTTTGAGCGGATGTATTCAAAAAACTTAGTATTGAAATCATCAATAAAAAAAACCTTAAAACACATCTTATTCTTTTAAAAAACATTTCCTTTGGGAATTATTTATAACCAATACAAAATTTTAAACTTAAATTAAATCATATAGACAATGAAACATATAATTTTAATTTGTTTGCTGCTACAAGCATTGTATGTCACAAGCCAGAAAAAAAATCAACCAAAGGTAATCAATCAGCAAGAAAAGCTGGAAAAAATGATAGCCGATCTGGCTAAAGCCAATGAAAATCAAGTGATAAACTGGAGACGCCATCTACACCAATATCCTGAACTTTCCAATCGGGAGTATAAAACTATGGCATACATAGCTGAAAACCTGAAAGGTCTCGATATCACCATAGAAACGGGAATGGCTTACACCGGAGTGGTCGCTGTCTTAAATACAGGTAAGCCGGGTCCAGTCATCGGGTTAAGGGCAGATATGGATGGTTTGCCGGTATACGAGAGGGTAAAATTACCTTTTGCTTCAAAAGAAGAATCAGAATATCTGGGTCAGAAAGTAGGTATCATGCATGCTTGCGGGCACGATAGTCATGTAGCCATATTGATGGGTACAGCAAAAATACTCAGTGCTATGAAAAATGAGCTGAAAGGTAAAGTTGTCTTTGTATTTCAACCTGCAGAAGAAGGTGCCCCACTAGGCGAAGAAGGTGGTGCTGCCCTTATGATCAAACAAGGCCTCATCGATAAATATGGTATCGAAGTAATGTATGGACTCCATATTTCAAGTGTGACAGATGTGGGAACCATTACTTATAAACCCATGGGGACCATGGCTGCGGCTGATCAGTTTTCTATAAAGATTAAAGGCAAACAGGTACATGGATCACGCCCCTGGAGCGGTGTTGACCCAATAGTCGCAGCAGCACAGGTTATTCTTGGCCTTCAGACCATTATCAGCAGACAAACTGATCTGACAAACGAAGCAGCTGTGATTTCTGTTGGAAAAATATCAGGAGGAGTGAGAAACAACATCATCCCTGAAGAAGTGGAGATGATAGGAACAATACGCACCCTGGATACGGCAATGCAGAAAATAATCCACCAAAAAATCAAACATACCGCTGAAAAAATCGCTGAAAGTTCAGGGGCAACGGCTGAAGTAAAAATTCATACCGGTTATCCTGTTACTTTTAATAATCCGCAGCTCACCGCTAAAATGCTCCCATCTCTTGAAAAAGCCGCCGGCGAAGCTAACGTAAGAGTCGTAAAAGCAAGTACAGGAGCTGAAGATTTTTCATTATATGCTCAGAAAGTACCAGGATTATTCTTCTTCCTGGGGGGTAAACCCAAAGACATTGATACTATAGATGCTTCACAACATCATACGCCTGATTTTTATATTGAGGAGGGTGGATTTATTGTTGGTATGAAAGCATTGGCTCAATTGGTAATTGACACTAAATAATCTGGTATAGAAAACGTCCTTTTTGATTTTTCATGAATAGAGTTATCGGTAAATTCAAGGGTACCGAACCAGGTCCTTTATTGGTCATAACAGCAGCTATGCATGGCAATGAGCCTGCTGGGGTAAGGGCACTTGATCTGCTTTTTAAAATGCTGGAAGTAGAGCCAATCACTAATCCCGACTTTATATACAAAGGAGAAATTATAGGTATCATAGGCAATTTGCAGGCTTTCCACGAAGGCAAAAGATATATCAAAAAAGATCTGAATAGATCATGGGACGTTGAGCATATTGAAAAAGTTGTAAAAGCTGAAAAATCAGACCTACAAGATGAAGATTTCGAAATAAGAGATATTCTCGATACTGTGTATGATGAAATCATCAGAGTCGGACCCAATAAATTATATCTGCTTGACCTGCACACTACTTCATCTGACGGTGGCATATTCTGTATTGCTACCCATGATACAGAAAGTATTAGTATAGCACACGAAATACACGCTCCGGTTATCATCGGTTTATTGGATGGTATCTCCGGCACAACTTTACACTACTTCAATACCAAAAATAAAGGCATTGAAACTACTTCCATAGCTTTTGAAGGTGGTCATCATGATGATCCACAGTCTGTAAACAGATGTATAGCTGCCACTATAAATTTTATGAGGGCCATCGGAGTTATACGGCCGGAAGATGTGGCAAACCGCCACGATAATTTACTACAACAGTACTCAAAAAATTTACCCCTGATTGTAAAAGTAAATTATCGATATCATGTTGAAGACAATAAATATTTCCAAATGAAACCTGGATATAAAAATTTTCAAAAAATTTCAAAAGGCGAACTACTCGCCAGGTACAACGGCAATGATATTTGCGCAGAATTCGATGGGATGATATTGATGCCTCTATATCAGCATCAAGGTGAAGATGGTTTTTTTATAGTCACAGAACACATTGAAAACTTATAGCTTTATCCCCTGCTTCTTTCTAAGAGAACCATCATCATCAGGCTAAGAATGATTCTTTCTTCTTCTAAATTGCCCATCTCTTTTATCTGAGTCAAGTAGAATTTTTTTCCCCAGAACGAAGGCTCCTTGCTAAAAATGGCAACAACTCCACCATTCTCATCAGTAATGTTATATTTAGGATTTAAAAAATATCCTGTAAAAAATCCAAGCACAGGAACTTCAGAAAAAAATCCATCCATGATTTTAACAAACGCATTTTCTTCTTCAATCATAAAATCTTTTTTATTCTGTTCGTCAAAAATCTCATAGGTGGCCTTCCATAATGATCTGGCCCCTTTTCTGCCCATCCTTCCTATTTCAAGTCCTTCTCTATTATACATCACATAGGATGCCGACCAGTCTATCCATTGATTGGCTTTAATGCTGTATTGGATATTTTGAAGACTATCATTTTCATACACCACTATATCTTCTTTCAACTTAAATAGTTTTTGCTTGACATAAGCAATTTCTCTGCCTTCACTGTCTCTAACATAAAATTGGGGTGCAAGAGCAAGTACCTTAAATTCAAATAATATGGGGTAATTCATTTGTATAATTTTATTTCAATTATTAAATACACAACACTTCCAATGGAACAAATCAAATGGATGTTCAAAACCCAAGATGTGAAGACTCATTCTGAAATTATATTTTTCTAGATTTTACAGCAAAATGAAAAATAAATCCAAATATACAAGTAATTCTTAAAATTATGAGAAAACCAAACCAACTATACAAAAATTATTTTAACCCTATTTTGGGTAATTTTGTAAATTTTGATATTACACAAATTAACAGTTTATAAAATCCCATCATATAAAAAGTGCTGACATTTAAAAAATAAAAAACATAACAATTATGATATAAGAAAATTAACCCTGTTTCACGTATGATAAAGTGGTTAGTATTCATATTATCAATTTTCTATATGGTATCATTTTTGGCTTACTGAGATCAGACGAGACGATATAAAGATATCGATATTATAAAATCATAATAACCAAGACCAAACTCATATTTTATGTTTTACAAAAAAGACGAGATTCTCTTCAGGGATTCGAGATTTCTTTTTGCCTTTTTACTACTTAGCTTATTGGTCATATTTATGGCTCTTAGTTATCAGGAAGTGTAAGCGAAACGATGTTTTCCTGAACATGAAAAGCCCGGGCACAGCGTCCGGGTTTTTTTATTTAAACATGCTTATTGGTTAAAAAATAGTTAAGTGCAAACAATATTGTGACTATTTTTGTAATTTTAATGTCCTAATTAAAACATAACAAAGTATGAAATGCATTTTTTTCTTGTTGTTTGCGCTCATAGGTGGGATATCCTTTGCTTCAGGTAATCCTTTTCCTTCAGTCAATATCAAATCTCTGGATGGAAAACAGGTCAATACTTCAGAATATACGGGTAAAGGCAAAATAACCATAGTAAGTTTCTGGGCTACCTGGTGTACCCCTTGCAAAAGAGAACTGGATGCTATTAATGAAATATACAGCGAATGGGTAGAAAAATATGATATTCAGCTTCTTGCTATCACTATTGATGATGCGCGAGGTCTTACCAAAGTACCTGCTATGGTGCAATCAAAAGGATGGGAGTTTACGGTTCTCGCAGATTCTAAACAGGAACTTCAGCAAGCACTTAATTTCCAAACCATACCGCAGACATTTCTGCTGAATGATAAAGGAGAGATAGTCTATGCCCACAATGGATACAATCCAGGCGATGAATTGGAGTTGGAGAAAAAAATCTCTGCTCTGAAAATCAAATAACTTACTTATTTTTTTGCTTTTGGTTTTTTGACACCGTATCTTTTGTTGCCAGGAAGATTCAGTTCTTCAATTATTTTTTTAAGATCCATCTTTTTTTCTGAGGTAAGATCAGTGACTTCCTTATAGTCTTCTCTAAAAAGATTTAAGACCTTCACTTTTTTGCCCATATATTCTTCAATAGCATCTAAAAGCTCTTTTTCTGAATCGTCACAAAATGAGTACGCCATGCCTTTTTTCCTTCCCCTACCTGTCCGCCCAACTCTGTGCACGTAGTTTTCCGGATGCTCTGGCAGATCATAATTCACCACATAATCCACATTGGGTATGTCGATACCCCTGGCGCTGACATCGGTTGCAATCAGTAACATGGTTTCGCCCTTCTTGAATGAATTGAGTACAGATAGTCTATCATTCTGTTCCTGACCACCATGCATAAATTCCGATCTGACTCCAACCCTGTCCATAGCTGCTTTGACTCTCTCACTTCTGACTTTGGTCCTTACGAATACCAGAATCTTACTTACAGGGTTTTCAGAGACCATCCTCTCGAGAAAAAATCGTTTATCATCCATTTTGACAAACATCACTGAGTGATCCACATTTTTAGATACCGGATCTTTAGGTGATACCTGAATCCTGATTGGATTTTTTACCAGCGAATATGCCAGATCTTTAATCTCATCGTCAATCGTTGCAGAGAAAAAAAGTGTTTGCCTTTTTTTAGGAAGAAAGTGAATAAGATCTCTGATATCTTTAATGAATCCAAGGTTAAGCATATGATCTGCCTCATCAAGAACAAGCATCTCTACCCTGTTGAGCCTGATATAACCTTGACTTACAAGATCAAACATCCTTCCTGGTGTAGTGATGAGAATATCAATCCCCTTTTCTAGTTTTGCTATCTGAGGCCCCTGCTCAACTCCGCCGAATACTGAAAATGAATTGACTCTGGTATTTTTACCCAAAGATTGAAAAACTTCATGGATCTGAATAGCTAGTTCGCGGGTAGGCACCATGACGACACATTTTATCCCATCTTCTCTTTTGGTATTGACTTTACTGTGGAGTATATGTAGAATAGGTATGGCAAATGCAGCAGTTTTTCCTGTCCCGGTCTGGGCTATGGCAAGAAGATCTTCTCCTCTCAGGATATTGGGTATACATTTGTATTGAATATCCGTGGGTTTGTTAAATCCGAGTCGTTCCAGATTCCTTTTGATTTCATCTACAAAATGATACTGAGAAAAACGCATAGATGGCTGGATTTTGTGCCAAAGGTAGAATAAATCCTGCTAAATATAGTGAATTCGAGCACTTAAAGGAATCTGAGGGGATACAAATCATACCAATGTATGATAAGGGTCATTGACAAGATGCCATAATTTCTTATATTTTTGTATTGAAAAAAATGATTATTCACATTTAAATATTGTAGTCATGTCACAAGTAATTAAAAAACCATCATTGTTACCTACATTCCCTACTTTCTTTGATGACTTTTTTACAAAAGACTTTTTCGACTGGAATGACAAAAATTTTGCAAAAGTGGGCTCTACTCTGCCATCTGTAAACCTTAAAGAAACAGATAAAGAGTATCGTATAGAACTCGCAGCGCCCGGTATGAAAAAGGATGACTTTAGAGTAGAATTGCTCAATGGAATTTTAACAATTCAGTCTGAGAAAAAAGTGGAAAGGGAAGAAAAAGACAAAGAAGGAAACTATTTGCGAAGAGAATTCAGCTATGAATCTTTCAACAGATCATTTAGTGTACCGGACAATGTAAAGGAAGACAAAATTTCTGCTGTTTACAAAGACGGTATTTTACACATCGGAATTGATAAAAAAGAACCAAAAGCAGTCACTATACCAAAAGCGATTGAGGTGAAATAGTGATTTCTCTTTTTTTTTGTCTTATTGGAATTAAAGAAGGTCAGCATTATTGCTGATCTTCTTTTTTTATATAAAAAATACCTCTCGAATTAGGTCAGATTGTCTCAACACATACATATTTATAAAATATATAAAATACATTATAATTAAATTTTATATAAAACCTAATGACTTGCAATACAAGTATTTGAAATTTTATTTTAATATAATATGTTTATTATTAAAATAATATTATACCTTTGAGCTGATATTATAACCTATCTGAAAAATTTTAATTTTAAGAAAAGTATATTATTCAATTAAGTCATGAAGATCAAAACATTACATTCTATATTACTAATTTTTTTATTTTCCGGAGCTAATTATCTTTTTAGTCAGAATACAAGATTTCTACAGCTCGACCTGAGTAGTGGAATATCACAACCTATACAAGGATTTAGTGGACAGCATATGTTTGCAGGACGAGGATTGGGTTTCTCCGGAGGGTTTGACTATTTTTTTAAAAATATTGGAATAGGGTTATCTGCTGGTCAGTTTACTAATAAAAGCCAGGAGCTTTTCACATCGTATCTTGAGCACAAATATCTCGAGAAAGTATCGCTACCAGGTACAGAAAACTGGAATACTAAATATGTCACCTTTGGGCCTACTTTCAAGCTAAGCGGCAAAAAGTTTGAATGGGATATATATGGTAAAGGTGGCTACAGTCAGATAAACGTTCCTGACTTACTTTTTACAAAAACATTTTTTAATCAGTATTATGAAGTCTATCATTTCTCCGGCAGTACGGATAGTTGGCAATTTGCATGGTCAGGTGGCACACGATTGACTTACAAGATCAATCATTGGATGGGAATTCAGGCAAAAGCCGATTATTTTACAACATCCTACCTGAGCAAAATAAACTATGACAATACTTTCAGAAATGCAGCTGACGGTAATCGAAACGGGAAAATAGAAGATACTGAATATTTTGAATCACAAAGGGTAAGCAATACTGGAACGTCCGATTTGAGCGTACTGAATATAAACATGGGTCTTATTTTTCAGCTAGGGAAACCCAAACCTGAAAAGATCACACAGATGATACCAAAAGAATTGGAACAATTGATTATACCTGTCACTGATATTGCAGTAACAAACGACATAAAAGAATCTAAACCTGAAATGTCAGAAGGAACGAAGAATGAAATAATAACGGCACAGCCAGAATTGAAAAAAGATATGAAAGAAACTGTTTTAAACATCAACTCAACTATTCAGGAACCACAAGATAACCAAACCACTTCTAAGCCGATAAATATCGATGATATTCCTATCATCAATGCACTTGAAGCCCCTCAAGGCGCTATGGCAGAACCTGTAGAAATTCCTGAAACAACGTATGATGCCCCTGAAGCTAAATATGATGAAGAAGCAGCAGAATTTCTATACAAAGCCGGCGAGTCGTATTTTGCTACCAATGACTTTGAAAATGCACTGCCTTGCTTCAATAAACTGAAAGCTGACCCTAAATATCCTAGAGCTAAATATATGTTTGCACTATCACTGTGTGCCATGGGTAACTGTGGTGAAGCAAAAAAGGAATACAAGGAATTTGCAAAAAAATATAAAGAAACAGATTCCAGGACGCTTGAAATCATTTTTGCTTCACATCTCGAGCGATGTGCCACAGCCGGCAAGATGAAAAATGTAAAAGCTAACAATAATACATTATTACAGGATAAAAATATGGCTAATGATGAAAATAAAACTCCTTCATCTTCATTATCCGTAAGCAAAGAATTCAGAATACAATTTATAGCTATGAAAAAACCTAATGCAACCTTTCCTAAACTCGCAGATATAGGCAATATTACCACAGAGTTTTTTCCAAATATGTCAGTTTTCAGATATACACTTACAGGCTATAAAGATATAAAAATTGCAGCTGGCGATGTATACAAGGTAAGAAAATCGGGATTCAGAGATGCATTTGTAGCAGTATATGAAAATGGCTTAAGAGTAAACACGCTTTATCACGCCAAATAAGAACAAATCTGCTCAAAAGATAAAAATATTTGCCATTGGAATATATCAAAATCCAATGGCATTTTTATTTCTGTCAAAAAAAATCAATTAATGTTGCATCAGCTATGCTCTTAACAACTTTTTAAAAAAATATTTTGATGCCAATTTATTGATGATTTTAAACAATTAGTGTTTTTAATCGAAATAATATATTGATTACATGTATTTTATAAATAATAATATAATATATGTTATTATTATGTTTTTTTGTATTTTGTTACAGTAATTTGTTGTTGCATCTTTGTATCGTGAAAGTTATTAAAGCCACGTTTGAAGAAAAATAACAAATCACATCCGGTTAAAGAATCGGTCGGAAAATTCGAAATTGTTCATGGGATTAAAAACAAGTGATAGTGGGGTTGGTTTTGTCAGGGACTTCAAAACCAACCCAACATCATTACACAGTAAGTTTTTTTTGGTTATATAAATTAGTTATAAAAGAGTTAAAGAGATTGAGTTGCAGAGATTGAGACCTCTGCAATTATGGTTAAAAAGTTCATGGGTTATAATCTGAAATGGTCGCTGGGGGGTGACCATTTTTTTTT
>JAYTNJ010000353.1:0-24950 GCA_043748345.1 Saprospiraceae bacterium
GGGTACGGGTGGTTGTGTCTATCCGAAGCTGACAGTAGGCCAACCACTTTGCAGTACATCCACGTGGAGCGTATCATTTAGTACAGATATAGGAACAGTAAGCACAAATTTCGGAACTATAAGTGGTAACAGCATCATAAATATACCGTTCAATCAGAATATAACTGTAACTGCTGCAAATGGAAGTTGTGTGACAAGTGAAAATATCACTGCACCGACCAATTGTGGTGTACCATGTGCCAACTCACCGATCAGTATCAGTGGTCCTGTGTGTGAGACCAACTCGGCAACTTATAAGATCAATTTTATTGTCCAGCAAGGTACAGTAGTTCAGAATAATGCAGGTACTTTAAGTGCTGGTATGGTCACGGCAATACCGACAGGACAGAACCTTATTTTGACAGTAACAACACCTGGATGTATGACAAGGGTCATAGTAGTTCCAGCAGGTACATGTGTTGTTGGCAATGGCAGTATCAGTAATTTTGTCTGGCATGATATCAATGGTGATGGGCAGCAAAGCCCGGGAGAGCCCGGATTACCGGGTATTGTAGTAATGCTGTATAACCAAATCACAGGTTTTGTTGCACAAAAAAATACCGCTGCCGGTGGATTGTATATATTTAATGATGTGCCCCAAGGAAATTATTATGTCAGAATACTTCCGCCTACCGGATGGGACTTAACATTTTCTGATATAGGAAATGATGTATCGGATAGTGATTTTGGTAATTTTAATGGTTCTGGAACTACAGCAATATTTACTTTAAATTCCGGACAGAATAACAGTACCATTGATGCGGGGTTATACAGGTGTGCCCCGATAGGTGATTTAGTTTGGTATGATTCAAATAAAAACAATGTGTACAACAGTAATGAAAACGGAATCAATGGACTCAGGGTATATTTATGGAAGAATCATTTCGGCACCTGGCGAATTTGGGATAATAAATTTACCAGTTCAAGGCCGGGCTCTCCTTCAGAAGACGGATATTTCCTTTTCTGTGCCCCTCCGGGTCAATATTATGTTGAAGTGGTCATGCCACCATTGGGTTTAGTTAGGGCCGCACAAAATGTAGGTAATAATGAAGAGATAGATAGTGATATTGATGCTCAGGGTAATACACATATTTTTACAGTTCTTTCAGGTCAAGGAAAAACAGATCTTGGAGCGGGGTTCTATCCTATGGCAGTTGCCGGTAATCTGGTATGGAGGGATGACAATATAAATGGAAAACAAGATGTGGGAGAGCCAAAAGTAAAGGGAGTGAAAGTAGAAGCTATTGAGGTTAGCAATGGCGCGATTGCTGCCAGTAGTGTGACAGATAATGATGGTAGTTATTCACTGGATTATCTTGAAAGCAACCGATATTATCTCAGATTTACTGTTCCGTCCGGATATAGTGCTACTGTCCCGGCAGCGACTGAAGATGCTTTGGATAGCGATGTTAACCATAGCTTTGGATTAAATACAACCAGGGCATATGATTTTGAGTCAGGTATGACCAACAATAACATAGACCTGGGCATCGCTTTTGGTGTACTTCCTGTCAATTGGCTGGAAGTCACAGCTAAAAATTCAGGTGGGAAAAATACTATACTATGGACAGTTTCCGGTGAGGTCAATGTCAGCCATTATGTTATTGAAAGAAGAGCGGAGGGAGATATTGAATTTGTAGGTCTGCCTGAGAATGTCAAAGCCCTGCTAAGTAGAAATCGTGAAGTCCAATATCTTTATACTGATACTGATATTCAATCTGGAATCAAATACTATTACAGAATAAAGCAATACGACTTTGATGGAAAATATAGTCACAGTAAGATAGTTTATGCTCAAAGTAACAGGGATTTATCGGTAAGTATGTATCCCAATCCGGCGAGTGATTTCGCACAATTGGAAATAAACGGTGACATAGAAAACAGCCAGGCTGAGTTGCTGGATGCTGAGGCGAAACTCGTTAGGAAGATTATTGTAACTGGTAATACCACCATAATAGATGTAAATGATCTCATAAAAGGTGTCTACACAGTTAGGGTTAAATTCGGAAATAGTGTCATCACTGATAGTAAACTCATTGTAATCAAATAAAATTCTTTACAGAAAATTGATTCACATTAGTGAACTTTGTATATGGGAAATTGGATAATCAGGGTATTTATTTTATTACAGCTGGTTAGTAACGGTGTGTGCTCGCAGGGAATGTTAAAAGAACAATCAGATGACATTAAGCCCGCACCCAGATACTTTGGCCCGCATCGTTCTTTAAATATCAATATTCAAAAAAGAAAATTGTGGATTCAGGCTGCATCTGAAAAAGTTTCGGATCTTGAGAATACAAAGATTTTAGATGTTATATCGCCCGTTTTGATTGATATTCCGGATTTTAAGCAACTTTCTTATCGAATACATAAAAAGGGTAAAATCAGGTTTTCAAATGGTGATATAATCGCTGTTCATTTACATTCTACACATGAAGATCCTGAGATTGGTGATGTTGTAGTGGCTTTTGCAAATGATGGTGCTCAATATTTGAACGAGGGACATGTTTGCGGTGGAATGATACACATGATAAGACAATCAGCAATTATACCTTCGAATAAGGAGGAATTTTTTGAACAATTTTTTTCAGACACCGATGATGAGAAATGGCTAAAATCCGACATTTCTACACTTCTGAAAAAAAAATAATCCGGTTGGCATCGTTTTTGGACAATCCAACCTGAAAATCAGCATTCTCAGATTTTAGGTTCACTTAAAGTAGTGAAAATAAAATTCTAACATAGAGCACAGGGCCTCGGAACCTTGTGCTTTTTTAATTTATTGACGTTGCTTATCCACATCAATTCAGAATTATTGTATTCTTTTATTTAGCATTACGATTATTCCTAATATATTTGTACCCAAACAAATTTCAAAGAGGCTAATGTCCAACCAAGCATTCAGGGTACAGGGAAATGCCCGTCTTTCGGGTTCTATTCAGCCTCAGGGCGCTAAAAACGAAGCATTGCAGATCATAAGTGCTGTACTTCTTACCAGTAAAAAGGTGACCATCAAAAATATTCCCGATATTCTGGATATCCGAAAACAAATCGAGTTGTTACAAGGTCTGGGTGTAAAAGTTGAAAAAATAAGCATAAATGAATATACTTTTCAGGCAGATGATATAGATACTGACCATCTTTCATCCTTTGAATATCAAGATAATGCAAAAAAAATCAGAGGATCTGTTATGCTTCTGGGGCCACTTCTTGCAAGGTTTAAAAAAGCATACCTCCCCAAACCCGGAGGTGATAAAATAGGTAGGAGAAGACTGGATACTCACTTTATAGGATTTCAGAAATTGGGGGCATCATTTATATATAATGAAGATGAAGGCCAATACTATATAGGAGCTGACCAGCTCAAAGGTACCTATATCCTCATGGATGAAATATCTGTCACCGGAACAGCCAATGTCCTGATGGCTGCTGTCCTTGCCGATGGCATCACCCAGATATACAATGCTGCCTGCGAACCATATCTCCAGCAATTATGCAAAATGCTCATCAATATGGGAGCCCAAATCTCAGGCGTGGGTTCCAATCTTCTCACCATCCATGGCGTGGATAGCCTTGGCGGAACAGAGCATACCATACTGCCTGATATGATCGAGATAGGCAGTTTCATTGGACTTGCTGCCATGACCCAATCGAGTCTAACCATCACCAATGTTTCCGTTCCCAATCTGGGTGTTATACCATCCACATTTGAAAAATTGGGCATTCAGATCGATATAAAAGGAGATGACCTCTACATACCGGCACAGGAGCTATATGAAATTCAGAGTTTTATAGATGGTTCAATCATGACAATTTATGACGCTCCATGGCCTGGATTTACACCAGATCTCCTCAGTATTATTCTTGTGGTATCTACTCAAGCAAAAGGTAGTATATTGATTCATCAGAAAATGTTTGAAAGCCGACTCTTTTTTGTTGATAAACTGATAGATATGGGTGCACAGATTATACTATGTGATCCACATAGAGCGACTGTCATAGGTATGGAAAGAAAATCTCAATTAAGGGGAATTCGTATGAGTTCACCAGATATCAGGGCAGGAGTATCTTTGCTTATAGCGGCTCTCTCTGCTAGAAATGAAAGTATCATTTCCAATATCAGCCAGATAGACAGGGGGTATCAGGATATCGACGGTAGACTCAATGCTCTGGGAGCACAGATAGAAAGAATAGATGAATAAGGTGACTAAATGCAAAAAAAAACAAGGGGTTAAATATTTTCACCCCTTGTTTTGCTTTTCAATCTTATTATATATCTCCACTCATTATTTTTTCTTGCTGTTCTATGCTTTCATCATGTATAGATTTTATGACTCGTGTGATAAAGTCTGCACCCAATCCGCTTTGAGCCCCGCGATCTATATATTTTTGCAATACTTCTTTCCACCTTTCACTCTGTAGGATGATCATATTATTTTCTTTTTTATAGGAGCCAATATCTCTGGATACTTTCATCCGTGATGCTAGCATATTCATAATCTCCTCATCGATCATATCTATTTCTTTTCGCAATCTGTCCAGCTTTGTTTTTTCCTTTAGATTTTTTGGATCTCCTTCTCTGATCACGAGATCGCTTATCATCTGGCCATACACTTCGGGTGTGATCTGCTGAGCAGCATCACTCCATGCGGCATCCGGTGTAATATGCGACTCAATCATTAATCCGTCAAAATCCAGATCCATAGCTTTTTGAGCAACCTTAAACAGAAGATCTCTACTGCCGCAAATATGGCTTGGGTCATTAATCATCGGTATGCCGGGCATAGCTGTTTTGAAGTCGATAGCAATTTGCCACTGAGGCCTGTTTCGGTATATCTTTTCGCCGGCAAATGAAAATCCTCGGTGTATAGCTCCCAGTTTTGTCAATCCTGAATTTTGAAGTCGCTCCATACCACCTATCCACAGTGACAGATCAGGATTTATTGGATTTTTTACCAGAACAGGTATATCTACGCCTTTGAGGGCATCAGCAATTTCCTGCACTGTAAATGGATTGACTGTCGTGCGGGCACCTACCCACAACATATCAATACCGAACTCCAGGCAAAGCTCTACATGTGATGCTTTAGCTACTTCCACTGCTACAGGAAGACCAGTAAGCTCTTTGGCTTTTTGCAACCAGGGAAGGCCTTTGGTTCCTATTCCTTCAAATGCTCCTGGTCGAGTCCTTGGTTTCCATATCCCAGCTCTGAGTATATCTACTTTTCCGGTACGAAAAAGTCTGGTGGCTGTCTGAATGACCTGTTCTTCAGTCTCAGCACTGCAAGGCCCGGCGATAAGTACCGGCCTTTTTCCATTATTCATCCAATTCATGATTTATTGATTTTGATTCTTATGTGTGATTTGTAAATGTTTAATATAATATTCGTTTGATTTTATTGCTTTCAGCCATAAGGATTTCGGTACCTTCGATATCTTTATTATCTATGAGCATTCTGAAATTTTGCAAATGTATAATGTAGCTATCCAGAGCTTCCAGAAGATACTTTCTGTTTTTTCCGAAGATAGCAGACCATGTTTTTGGATTGCTTTTTGCTAATCTTACTGTACTGGCAAATCCCGTACCGGCAAGGTCAAAAATCTGTTTTTCATCCTTTTCTATATCCAAAACAGTCAAACCCAGCATAAATGAACTCACGTGTGATAAGTGAGAAACATAAGCCAGGTGTTTATCATGCTCTTTAGGTGACATAAAGGTGGTGGTCATCCCCAAACTCTCAAAGAGTCTGAGGGCAACGTCGAGCGCATCAGGGGCAGTTTTTTCCTTTTCACAAATGATGTTTTTTTTGTTTTGGAACAGCCCTTTTATGGCAGCTCCAGGCCCCGAAAATTCAGTACCTGCCAGTGGGTGAGCCGCCACAAATCTACTTCGTTTTGGATGTTTAGTTATAGACCGGCATATCTCTTCTTTAGTAGATCCTACATCTATCACAGTGGTGTTTTCGCTTATTTTTTCAAGTACTTCAGGAAGTAAAGATTCTATTATATTGACAGGAATAGATATTATCACAATATCTGCATTTTCAATTCCCGATACCAGGTCAGTAGAAGCATGAATGAGTCCCATTTCCAAAGCCTGTTTTACATGGTCTTCTGAAGAATCTACACCAAAAACTTTTACATTAAGTTGGGATTTAAGATCTTTTGCAATCGATCCTCCTATCAATCCCAGACCTATCACTGTTACTTTCATATCTTAATTTTTAGCTTTGTGCCTTCTGACTTGGTCATCTTTCCATTTTTAATCCTTGTCAGTGCTGCATTTATATCATCAATCGAACTGCAAAGCGAAATCCTAAGATATTGATCTCCCTGATTTCCAAAAATATGGCCCGGTGTTATAAATACCCTGGTTTCATAAAGTATTGTGTTGGCAAGTGTTTCAGAATTTATATGAGGGTCCCGGATTTTTCCCCACACAAAAAGCCCTGCTCCGTCACTTTCATATTTTAAATCGAGCTCATCCATGATAGCGCAGGCAGCTTCTTTTCTTTCACGATATTTTCCGTTAAGGTAATCTATCCATCCCTTACCCAATGTAAGTGCTACAGCGGCTGCTTCTTGTACCGGTTTGAACATTCCGGAATCCATATTGCTTTTGAAAGTCATAATGGTGTCAATATAAGATTTTGATCCTATGAAAGCACCCACTCTCCATCCTGCCATATTATAACATTTGCTGAGAGATACCAGCTCTAGGGCGCAATCTTCTGCCCCTGACGCATTAAAAATACTGAGCGGATGATCATTCAGAATAAACGTGTATGGATTGTCATGGCAAATAAGGATATTAAATTCTTTGGCAAATGCAATCAATTCATTAAAAAAAGAAATATTTGCTTTAGCACCTGTTGGCATATTGGGATAGTTGATCCACATCATTTTGACTTTACTCAGGTCTTTTTTTGCCAGGTTGACCAGGTCGGGTTTCCAGCCCAATTTCTCTTCAAGGGCCATTGATACCGGTTTACCCCCGGCCAACCTTGTACACATATCATAAGATGGATACCCGGGATCGGGCACAAGTACCTCATCTCCCGGATTGATGAATGACATACTTGCATGCATCACGCCCTCCTTTGATCCGATCAGTGGCAATACCTGTGTGTCAGAATTGATTTCGATATCAAAATGACTTTTGTACCATCCTGAAAATGCTTTGCGAAGGGACGGAATACCTTTGTATGACTGATATTTGTGCGCATCTGTTGCATCGAGTGATTGGCGAAGGGTGTCGAGTACAATTTGTGGAGGCATGAGATCAGGGCTTCCT
Organism: Saprospiraceae bacterium; assembly: GCA_043748345.1. Classification (GTDB taxonomy): domain Bacteria; phylum Bacteroidota; class Bacteroidia; order Chitinophagales; family Saprospiraceae; genus OLB9. The sequence continues at coordinate 7,334 of JAYTNJ010000353.1, forward strand.
ATGCCGAGATTGAGCACGGGAGTACCTCCATCTTTATTCATACTATCTATTTCAGCCAGTTTGCGGGCAAAATAGTATGTCGTAACGTCATTCAATCTTTGAGCAGGAGCTATCATGTCGTGGATAGATTTTGTTGTTTTTCAAGAATGGAAGTAATATCTGCCCTTTTATAGATACCGGTTTCGTCATATTCGAAAGTCAAATTGAGCAAATCTTCTTTCAGACCATTATACTGTGAGATATGATCGAACTCAATATCAATATGAAAAAAATATTCTCTAAAGCTACCGATCACAGGAAATGACTGCAGTTTGCTCATATTGAGATTATGATCTTCGATCACCTGCAGTACTTTCAATAACTGGCCTTTTTTATCAGGTATTCTTATGTAGACAGATGCTTTATCAGCATCGGTGGCAACTTGTGTTTTGTGTCTGGTGACGATAAAAAAGCGGGTATAATTTGTTTTATTTGTTTCAATACAGGGTGCCAGATTATCAAGCCCGTAAAGTACTGCAGCTTCTGCACTGGCAATACACGCTTTGGATTTTTTATTTTTTTCAGATACTTGTAGTGCACTAAGAGCAGTATCTTCAGACTCGACCAGCTTCCAGTTTTGATACTGATGGAGATATTGTCTGCACTGATTGATGGCCATAGGATGTGAAGCTACTTCTTTGATATCTTCCAGTGTGGCGCCTTTAACTGCGAGAAGATTATGTTTTATTCTCAAATAAAGATCTCCTGAAACCCAGAAACCATTTTCCCTCAAAATCCTGTAATTCTGAAGTATGGTACCAGCTATTGAATTTTCTATGGCCATAACCGCGACATCTGCCTGTCCGGATTGAAGTAACTGACCCAAAATATCAAATGAATCCGCCGGGATGAGCTCGAGTTTTTTTCCAGGCCAATACCTGGTCGCAGCCACATCATGAAATGATCCTGCATATCCCTGAATAGCTACTTTTAATATCTGTTCTGAATCCATTCTTCCTTTTTTGAATTCTTTTTAAGTTAATTTTAAAACTAAAAAAAGGAGCCTGTTTTGTAACAGAACTCCTTTTATATAATTGACACATTTACTACAAAAGCCCTGTTACTTTATCTCACAGAAATAAAAGTAATAAAAATTAAAGCCTGCAAATGTGGAATGAAATCGTTTCATGCCGCAAACTTATCGGTTCAATTTCTAATATCCAAATGAATTCCATCAAAATTTGAGATTAAATAGAAATTATTCAATAAAAAGTGGTTTGGCAGAATGATATAAACCATTTATGGTCAAATTCTGGTATATTTTTTGGATTTTGGGAGTGAATTAAATGATTTTATATAATACAGAGCCACTAAAATTGGGTAATTTTTTTATTTTTAATCTGAAAGCATCTCAACTCTAATCATTGAAAGAAGATTTCTCATTCTTAATATCTGAAGCTGAACACATTTTACTTTATGTAAGAAAAATGGTAATTAATCAAAACAAATTGACATACCCGAAATGAATTTTCATCTTACCGAAATCTATGGCGTTACCTAAATTTTTACCAGCTGCGAATGACAAATTGAAAATACCGGCAGGAGTACCAAAATTAAGACCCATTCCTACACCAAAAACAACATCATTTTTGCTGATGCCATTCATGTCTATATGGGTAAAACCGTAATCGATAAAAGGAAGAGTCAGGTAGGAATTCTGATCAAAGAGTATTCTGAATTCGAGTGTGCCAAACAGGTATCTGTCGGTAAAAATACTTTCTTCATCAAAACCTCTGAGTATCTTATTACCTCCAATGCGAATGAGTTCATTTGGCCTGAGTTTTTGTTGATTGAATCTTACAGCTCCAGTGATACCTGTTTTGAAAGTAGCCCATTTTCTGACAGGAAAAAAATAAGATCCTACCAGATCCATTTCCATCTGAAGTGTTTTCAGGCTCAAAGAGTCATAACTATTCTCAAATCCTTCAGTATCAATAACCTGCCTGTTGCGTATTATTTTTTTATTTCCTGCTACCACATTGATCTGGCCTTCATAGCCTTTGGAAGGATTAAACCGATAATCCAGCTGTCGGATATTGAGCCCCATTCCAACTCCGGTGTATGATATGTCCAGATTTTGTGGGAGTCTTCCTGATATTTTGACTTGATCGATATTTACATCCAGCAAGACAGAAGATCTGTAACTGCCGTAGAGTTTGATATTATTGAATCCACCAAAAAGGTATTGGAGACCACCATCAAAATATATGTCCAGATTACTATTTCCGTTTTTAAATAATCTGAAATCAATATGACTGCCGGCGGGCAATCCGCCAAGATAGGGTATAGTCGACTTGATCAGCAGTTCCAGATTTTCAGCCTTGAGGCGTTTAAATTGGAAAAATGTATATTCTCCCTGATTAAATGAATTATTGAGCTCAGCAGTAAAATCACCTGTTATATTCCATTTTCTCACCCCGTTGACTACCTGAGGAAGCACCCCAATCAGAAAGTCAAATCTGCTGGCCGGTTTCGGATCTGGCGAGATGACCAAAGACGCTTTATCATTTTCAAATCTTACGAAAGGTAATTCGCGTTGTTGTACAAACTGCATATCAGAAATTCTTTTGGCCGCCCTCAAAACTTTGTCATGTGCATATAAGTCTCCCGGGTGTATGTCAAGCAATCTCTTCATAAAATGACGATTCATCACCAGTCTGCCTTCAGAAACGATAGAATCAAAATAGATTTTTTTACCTTTTTCAAAATGTAAGAATGCTTCGAGCAAGTTATTTTTTATCTGTATGGAATCTAATCTTGCTTTTGCAAAAGGAAATCCATTATTCACCTGATGGTTGATAAGTGCTTTTAAGTAGTCGTATATTAGGGAAGAATGCGGGGCTGCCCCTTCAAGCCGGTTTCTTTTTAACCCTCCTGCTTCAATAATTGTTTTTTGTTCATCTGTCCATCTGATATTACCGATAGTAAATCTTGAACCCTTGTATATACGGGCATAACAGGTATCACTGGAAAAGTAGGTGGTGTCGAGGTTAACATGAATATATCCTCCTGAATTTAATTTCAAAAGCCTGTCGTTAAGTATTTCGCTGATTTTTAAGGAATCAGTAGACTGGCAAATTACATCAGATTTCTGGTTGTCGTAGCTATATTCTGAAATGTGGAGAGTAAATGATTTTTGTGCCATCAATTCAGTATTGTTCCACGACAAGCAGAAGAATAAAACTACCTTTGTAAAAAAATAGATGCCTGATTTGGGGCTGTACGTTTTCATTTATTTTTGGGCACCTAATGATTTATTTTCAAAAAATGATGTTACACCTAAAATAAACTAGATTAAAAAATTTAATGATTCTAAACTATTCATTTCAAATGATTTAAAATCATTAGTTTTAACAATCTAATTTCTTACGATTATAGAAGACTTTTTACATAACGAAATTACATAATGTCTGGTATATATATTCACATACCTTTTTGCAAACAGGCTTGCCATTACTGTAATTTTCATTTTTCCACTTCTTTACAGCTTAAAGATGACATGATTGGAGCTATATGTAAAGAAATCGAAATCAGACAGGATTATTTGGTTCATAAAAATCTTACATCTATCTATTTTGGCGGTGGGACTCCAAGTCTGCTGAGTGAAGGTGATTTTGTTAAAATATTTAGTACTATTTCAAGATATTTTCAATGGACTAGTGAATCAGAAATAACACTGGAAGCCAACCCGGATGATCTGAATAAAAACAAATTAATAGCACTCAGAGATTTGGGTATAAACAGACTCAGTATAGGTATTCAATCATTTTTTAATGAAGATCTTCAATGGATGAATAGAGCCCATAATGCCACCGAAGCTTCAGAATGTGTAAAGTTGGCCCAGGATAATGGTTTCAATAATATATCTATTGACCTTATATATGGCAGTCCCACTACTACAAACCAAATGTGGGAAGAAAATATAAAGAAGGCACTCAAGATGGAGGTTTCACACATATCTTCATATTGTCTGACAGTGGAAGAAAAAACGGCACTACATCATCAGATCGTAAAAAAGAAAATTGTCGCTCCAGATCCTGAAAGAGCGGCCATCCAGTTTGATATACTGATTAATTTTCTTACTGATGCCGGATATGACCATTACGAAATATCCAATTTTGCCATGCCCGAAAATATAGCTGTCCATAATACCAACTATTGGAGAGGAATCTCATACTTGGGAATTGGCCCTTCTGCCCATTCCTATGACGAGGCGTTCAGATCCTGGAATGTAGCCAATAATAAAAAATACATCGACTCTTTAAACCAAAACATACTGCCATCTGAAAGCGAGTATTTACAACCTTACATGCGGTACAACGAATATATCATGACAGGCTTAAGGACAATGTGGGGAGTCAATACAGATCAGATCGTATTAATTGGAAACCAATTTAATGATTATTTTTTGTCACACATAAGCAGAGAAATTGAAAAAGGAATGGTTTGCTGTACAGACAATCACTTTATACTTACCCAAGAAGGCAAGCACTTTGCTGATAGGGTAGCTGTGAATCTTTTTTACGAAGATTAAGGTTTTTTACCAAAATCTTCGAAAAAAATTTCAAAAAATCACATAAAATATATTATCTATTATTGTAATTTATAAGATAACTATAATCAATATGCTATTCTATAAATTGATTCAATTCGTATAGTGCGGATTTATACGTCGTAGTTCAGGAATGGGTTAGAGAAAAATTATGGCACATAAATTGCCTTACTTTCTACTGGATAATTGTTCAGAGCAATTTATTTTTTTTAACCAATAAATTTTACACAATATGGCTACAAGAGCTGTAATAGCGGACCAACAGAAAATGTTTACAGAAGGAATTCAGGCATTACTTACTGATATGAAATTTCCACCTGTAAAGATAGTAGGAGTAGCTTACAGTTTTGAGGAGCTGAGTAAAATGACAGAGATGCCGATAGATCTTTTGATTCTGGAGTTGTCGCTGGTTGAAAGTAAGGGAGCGTTCTTTATATCTGAACTAAAAAGAAAGCAACCTGGTATAAGAATCATCGTTTTGAGCAATTATGGTGAACCGAATCTCGTAAGGGATGCATTTATCCAGGGCGCCGATGGTTATGTTTTGAAGTCCAATCATTCACTTGAATTAATACAATGTATTGATCATGTGCTGGAAGGAAAGACTTACATGGCAGAAGGCATAAGACTGGCACCAGAGTTTGACAAGCAAAAGAAGCAGACAACCGTAGAAAAACAAAAAATCTATGAAGATAGATACTTGCTGCGGCAAAAACTGACCACGAGGGAAAAAGAAATATTATCCCTCATAGTACAGTTTAAAAACAATAAGACAATATCACAGGAATTATTCATAAGTGATCAAACAGTATCAGCACACCGTAAGAGAATCATGAAAAAACTCGGAGTCAACAATACGGTAAATCTGATAAAATTTTCTTTGGATCATCAATTGGTATAGTTTTTGTCTTAAACGATAAATAATCATTTTTTTACGCGGCATCCCCTTGCCGTTATTTGTAACAGTATTCTTCTGAAATAGGTCTGAGATTAATTTGGAATCATTTTTTAGTTTATAATTAAATCAAATTATCTCATGAAATCGGAGAAATTTACACTTACAAAACATATAGGTTTTGGTAGGTTTATCAAAATGAGTATGCTGTCAGCACTGCTGACGATATGGTACTCCGGACTCCAGGCACAAGCACAAAGTTGCCCTTTGGCATGTAACAACCTGGTCCAGGTATCCATGGATGAAGACTGTATTGTCCCCATCACATATCAAATGATGCTGGAAGGAGAATCTCCTACATGTACAACCTATACAGTAGATGTATTAGGTCTGAATGGTCAGGTTCTTACCTCCAGTCCCAATGTCACTTCAGCCAACATCGGCCAGACTCTTACTGTCAGAGTCAGATCGGGAGCCAACTCCTGCTGGGGGCAGATCAAGATCGAGGATAAACTACCTCCGGTTATCACTTGCCCTGATCCAATCACCATAAGTTGCTATGATACCAGAGAGTTTGGTAAACCTGTAGCAACGGATAATTGCGGAGGTATCCTTTCACCCAGTAATGTCACTACTTTGTCTGATGTAACCAGAGTTCTGAATTGTGATCCGAGCTACAGAGCAAGGAGACTCATCAGATACCAGGCAAAAGATGCCAGCGGAAATCTATCGATTATTTGTGACAGGATCATCTGGTATAGAAAGATCACACTGGATAGTATTAACTGTCCTCGAAACTATGATGGTAGCCCGGGAAATTTTAATCATCTTTCATGCGACGGAACATTCAGAAATCCAGCAGGGAATAAAGAAGTTTGGGATGATAATGGCAATGGCTACCCGGATGTAGGCGAGACAGAGTATCCTTTCTTTGATAGTAATCCAACAGCTTCAATAGGGACAATCTTGGGTTTTATTAATAATAACACTCTTTGTAAAATAAATGTCACATTTACGGACACTAAAATTCCGATTTGTGCAGAGAGTTTTAAAGTTCTGAGAGTCTGGTCTATTTTGGACTGGTGTACCGGAACTGTAAAATCATGTAATCAGATATTGAAGGTAATAGATGATGAAGGCCCCGTTATAGTTGAATACAAGGATAAAATTACTTCTCCTTTCTGTAATTCAGGTGCTACGGACGTTATTACAGTAAACCCATATACCTGTACATCAGAATGGACAATTGACTTGTCAAAATGGGTGCTCGTAATTGCCGACTGCGATACAAATATAACATTTACAGCAAAATTTAAAAAATCACCGAATTCAGCGGATCCTGAGATTTGTGATGAAGATCCGTTTGAGGAATTACCTTTTGTTTCAAGTGATGCTACTACTACAATAGTTGGAACTCCAGGTGTTTTAACTGGTGCTAACAGATATCGAATCCAAGGAATGCCTTTAGGTCGTACGTGGGTAAGATTTTATCTTAAAGATGGTTGTGGTAATGAAACCATAACTACTACTGAGATCGACGTAATAGACAAAACACCTCCTGTGGCTGTCTGTGATGAATATACAGTGGTAACACTATCAAACAATGGATTTGCCAGAGTATTTGCCAATACCTTTGATGACGGATCACATGACAACTGTACTCCTGTAGGATTTCAGGTATCAAGGATGAATGCCGGTTGTGGCGATCGAGATGAAAATCCTGTTTCACAGACATTACCGGGCAGATATGTTCAGTTCTGTTGTGATGATCTCACCAGACTGGAAGTGGATGGCAACAGAGATGGCCGAGTAGATATTTTAGATCGAGGATATTTGCAAGTAATTCTTACTGTATGGGATGACGCTAATCAGGATGGAAAATATGGCCCTCCGTTTGCAAATCCTAACTATACTGACAATAGCAATACTTGTATGGTGTTGATCAAGGTAGAAGACAAAGTTCCACCTATCATCACTTGCCCAACAAATAAAACTATAAATTGTGGAGCTGATACGACGCTTCTGGCATCGGAAAGACCTGTTTTTTCAAGAACACCACTAACTACTCCTTATTTTACTGATAATTGTAGTGCTGACATGGTTTGGAGAAATTCCGGTACCATTGATAATTGTGGTCAGGGAGTGATCACCAGAACATTTACAGTGACTGATGGCGGAGGAAGAACCGCAACATGTATTCAAACAATTACCGTAAGAAATAATACTCCTTTTACTGGGACAAGTATAGTTTGGCCTACCTCGCCGATTACTATAACTGGTTGCAAGGATGCAGATACAGACCCTGCGAAAACAGGTACAGTAAGGCCAGGTGCCGGTGCCTGTAGCCAGGTAGCTTTTACCTACGAAGATCAGCTCTTCCCGTTTGTTGAAAATGTATGTTTCAAGATACTCAGAAAATGGACAGTGATCGATTGGTGTAAATTTAGCCCTAATAGAGATCCCAATGGCGTGGAATATCCAAGAGTTCCTTATACCATTGACAGACTTCCATCTACGCTACCTGCAGGGCATGTAAACCAGTGGGTTTATACTCAGATCATTAAAGTGTCTGAAATTGAAGCACCGGAATTTACATCCGATGAATGCAAAAAAATTAATCATAGACCTAAACCCGATACTGATATATTTGGAGAAAATTGTAATGGTTTTGTTGAGCTTAAAAACAGCGCAACAGACTGTACGCCTCCTGCTCAGCTGAAATGGGCATATCTGATCGACCCAAACAATGACGGAATAGGTTCAACCATCAGCGGTACTACGAATGATGCTTCCGGCACGTTCCCGATAGGAACTCATAAGATTACATGGACAGTAGAAGATATGTGCGGAAATCAGTCTACTTGTAATTACATTTTCAGAGTTGTGGATAAGAAAAAACCCACACCATACTGTATATCACAGCTTACTACTGTAGTCATGCCGACTGCAGGCTCAATAGATATTTGGGCAAAAGACTTTGACAGAGGATCAACTGATAACTGCCTTTCGACAGGATGTGGGCTCCAGTTTACATTTGGCGGAGCAAGGGCTATTCAAAGTCTAATAGGGTCTATACATTATTTTAAAGGTAATCAAGTTTCTTCCAACATAAGTGAATACAATCAAGGCTTGTCCCAGAAATGGGATCCTGAAAAATGCTCTTCTGCAAAACTATACTTGTGCAGTAAATTAGGAGCAAACAAAGAGGATATGAGTGTTTGGGATGCTGGTGGAAATACAGATTATTGTTCAGTTACTTTAAATGTTCAGGCTAACGGAACTGCTTGCTCTGGAGCAAGACTTGCAGGAACTATCGGAACTGAGAGAAATGATATGATAAAAGATGTTCAGGTTATTCTTCAGAATCTTGGAAGTCTCGAAAGCACCTCAATTAAAACTGACAATGCAGGTCGATTTGAGTTCGCTGGTATCCCTCAGAACGTAGGATATAAAATCGCTCCCAATAAAGATGACGATTACCTGAATGGTGTCTCAACATTGGATCTGGTCATGATTCAAAGACATATCCTGGATATTGAAAAGTTTAATACAGCATATAAGTTTATTGCAGCTGATGTAAATGACGATAAGAGAGTTACAGCAGGTGACCTGGTCGAGCTCAGAAAAGTAATTTTGGGCATCTATCCAGACTTTCCCAACAATAAATCATGGAGATTCCTGGATAAAGCTGTTAGCATACCTGATATCACTAATCCGTGGGGTTTAAATGAATATATTAGCATAGCAAATTTCAAGACATCCATTCTAGCTAATCATTTCATGGGAGTAAAAATAGGTGATATCAACGGTTCAGCAGCAGTGAATGTAAATGCTCCTGCTACCGAAATCAGAAGTAAAGCACTGAATATGGTGTCAAAAGATCAAGAGTACATAAGCGGAGAAACTGTCAGAATGGATATTACAGCTGATAACTTTATAAACATGGCTGGTGCTCAATGGACATTAAACTTTGACCAAACTTCCCTGGAATTCAGCAATGTTTTATCCGGCGAGTTAAAATTGTACAACGAAAATATTAGTACGCTTCAGGCTAAAAACGGTAAATTATCATTCAGCTGGAATGACTTCAATGGTCTCACAGTACCGGAAGATAAAGTACTCTTCAGTATAGAATTCAGAGCAACTGCGAATAATACGATCGGAAATACAGTAAAACTTTCATCTGATATCACAAAAGCCGAAGCTTACACAAAAGATCTGAGTGAAATCAATATGAGTCTTTCTATCAGATCAGATAAAACGAAAGAAAATATCATGGTACTTGATCAGAATAATCCTAACCCGTTCACATCAAATACGACAATAAGCTTTACCCTGCCCGAAGCAGGTCAAGCCAAACTGACGATCTTTGACATAACGGGAAAGGTAATCAAATCTATCACTAATGATTATCTTAAAGGGAAAAATGAAGTAAATATCAGTGCTGAAGAGATTAATGCCCAGGGTGTCATGTTTTATGAGCTTGAAAGCAAAGGCTTAAAAGCAACCAAAAAGATGATTTACTTAAGCAAATAGATTTAAAATAATTAAAAAATATTCAGAAAGTCCGTCTGCCATTTGGAAGACGGACTTTTTATTTTTATGAATCTGGCCCTATTTAAACTAAAAATTATATCTTTGACCTAGCTTTAAAAAATAGATCTCCGTAAAAACAAAAATAGAAACCTTTGCATTCATTTTTTGTTAGATTTACGACAGTTTCCCACCTTTTGGTATTTAACAATAATTTTGGCTTATTATTTGTATTAAATTGTAAAGGTTTAGGCAAAGTTTCTTTTTAGTGTTGCCTCTTCTTCAATAAATACAATGTATAATAAGTTAATAGTAAATTATTGCTTAATTTTGCATCTGATTCTAAAAAAAAATTAAATCATTCCGATATGAGGAAAATATTAATTACAATTTTCACTGGACTGGTCTTATTCCTTCATACTGCTGAAGGGCAGCTTACCCTGACTATGTCAAATGTTGAAGTGGATAAGGACGCTCAGGCATCAGTAGACGTAACTGTCAGCGGATTTACCAATTTGCTGGGGGCACAGTTCTCAATAAATTATGACTCTACGTTATTAACATTTGCAAATGCTACCAACTTTTCAGCAGCTTTGCCCGGTTTGTCTTCAGCAGCTGTGTCAGGGCCCAATGGCGTTGGAGTAAAGAAAGGTCAGATAACATTTTCGTGGTTTGATCAACAAGGTACAGGAAAATCACTGACCAACGGGGCAAGATTGTTTACTATTGTATTTTCTGCATCAGGTGAGAAGTGCAAAAAATCTGATATTGTAACCAGTGGAGTACCCAGAGTAGTTGAAATAATCAACTCTGCTTTACAGCCGGTAAACCTTATCAATATCAAAGGATCAGTATCCATAAAGTGCGACAATAATCCTGTTGACAATTGCATTAGCCCTGTTTGCAGCAATGCAAATAACCTTGCATTTATCGGAGCTACCGTGAGCAGCGAAAAAGATAAAACAATATGTGTTCCCATTACTGTTAAAAACTTCAGAATGATGCAATCCGGTCAGGGAAGTATAAAATGGGATCCTTCCATATTACAGTATACAGAGGTAAAGACACCCGCATCGGGTGGTATTCCCGGATTTAGCGGAGGCTTTAATGCAAATAATACCCCAGCCGGAGAATTCAGGTACCTCTGGGCCAATGATAATCCAGCTGTTCCTTTGACGCTGGCAGATAATGCAGTAATCATGGAGCTTTGCTTTAAAGTGATAGGTATTTCAACGCAGGTTGGCTGTATTCAGATTGGACAAGGCAGTTTGCCTACAGAGTGGGAAAATAATACCGCCGCTGTTCCTGTTTGTTTTACCTATGGTAAGGTGACTATTACTTCCGCGCCACTTCCGGGTGCAGTGGTCGTGAGAGTCGGGACCGTCAATAGCCAGCTCAATCAAACAGTATGTGTTGACGTTTCAGTTGAAAAATTTATAAATGTACTTGGTGCGGGTAATACCTTTACCTGGAATGCTGATCAACTTGAATTTGTCCGAACAGACAATTATAATCTGGAAGGCCTGAATGCTTCTGCATTTTCAAATACATCAAATTCTCTTAAGTTTTTATGGTTATCTCCAAATGCAATTACAAAAGCAGATGGGCATAAAATATATACAATCTGTTTTAGAGTAAAACAGTGTCTTCCATCAAGTGCTGTAAACATTACCGGTACTCCTGATATTGTGGGTCAAGGTAGTGTACAGTTGCCTAGTCAGGGTGTAGGAGGGTCAGTGACATGTACTAATCAGCCTGTATGTAGTTCAACAAGTACATTAGGTACAATCACCAATGTTAGTTGTAGTGGGGGTACGGATGGATCTGTAGTACTTTCTGTCACAGGTTCTAATCTTGCAAGTCATAACATAGTTTGGAAAAATGCTGCAGGAGCTGTTGTTAAAGCTTCAGCTTCTGTGACATCAGGTACTAATCTGACAGGAGTTGCAGTAGGAGTTTATACATATGAAGTAACGTTCAATAGTGCAGTGTGCAATACAGGAACGGCCACCGTGACTCAGCCTGCTGTTATTACTATACCTTCTGCAGGAGTCGTTAAGGATAATCAGTGCAATGATAAAGGAGCTATCAATATCAGTGCCACGTCTGGTGGCAATGGAGGATTTTCCTATGCCTGGACACCTGACCAGGGAAATAATGCAAATCTAATAAACCTTAATGCAGGTACCTATTCTGTGACTGTTACAGATTCTAAAGGCTGTAAAGCTAATGCTACATTTACAGTGGCAAATCTTCCATCTCAGTTGGTAATTCCTACGGCCAATTCCGTGACTAATGCCCAATGTGAAGCTAAGGGATCTATAAATATCACTGGTGTTACTGGTGCCAACGGAGCAATAACATATGCCTGGACACCTAATCAGGGAAATATTTCTAATCCCTCCAATCTGAATGCCGGTACCTACACTGTTACTGTTACAGATACCAAGGGGTGTACAGCTTCTGCTACATTTACTGTGGCAAATCTTCCATCTCAATTGGTAATTCCTACGGCCAATGCCGTGACTAATGCTCAATGTGATGCTAAGGGATCTATAAATATAACTGGAGTTACGGGAGGTAATGGATCTTTGGCTTATGCCTGGACACCTGATCAGGGAAATATTTCCAATCCGTCCAACCTGAATGCCGGTACCTATACAGTTACTGTTACAGATACAAAAGGATGTACGGCTTCTGCTTCATTTACAGTGGCAAATCTTCCATCTCAGTTGGTAATTCCGGCTGCTAATGTGGTAACAAATGCTCAATGTGATGCTAAAGGTAACATAGATTTAAGAGGAATTACAGGTGGTACTGGAGCTTTGACGTATGCATGGACTCCCGACCAAGGTAATACAGCCACACCAGCAAACTTGAATGCAGGAACCTATTCTGTTACTGTAACTGACTCAAAAGGCTGTAAGGCTTCTGCTACATTTACGGTGGTAAACCTTCCATCTCAGGTGGTGATTCCTTCTACTAATATGATAACAAGTGCTCAATGCGAATCTAAAGGTTCTATAAATATTACTGGTATTACAGGTGCCAACGGAGCAATAACATATGCATGGACACCCGATCAGGGCAATACTGCTAATCCGACCAATCTGAATGCGGGCTCATATTCAGTAACGGTCACTGATTCAAAGGGTTGTAAGGCATCAGCCACATTAACAGTTGAAAATATTCCATCTCAGGTAGCAATACCGACAACAAATGTTATAAAAAATGCTCAATGTGATGATAAAGGTGCAATCAATATAAACGGTGTTATTGGTGCCAATGGAGCATTAACTTATGCATGGACACCTGAACAGGGCAATACTGCCAATCCGACAAATCTGAATGCAGGGACTTATTCTGTAACAGTGACAGACTCTAAGGGCTGCAAAGCTTCGGCTACATTTACAGTTCAGAATCTGCCATCTCAAATAGTGATCCCTTCAACTATAGTAATTAAGAATGCTCAGTGTGATGATAAAGGGGCCATTAATGTCAATGGGATAACAGGAGGTAGCGGCTCACTTTCTTATGCATGGACACCTGACCAGGGCAATACAGCCAATCCGACCAACCTCAATCCCGGAACATATTCTGTTACTGTGACAGATTCAAAAGGATGTAAGGCATCGACGACTTTTACAGTCGCAAATTTACCATCACAAATTGTTATACCTAACACAGGTGTTGTCACAAATGTGACCTGCAACCAGAAGGGATCTATCAATCTTACAGCAGTGACTGGTGGCAGTGGTACATTGACCTACAACTGGATACCCGCACTGGGCAATACAGCCAACCCTACTAACTTGAACCTGGGAAATTATACAGTAACTGTTACAGATTCTAAAAACTGTACTGCAACGGCAACTTTTACAATAGCTAATAATCAACCTGAACTAATACTGTCATCAACTGTAACAAACGTGAAATGTAAAGGTGGTGGAGATGGAGCGATCCAGATCAATATCGCCGGAGGATGCTCAAATTATGCCTATGTTTGGACAGCGGGATTATCAGGACCCAACCCACAAAATTTAAAGGCAGGTATTTATACCGTGACTGTCACTGACGCATCATTACCATTACAAAGCAAGATATTATCAGTCACAGTAACTGAACCTGCTGCAGATGTCAGTATAGCCTTGACGGGAGCTTTGGAAGCATCATCATCAATAGCGGGTGATGGAAAGATTACTTTAACTCTTTCCGGTGGTACACCCAACTATAAAGCAATTTGGTCAGGACCTACAACCATCACCGATGGAAATACTTCAGGTTTACTTGAAGCCAATAACCTGAAAGCAGGATCATATAATGTCACAGTAACAGATGCTAACGGTTGTTCTGCAGTTAGATCAAATATTGTTATAGGAATACGGGCACCTGTGGAGACGGCACCAAAAATCGGTTCGGCAGGGGTTTCAACCGCTTTTAATGGTTTTGGGGTACCTTGTTTCGGAGATAGTGGAGGAGCTATTACTGCAAAGCTATCCGAGGGCTCTTATCCAGTGACTGTGACACTAAAGTCAGGTGCAACAACGGTACGTAATATTCAGGTCAATGGTCCGGATATCAATTTTACAGGACTTGTTGCAGGTAGTTATACTATAGAAGTCTCAAACGGAAAAGGTACCGTGATATCTAATGCTATATCAATCACCCAGCCAACAAAACTTGCTGGAATTGCTGATATAAATTGTACCATAAAAGGTAAAAGTGAAGGTAACGTTGAGATTAAAATGAACAATACCGGTGCCGGAAATTATGGCTTTTCTTGGTTTGGAATTTCTGATCTGGATAATAAAATAGAAAATCTAGCCAAAGGATTTTATAATGTAACCGTAACTGACGGCAATAAATGTGAATTACGATTGACTAATCTTGAAGTGGGAGATTGTAAAATTGCAGGAGAGTGTTATTCAGCAGCAACTGTTATTACACCTAATGGCGATGGAATCAATGATTTGTTTATAATTAACTGTATTGATAATAATACTTCTAACGATCTGACAGTATTTGACAGGTGGGGGAGAACAATATACTCTGAAAGTAATTATGCTAATACTTGGCAGGGGGTAGATAAGGATAATGAAAGTCTTATTGAAGGTGCTTATATATGGGTATTGACAGTCAATTTCGGGCAAGGAAGACGAGAGATATATAAAGGTACAGTTACATTACTAAGAACAAACTAATCAAATAATTAGCTTATTCAATAAAGAATAAAATATGAAGACTAAGAATATTGTAAAATCGATTATTGGCTTCTCAGCATTTGTGTTATGTACATTAAGTGTGAGTGGTCAGTCAAGATATTTTGATGAGAGATATATCTACACCCAGGCTCAGGTAAATCCTCAACTGATAAATCCCGGCGCTTTTGGAGCAGCTATGAAACAACAGATACTTGTAAACTATCGTAATAAGTGGTCAGGAATAGACGGAGCCCCACGTACATTGACCATGTCTTATAATGGACCGGTAGGAAACAGGTTAGGTTTGGGCGTCAATATTGTTTCTGACAGATTTGGATCGCTGGAAACAACAAAAGGTGCCATCGGTTTGAGCTATATGATCAAATCAGCAACCAATCAGATAGGTTTTGGCCTTTCAGCCGAATATATAAAACATGGTCTTTCAGGATTCGGTAATGCTGACCCTAGCGACCCTGTTATAAATCTGGCACTGGAAGGTGCGGAATTTTTTGACGCATCTTTTGGTATCTATGGTATATATTTGGATAAGCTGACTTACGGTATAGCTATTCCATCAGCTGTCAGTGCCCGTATCAGTGATGTGGATTCTAAGTCACAGGATAGAGAAGTAGGGGTTATTTTACAGTTTGGTTATAAGATGGATATACAGCAGGACATCACAATGACACCAGGTATTATCATGAAGAAACTGGCTAATGTACCTGCACATATTGACATGAACCTAAATTTTGGTTTCCTTCAGGACAAATTGATTGGTGGGGTAACCTACACTTTAGGAGCAGACAAAAGACTAGGGTTTTTAATCGGCACAAAAGTGGAAAAACTTAATTTTTATTACTCTTACAATACTTCTTCAAACCTGATACAGGACTATAACAACGGATCCCATGAATTAACATTGGGTGTAAGTTTCGGAGGTAAATAAATTAATTAGAGACCGTATATATATTTGAAAAGAATGTAGAGACTGATACAACAATATCAGTCTCTTTTGTTTTATAGCTCAATAAATATTTTTCCAATGGACAGTTCACTATTATTCGCCAGACAATCAGATACTGAAGACACCCTTTCTTTATTTAGAGATAAATTCTTCATACCAAAAGATAAGTTGGGTAATGACGTCATTTATATGTGTGGAAACAGCCTTGGACTTATGCCCAAAACCACAGAACATTATATTCATCAGGAGCTTGAAGATTGGAAAAACCTGGGAGTTGAAGGCCACTTTAATGGGAAAAATCCATGGGTACCTTATCATGAACTTTTAACAGGACCTATGGCAGAAATTGTAGGTGCTCTTCCATCTGAAGTAGTTGTTATGAATAGCCTTACCGTAAACCTGCACCTTCTGATGGTGAGTTTTTACAAGCCTGATAAAAAGAGGTATAAAATTCTTTTTGACTATTCGCCTTTTCCATCTGATCGGTATGCTATAGAAAGTCAGGTCCGATTCCATGGTTTTGACCCATCAGAAGCGATGATAGAATTAAAACCTGAAAAAGGTCAATACAATATTTCTTTAGAAAAGATAGAAAGCGAACTAGAAAAGCATGGTGACGAAATAGCGCTAATACTCATAGGTGGTGTCAATTATTATACAGGTCAAGTATATGATATGAATAAAATTACAAAAATGGGCCATGAAAAGGGGTGCATTGTCGGTTTTGATCTTGCTCATGGGGCCGGCAATATTGAGCTTGATTTACATAATGACGGGCCTGATTTTGCAGCCTGGTGTACCTATAAATATATGAATTCTGGCCCTGGAAGTCTGGCAGGAATATTTATTCATGAAAGACATCATCAGAATAAAGAGCTGCCGAGATTTGCCGGATGGTGGGGTCAGGATAAAAAGACCAGATTTTTGATGGCTCCGGAATTTAATCCGATTCCCTCTGCCGAAGGCTGGCAGCTAAGTAACCAACCCGTGATACAGATGGCGGTCATTAAAGCTTCTCTTGATATTTTTACTGAGGCAGGCATGAAAAATCTCAGGTCCAAATCAGAAAAACTTACATCCTATCTTGAATACCTGATTAATGCAGCCGAAGACGAAAAGATACGGATCCTAACACCCTCTGAAGTTCAGAAAAGAGGTTGCCAGTTGTCCTTACAAATGAAAAATCCTGATAAAAGACTTTTTCATTATCTCATAGATCATGGAGTGATTCTTGACTGGAGAGAACCTGACGTGATACGCGTTGCCCCAACACCTCTTTACAATACCTTTCAGGATGTCTGGCAATTTAACAGGATATTAAATGAAGGTTTGAAAATGCTTTGATATCCTCTTTATATATCTTACTTTTGTGGTGTACCCATATGATTTATTATGCAAAAGTCCACCATACACAAGATTGAGATTATTCCTAC
>JAYTNJ010000354.1:0-6622 GCA_043748345.1 Saprospiraceae bacterium
CAAATATGATGCCAAAAATTGTCTTAATATCTCTAAAGTATGAAATTGGAGTCTAAATTTGAACTGGATTTATGAATTATATTTCATTGTTTTATCTGATATCAATTTACTCACCTAAAAAATTGGCACCACATTGATAAGATGATTTATATCATAATAATTTGTAATTAGATTTATTCTAAATAAGTTTTGTTTTTAAAATACCTGTACTATATTTGCCGTTAATTAGAATCAATCCAAATAAAAATGAGAATAAAAATCTTTACCTGTTTTACATTCATAATATTACTTAGTCAGACATCTTTTGCCGCAAATAATCTGCTCAGCGAGCCAAGACCAGCCATCTCAGGCACTATACTCAACCAGCAATCAGAACCTGTCATAGGCGTCCACATAACCTTAAAGGGCACTTTGACCGGAACAATGACCGATTTGCAAGGAAAATTTGAACTGTATAATATCAATCCAGGCCAATATACTTTGCTTATATCTGCTTTGGGGTACCAGGCCTTCACTAAAACCATAGAAGTGTCGCAAAATAGCATGGTTTTGGTCCGGATCATCTTAGATGAAGATGAGTTTCTGATTCCGGAAGTTCTGATAACCGGCAAAAGTGACCGCATGTTTTCAAGAATTCCAGGCTCTGTTTCATATTTGAATAAAAAAGAAATTGAGATGATCAATCCGCTTTCAGGCAACGAAGTATTCAGAAGAAGCCCCGGTGTTCATGTAGTGGATGAGGAAGGTTCCGGTATGCGGGTAAATATTGGTATCAGGGGACTAGATCCTGACAGAAGCAGATCGCTTTTGATCCTCGAAGATGGAATTCCTGTAGCTCTAGCCCCGTATGGAGAACCGGAAATGTACTATACACCTCCAATAGATAGAATGACTGGAGTAGAAATTCTAAAAGGTTCGGGTCAAATACTATACGGCCCTCAGACAATCGGTGGAGTAGTCAACTACCTAACAGCAGCACCACCCATAGAATCTATGGGAAAAATAAGAATTCAATCAGGTCAGGGTGGTTATCTTAGTGCATTGTTACAATATGGAAATACTCTTGGGAAAGCGGGATATAATCTGACGGTACTAAAAAAACATGCTGACAAAGTGGGATATGCAGGTTTTGACATTACTGATATCAACGGAAAGTTGGTGTTTAATTTAAGTGAAAAATCAGCCTTATCCTTTAAGGCAGGATTTTATAACGAAACATCCAATTCAACTTATATTGGTCTTACACAAACCATGTATGATCAAGGTGGGCAAGATTTTGAACTCATGGCTCCTGATGACCTACTTTCAGTAAGAAGATTAAGTGTCAGTTTCAACCATGAATATAAATGGACTCAAAAAACCCGACTGAAGACCACTGCTTTTGCTTATACAACTACACGAGACTGGAGAAGACAAGATTTTACGTCAAATAATCCAACCAATACAAAGCCATCGAATTGGACTGGTGTCACTTGGGGAGATGAAAGCATCTCAGGAGGTGCTATCTATATGCGCAAAACATCTGCCAATAGGAACAGACAATTTGAAGTTGCTGGAGTGGAGTCACGTGTGGAACACGATTATAAATTATTTGGTTTCGGCCATCTTTTGAAAGCTGGTGTGCGATACATAAACGAAAAAGCAGAAGAACAAAGAATCAATGGAAGTTCACCTGATGTTAGTTCAGGAGCATTGGTAGAAGATGAGACAAGACCAGGTGATGCTGTTAGTGCATACATACACCAAACATTTTCTGTCAGACAAAATCTTCAATTACATTATGGTGTAAGAATGGAGTCTTTTAATTATGGCAGAAACATTAATCGAAGAACATTTATCATTAATGGTCAGAGCGTTTTGAAAGATACCATATTAAATAAATCTAATACATTGTCACATTTTATACCTGGAGCTGGACTAACTTGGAAAATTAATGACAAAACTACACTTTTTGGTGGTGTGCATACAGGATTTGCACCTCCGAGAACTAAAAATGCCATTTCTAATACTGGAGAAGTGTATGATTTACAAGCTGAAAAAAGTGTCAACTCAGAATTAGGAATCAGGACTGCAATTACTCAAGGAATTCATATTGAATTAACGGGGTTCCACATGAATTTCAGCAATCAGATCATTCCTGTATCAGAATCCAGTGGAAACACGGGCACAGGATTAGTAAATGGTGGCTGCACCATTCATCAAGGCATAGAAAGCGCATTAAACATAAATATATCTGAAATGGCTGGATGGTCCGGTACTTCACTTCTTTTGAATACTAACGTGACTTATACTGATGCATATTTTAATGGTGACAGACAGCAAGGAGGAAAGAGTTTAAATGATAATAACACACCCTATGCACCATCACTGTTGGTCAATAGTTCTATTTCAGTGGAATCATTAAATGGGTTAATTTTCAGATTGGGTTCAAACTTTGTTTCTGGTCAGTATAGCAATGAGCTCAACACTAAAATACCTTCTCCTGATGGTCGAATCGGATATATACCATCATATCATACACTGGATGCAAATATTGGATACAAAATCAATTCATGGAATACAATATTTACATTATCATTAAAAAATCTGACCAATGAAAAATACATCGTCAGCAGGCGACCACAGGGTATCAGAGTGGGCTTGCCAAGATGGATAAACTTTGGAGCTGAATTTAATTTTTAGATTAGTATACTGTTCAAAAATGGAAGGAAATCTAAAATAAAATCAAGTCATAACTTCGATTGTTAATCAATTTTAGATTAATATTGTGCTGTAAAATAAAACATCATAATGAAACTTATCTCCTGGAATGTCAATGGTATACGTGCTGTAGTAGGTAGAACCTTTTTGCAGCAGTTTGCTGAAATGAATGCAGATATATTCTGTCTCCAGGAGACTAAAGCACAGGACGATCAGGTGGCTGAAGCGCTTGCTTCCTTCAAGGATTACCATATACACAGCAATTCTGCTGATAAAAAAGGGTATTCCGGTGTTTGTATCATTTCAAAAAAGGAGCCAATCTCCGTAATGAATGATATGGGTGTACATCAGCATGATAACGAAGGAAGAGTCATCGCTGCCGAGTTTGAAAATTTCTATATGGTAAACGTGTATGTGCCCAACAGTGGTGAAGGTCTCAAAAGACTGGAATACCGTGCCGAATGGGATGAAGACTTCTCTCAGTATCTGGCAAAACTTCGACAGAAAAAAAATGTCATCGTCACAGGTGACTTTAATGTAGCACATCAGGCCATCGACCTTGCCAGGCCCAAAGAAAATTATAATAAAACATCTGGCTACACCCAGGTAGAAATCGATGGCATGGACAAAATACTTTCCAGAGGATTTATTGATTCTTTCCGTCTTTTACATCCCGACAAAATACAGTATTCTTTCTGGAGTGCTAGATTTGGAGCGAGAGCAAAAAATATGGGTTGGCGCATAGACTATTTCTTAGTGGACGAAAGGCTCAAAGCTGCAATCAAAGATACTTTTATACTGGATCAGGAGATGGGTTCAGATCATTGTCCGATTGGTGTGGAGCTCAATTTAGGGTAAATATTAATAAAAATTATAATTCGATAAACTGCAAAATTCAGCAATTTTCACCAACTTTGCACCCTTATGCGTGAAGTAGGTTCCTCATATCTCAATGAACTCAATGAAATACAAAGACAGGCAGCATCTTGTATTGATGGGCCTGTTATGGTTATTGCAGGACCAGGATCCGGTAAGACCAGAGTTTTGACATACAGGATAGCACACATGATCCATACAGGGATCAACCCAGGTAATATTCTGGCGCTGACTTTTACAAATAAGGCTGCGCGGGAGATGAAAGACCGTATCGAAAGAGTAGTAGGGCCTAAAGCTCAACGTGTGTGGGCCGGTACTTTTCACTCGCTGTTTGCCAGGATACTAAGGGTAGAAGCCCACCGTATAGGATATCCTAATAATTTTACAATCTACGATACGGATGATACCAAAAGCGTAGTTTCTGAGATCATCAAGCAGATGAATCTCGATAAAAAAGTATATGCCCCGGGCATTGTCAGGTCCAGAATTTCTGCTGCCAAAAGTAACCTGATCACACCCAAAGCCTATATAGCCAATGATGAACTCATGGCCTATGACCGTATGAACAGGCGTCCATTGATTCATGTGATATATGAAAAATATGCTGCCAGATGTATGCGCGCCGGTGCTATGGATTTTGACGATCTTCTTCTCCAGATGTTCAGATTATTGTATCAGAATCCCGATAATACCCGTGAAAAATATCAGCGCCAATTTCAATATGTGATGGTAGATGAGTTTCAGGATACCAATTATCTTCAGTATGAAATCCTGAAATTGCTGACAGTATATCCTGACAGCCCCAATAATATGTGTATAGTAGGAGATGACGCGCAGAGTATATACTCCTTCAGAGGCGCTACTATAGAAAATATTCTTCAGTTCGAAAATGACTTTAAAGATCTAAAGACTTTCAAACTGGAGCAAAATTACCGTTCTACCCAATATATAGTAGAAGCTGCCAATGATGTCATCACCCACAACGAGCGACAGATACAAAAGAAAATATGGACTGACCGCACCGAGGGCAATAAGATAAAGGTCATAAAAACCATGACCGAAACTGAAGAAGGAAAACGTGTAGCTGATACCATAATAGAACAAAAAAACAGACATAATCTTGCAAATAAAGAGTTTGCCATATTATACCGCACCAATGGACAGTCAAGGGTTTTTGAAGAACAATTGCGGAGGTATAATATACCTTACAGAGTATATGGCGGCTTATCTTTCTACTCAAGAAAAGAGATCAAGGATCTCATAGCTTATATGCGACTGACTATCAATGATAAAGATGACGAGGCCCTCAAAAGAGTCATCAATTATCCAAGGCGCGGCATAGGCGAAAGTACCATAGAACAAATCGCACAGCTGGCTGATGATAATGATATGAGCATGTGGGAAGTGTTGACAAAAATTGAATTTAACCACCGATCTCGTAAAAGCATTGGCGAATTTGTGGAACTGATTCGTGCTTTTAAAGCCAAAGCCACCAAATCCAATGCCTATGAGATCTCTGATTATATTGCCCGTCATAGTGGTATTCAGACCTTACTGAAAGAAGATAAATCTCCCGAAGGCCAGAGTCGGCTCGACAACATCACTTCACTACTTGATGGTATTCAGGAGTTTGTACAGGAAGATGAGCTCCAGTCAGGCGAAGAAGGGTCTACAGACAGGAGCCTTTCTGCATATCTTCAGACTATATCGCTGATGACAGATGCAGACCAGAAGGAAGAAAATCCTGACAATGTCACACTCATGTCTGTACACTCCGCCAAAGGTCTTGAGTTCAAATCTGTATTTGTGGTAGGTCTGGAAGAAAACCTGTTTCCTAGTTATATGGCACTCACTGAAAGTAATAATGTGGATGAAGAGCGCCGGCTTTTTTATGTAGCCATCACCAGAGCCGAAGAATTTTTATGCCTTACTTATGCTAACAGTCGCTACCAGTATGGCCAGATGAGATTTAATGATGCTAGCCGATTTCTGGAAGAAATATCGGAGCGTAATCTTGATTCTATCATTTCCATCAATAAAAAGCCTGCATTTCCTGAGCCCAAAATTTTAGGTAATTTTAAACCATTAGGAGCAAAAAAAGTTATGATCTCTGTAAACCCAAGTGACTTTGTGGCTGCCAATCCCAATGATATCAAGCCTGGTATGGAAGTAATTCATCTGAAATTTGGTCAGGGGAAAGTGATGAGTGTGGACGAAAGACTTGTGGCTACTATTATTTTTGATGCCTTGACGGATAGTCCTGAAAAAAGAATTATGCTTTTGTTTGCCAAGTTGCAGATTGTAGAGTTATGATATTTCCCAAATGATCATGTATCTACTGATATTTTGCTTTTCAAAATTTTGAATTTATGAAAATAGAAGATCAATCTTTTTTTGAAGAAGGAGGTGCATCAACTTTTGTATTTGGTTTAAAGTAAATTATATGGTCTAATATGAAATTGTATATGCACATAAAGCTAATACAATGTATTCAGGTTATCTATTAAAATATACCATTGGTCTAAATATTCTTTAAACCAGGAATCATTAGCTCTTTACTATTGTTATATCTTAAAAAGCAAAGTAGTGATAAAAATGTTGAATATAATGTCTTTTCTGCAAAAGAAAATTAAAATGCTGGGTACAAGATTAGCTTATTCTATCTTGTTGATGGTCTATGCGTATCAGTCCGAAAGAACTCCGGCATGGGCTAAAAGAATTATATTGGGAGCTTTTGCATATCTTTTGTCTCCATTGGATAGTATTCCTGATCTTACTCCTATATTTGGATTTACTGATGATCTCGGCGTGATCAGTTTCGGTTTGGTAACGATAGCATGTTATATAGATAAGGACGTACGAACAAAAGCAAGAGAGAAGATATTTAGTCTCTTCAAAATGGTAGATGAAAGTGAACTTGCTGCCGTTGACGCAAAACTTTAATTCTAAACTGTCTAGTTTCACTAGGTTGTTGGGGGCACCAGCCCCCCCTTTCTTACGGAGTGAAGGCGTAGCCGAAACGAAGTAAGAAAGGGGGGGCTGGCAA
>JAYTNJ010000355.1:0-9436 GCA_043748345.1 Saprospiraceae bacterium
TTGCCAGCCCCCCCTTTCTTACTTCGTTTCGGCTACGCCTTCACTCCGTAAGAAAGGGGGGGCTGGTGCCCCCAACAACCTAGTGAAACTAGACACATAATATTATTTTTGATCAAATTTTTGTACAAAAGTGTCATTTCCAGCGTGTTGATCCTTACTTGTGTGCATATACCAAGTTGCCCCAACTGAACATATTATCGATACCATTAACGAGCCTAAAAATGGTGACAGGAATAGTATTTTGGCTACTCACCCTACAACTAGCGCAGCGCCGGCATGTCTTCTGACTATTTGCGTACTTTCTTTTATACTAATGTTAAATGTAGAATTATAATTATCTATAAGATGGTAACCTACAAAATAACAACCAATAGCAAATTTTGCAATTCGTTCCAACCACCTAGACGCCAACAAACCAATAACAATAGAAATACCAACACCAACACCAATTAACTAATTAAAAGATATAATTCCTAAATGAAACTATGATTATTCTTACCTGAGCATTGATTATCCCTTTTACGGATATATGTATCCTAACACTAGACAAATATTCTATTGTTTTATTGGAAAAATAAACTACTAGCATTTGAATTAATATCAAAACTAAGTACTTATAACCACCATCAAATAATGATTGAAAACTTACAGAGTTATTTATAGCTGTTGAAGTAAAGGTATAAGTTTCATCTGAACCGTTAGTAAATGTTGCTATTTTTGATCCTAGATATTGAAATATTGCGTAGGGAATGGCCATGGCGGTTATAATTGATACAATCATGACAAATTTATGCTTGAAAAACCCTTTCCATAAGCGATTATCAACAATAAACGGTAACGTGTTTAATAGTTTAGTGCCCATATTTACAGCCTGTGCTAAATAAATTTTTATATTCATAAAATATTATTTTCTCTGGTCAAAGATATATAATCAGTTCTTATTATTATCCAAATTTACAAGATTCAGAAGTAACCCCGTATATTTGCATGATCAAAAAAACAATTGATGCACTATGAAGGCAATATACCTTGTAAAATATGGAGAAGCTGATAAGGCATTTGAATATAGAGAAGCAAAAATTCCTAACCCAGCTGAAAATGAAGTTTTAATAAAGGTGCATTTTTCGGGCTTGAACTTTGCTGATATAATTGCAAGGCGTGGAATGTATCCGGATGCACGGAAAATTCCGGCACTTTTGGGATATGATGTTGCCGGCGAGATATCTGCCCTTGGAAAAAATGTAACTGAATTTAAAATAGGGCAGAAAGTATGTGCTATGACTCGTTTTGGAGGCTATGCAGAATATGTTGCTACCAGTAAATTCGGGGTTTCAATAATTCCTGAAAATATTGGTTTACCTGAAGCAACTATACTTGCTACACAAGCTTGTACAGCATATTATTGTGCTCAAGAATGTACGCAATTGCACAAAGGTGAAAGGGTTTTGATTCATGCAGCTGCCGGCGGCGTGGGCAGTATATTAGTTCAAATCGCGAAAAATAGTGGCTGCATTGTTTATGGGACAGCTTCCGGAGGCAAAGTTGATTATCTTAAAGAATTAGGTGTTGATCACATCATTGATTATACAAAGATAGACTTCTATGACGAAATAAGGGCAAGTGGAGTCAAAATGGATGCTGTTTTTGACAGTATAGGGGGATCTGTTTTTAATAAGAGTATGAAACTTTTGGGCCCAGGAGGCAGAATCATTTGTTTTGGGGCAGCTGAACAAATTGATTCAACAAAAAATAAACTTAAACTTTTGAGCATGTTGTGGGGATTTGGGCTATTTTCACCTATATCTTTATTGATGCAATCGAAATCAATAATTACAGTGAATATGTTAAGGATAGCAGACTTTAAGCCGGAGTTATTGAGTTCAATCCTTAAGAACGTAGTTTTTATGGTCAGTGAGGGTAGGATAAATCTTCAAATAGATAAAATATTTCCAGCATTAGAAATATCGGAAGCTCATAAGTATTTGGAGTCCCGGAAATCAAAAGGGAAGGTAGTACTTGACTGGGGTTTAAAATAAATTTAGGCCCTGATTGCTTCTACGGGATCCATTCCGGAAGCTTGAAGTGCGGGTAATATACCTGAGATAATACCTACTGTAATAGAAGATACAATCCCAATAGTTATGTTAACTAATGACATACTCATACTGAATGGGATAAGCAATGAAATGATTTTCAAAACAATTGCAACTAAGGCAAGTCCGATAACCCCACCTATTACACATAGGATAATGGCTTCTATCAGAAATTCCATCAGGATAACAAATCGTTTGGCACCCAAGGCTTTTTTTATGCCTATTATACTTGTACGTTCTTTTACAGAGACAAACATAATATTTGCAACACTAAACATACCAACAATCAATGCAAATATGCCGATGATAAATCCCGCTATATTTATTACCTTAAATACGCTGTCCAAGACCTGAGCCAGCATCGATAATTCATTCATAGAAAAATTATCTTTTTCTAAAGGTTTAAGACGCCTTTCAGCACGAATAATGCCCGCTACTTCACCTTTAAGATCATCCATCAAAATACCTGAGTTAGCCTTTATATTAAGCAATCTGCCAACAGTAGATTTTTCTTGAACATTGATAAATTTTTTAGCTGTTTTATACCCAACCCAGATAACTTCATCAAAATTAAGAAAATTGAATACATTATCTCCTTCAGACTCAAGATATCCAATTACTTGAAAATCCTGCCCAAAAAGTTTTACTTCTTTCCCAATGCCATTCAAGCTTTTAAAAAGTTCATTATACAACTTATATCCAAGAATTACTTTATTTGTCCCTGTCTCATATTCGTTAATTGAAAAGTATCTTCCCTCTGCAAGTTTAATATTTTGTATCGCGGCATACTCATAAGTAGCTCCCATTATAAATGCATTGGATACAGAACTTGAAAGAAATTTGATAGTTCTTCCTCCAGTGAATACTGTATAGGAAGCATTCTCAGCTAGCTTTGATTTTCTTTTTATCGCTTCATAGTCTTCAAAATTAGGGTCGGGTCTTTTGGCATATTTCCAGTAATTATCTCCCGGATCTTCATTCCAGGGCATTTTGTCAAGATAAATTACATCACTTCCCAGCTCACTAAATCCACTTACAATATTGGCTTGTAATGAGTCAACTGCAGATTTTACTGTGATAATACAAAAGATTCCAATAGTAATACCCAACAATGAAAGGAAGGTACGGAGTTTATTTCCTCTCAAAGATCCTAAGGCCTGCTGTAGACTTTCCCAAAATATCTTAGTAAATACTTTCATTATATCAAATCGTGATGTAAAGATAAACAAAGAAATAGCCAAACGCAGGTTATTTCCAAAGCTTTCGATGAAAGTACGTTTTTTTTCGGCAGATGGATGAATGATGAATATCAAAATATATAGACTCCCTTATTATTTGAAATAAAAGTCTATATTTGCAGTTCCTTATAGGGGTGCTTGAATTATTTTCAGGCTGAGATCATACCCATCGAACCTGTTCAGGTAATGCTGAAAAGGAACATGCAATTTTAAGTATCTCATAAGGATTTGGTTTTAAAATTAAAATTAAATCTGTTGAAATCTTACTTAACCTTATTTGTTTTACTATTCTCTTTTTTTTCATTAAAATCTCAATTTTCTTTAACAGGTTCTGTTAAAAATGAAAAAGGAGAAATGCTGACTTTTGCCACAGTTTTTTTAGAAAATACATCATTTGCAGCTTCTTCAGACGAAAGAGGAAATTATATTATTAAAGACATACCTTTTGGTGAATATAATTTTAAAATCATTTTTATCGGTTACGTGACTTTTCAGCAAAAGGTTTTGATCAATAGTAATAAAGTATTTAATATTATCCTGCAAGGAGAGATTTATAATCTGGACCAGATAGAAATTCAGGCTAACAGAGTGGCTGACAACGGACCATTTACTAAATCAAACCTTAATAAAAAAGCGCTTCAAAAGGAGAACCTTGGACAGGATGTTCCTTTTCTTTTGCAGTGGAGCCCATCAATGGTTGTGACATCAGATGCAGGTGCCGGCATTGGGTATACAAGTATGCGTTTGAGAGGTTCTGATCAAACTAGAATTAATGTTACTATTAATGGAGTTCCCCTTAATGATGCTGAATCTCAAAATGTTTTTTGGGTTGATTTACCTGACTTAATGGGATCAGTAAATAATGTTCAGATCCAGCGAGGGGTAGGTACGTCAACCAATGGTTCCGGAGCTTTTGGCGGTACGGTTAGCATAAATACTTCTGATACTAAAATAAATCCTTATATTGAAATTGCAGGTGGAGTGGGTTCGTTTAATACAAAAAAAATTAGTGTAAATGTTGGCACTGGGTTGATAAATAAAAAATTCATGTTGGATGGCAGATTTAGTATTATTAAATCTGATGGGTATGTCGACAGAGCTTCCGCTGACCTCAGTTCGATGTTTTTTTCAGCCGCCAGAGTCACAGCAAAATCTTCTCTAAAATTAAACATATTGAGTGGAAAAGAAGTCACTTATCAGGCTTGGAATGGGGTACCTTGGGAAAAAATTTATGGCACTCAGCAATCTCTTTTAAAACATTACAATAATAATAAAGGGAGTATTTATAAATCTAATCTGGATTCTGTCAATTTATTTGATTCTGATCGAAGATATAATTTTTACACTTATCCTGATCAGGTGGACAACTATAGGCAAACGCATATTCAACTTATTCATTCTGTGTTACTTAATAAAAAGACAAAGCTTAAATCAACATTATTTTACACAAAAGGGAAAGGGTTTTTTGAAGAGTTCAGATATAATGATAAATTTGAAAATTATCAATTAAATGCTATTATGCCTCAAATTGGAGAAGAAATCACTGAAGCAGATATTGTGAGGAGACGTTGGCTTGATAATGATTTTATAGGATTTAATAGTGATATTGAACATACTATTGCTAAAAAATGGAAGTTGCAAGGTGGGGTTTCGACTTCCTATTATTCCGGCACCCATTTTGGTAATCTTATTAAGTTATCAATAAATCACCCCGATCACGATAAACGAAAAAAATATTACGATAACACTGGTCAAAAATCAGATTTGTCTTCTTACCTTAGACTTATATATGACATTACTGACCGATTCTCGGTGCATAGTGACCTACAATTAAGGCACATCAGGTACACAGTCCATGGAATTGATAACGACCTTAAAAACATCAAGGTCAATTACAATGATTTATTTTTTAATCCTAAGTTTGGGTTTAGCTACTCCTTAAAAAATAATCATTTTCTATATCTTTCATATGCTATAGCTCATAAGGAACCATCCAGAGGAGATTTTATTGATAATACATTTTCAGAATTACCAGTTAGAGAAAAGCTTAAAAATTTGGAACTTGGTTATAAAGCAATCTTATCGTCAAGATTTCAAATGGAGTCTAATATTTATTTCATGAAATATAATGATCAGCTTGTACTCACCGGCGAACTCAACGATGTTGGAGCTCCCGTACGGATAAATGTTCCAAACAGTTACAGGGTAGGGTGGGAAGGAAGTTTTGCTGCCGATCTTTCTGATCAATGGGCGTTACAAGCTAATCTCAACCTAAGTCAGAACAAAATTTCGTCTTTTAAGGAAACATTAGTAGACTATACCGACGGTTTTGCAAAAAAGATCGTACAACATGCAAATACAGAAATCTCATTTTCTCCTGCAGTTGTGGGTGCAATTCAGTTGGTTTTTCGACCCATCCCGGGCTTAGAAACTGAGCTTTCGTCAAAGTTTGTCAGCATTCAGTATCTGGATAATACTTCGGACCAGAACCGTAAATTGCCATCTTATCATTATCAAAATCTTAGAATGGCGAAAGAGATAAAATCGAAATACTGGAAGACTTGTAGAGCGACTTTATCTGTTAACAACATATTAAACTATAATTATTCAGCAAATGGTTATACATACAGTTATATATACGGGGAACTGATTACAGAAAACTTTGTATATCCGCAAGCAGGCAGATATTTTCTGTTCGGAATAATTGTAGGATTTTAGTCTTCATAGGCAAGTCCTTACATTTTAAGGAAAGGATGTAGGATGTGTAAAAATTAATATTTTTGTATTATGCGAGAGTGATAATAAAAATGGAAATAACAGCGAGGATAAAACCAGCCATTTTGTAGAAATTTATTTTTTCTTTAAAAATCAGAATACCGTACACAGATGCCAAAAGCAGTACGCCTGCATTATTCACAGGAAATACAACCGAGCCTTCAATGCCTTGCTGTAAGGCCAGGAAAAGAAAATATATGGAATAAAAATTGGGTATGCCCAAACATATTCCAGCAATGATATTTTTTAAATAAATTTTTGTTTTGCCCATTGCTACATTATATATGAGAAAAATTAATCCGGAAACGGCAGCAAAAAAGAAGAGACTTGCTACAAAACCAATATCACCGTTTTCAACAAACCCTTGTTTTTCAATTAGGAAAATAGAGCTATCAATCAGACAAGAACCCAAAAATGTAAGCAATGGAAATAGAAGATGTTTGGTTGGTTTAGTTTTGACATCGACACTCTTGTCGGACTCACTTTGGTAACTCAAGAGAGCTATAGCACCAATAGCCATTATTATACCCATCCATTTGTATAAGCCGGAACTTTCACCATAAAAAAATATTGCTAAAATGGCCGGTGCTATCAGTGACATTTTCTGGAAAATGGTAGCCATCATGACCCCTGATTTTTGCACTGCCAGTGCCATAATATTAAACACAATAATAAATAACACACCCAATACCACAGCATAACCAAACCAAACTTGCCCGTAAACAGGTGTAGGTATAGGGTTACCTTTTATAGTAAATGCAGCAGTCAGCACGCACACAAAGTAATTAGTAACTATAGCTTGAAAGTTGTCAATCGAGTATTTCTCAAAAAATTTAAAAATTACACCTATTAATGAGTTAAGAAGGACACATATTGCTAAGGTTAACATTCTTTGGTCGTTATTGTGTTAAAAGGTATAAAGATGAAGGATATATCTTAAATTTATATTCCAAAGTATTTGATTCATGTCCTTCGCCATCAACATGATAGAAATCAGCATCGCTGGTTCGGATACACAATTCTGTACAATTAAAATATTCAACAATTGAACTCCTGTCCAACGTTTTAAAAATCATTCTTATAGCTAAAAGAAAATATTTGAAAATAGGGGCTTTTTTTACCAAAACTATATCAAAAAGTGCATCGTTCATTTTTGCTTTAGGCGCAATACTAAAATCATAACCATACATTGAACCATTGGCAATTGCAGCCATTGCATATTCTCCTGTCCACTCAGAAGATGGACTTTTGATTTCCATCTTCATGAATTTGAATCCGCTACTTTCCTTTAATGTTTGGATAAAATAGGGCAAAAATCCTCGCTTGTGGTTCTTTTTTGTTAAAAAAGCAACTTTGGCATCCAGTCCAAGCCCCGCAACATTGATAAAAAAATTATCATTCATCATTGCGGTATCTATGCATATTTTATTGCATTGATTAATCAAATCGATAGATTTAACTATATTTCGTCTTATTCCAAGGTGGTATGAGAATCCGTTTCCAGATCCAAAAGGTATTATTCCTAAAGCTGTATTTGTATCTCTTAGAACTGAAGCCACTTCATTTATAGTGCCATCACCACCGACCGCCACGACAGCAAAATAATTTAAATCAGCTGCTTCTTTACTAAGTTCGCTGGCATGTTTTGGATAGGATGTGAATATAATTTCCGCGTCAATAAACTCAGAATTTATTTGAGAATTAATCAGAGATACTACATCGATTTTATTTCTTGGTCCTGAAAATGGATTAAGTATAAATCTGATTTTTCTTTTTGACATTATAGTTTGGATATAAAAATCAATAAAGCTATAGCCATTTATTTTCCTTGTACCATGCTATGGTTTGAGGAATACCATTCACCAGGTCATATTCAGCTCTAAATCCTAAATCAGGCCCAAGATTGCTAACATCGCAGTTCCAGCTTTTGGCTTTGAATTCATTGACTTTATCCACGTTAAATATGGGGTAACTATCCCATAATCCTGCGACTTTTTCAGTAAGATAAGCCAACGCTTTCATAATAAAAATAGGTATTTTAATATTAATTGTTCTTTTACCCAAAAATTCTTTTATAAATCCGTTCAAGGCAGAACCGGTATAAATATTGCCATCTGTGGCAAAATATGCTTTATTGATTTTTGTACTCAGAGTTGCCGTTAAAACCAGATTTGCTAAATCTTTTACATGTATAAAAGTAAGCTTCTGACCCAATAATGCAGGTTGTAAATCCACGTGTTTATTTATCATCTGAAAGACATTAAAAAGGTCACGCTCTCCAGGGCCATAAACTGCTGTCGGTCTTATGATAATATATGGTATATGAGACTGAGCTCTGAGAAACTCTTCCGCAGCAAGTTTACTTCTACCATAATTTGTAACCGGATGAGGTTTGGACGAATCGCTGACGATATGATCAGATTGAAAGTCAGCAGGGCCGTATGCGGCAACACTACTTACAAAAATAAATTTTTTTATCCTGACCCCAGATATATTTATTGCATTTATTAAGTTTACGAGTAATCCTTTATTTACTCGCATAAATTCATCCTGACTAGGCGATTTTGTCAGGCCGGCATTATGCACGATATATTGAAACCCTCCATTTCTAAATAAATCAACCAAGTTTTCAGTATGATTATAATCTGTGATGATAATTTGAGCACCCAGTTCTTTTAATGATGAAACATCACTATTTTTTCTCACAGTAGTATATACTTCGAGGCCCTTTTCTAAGGCATCACGTACTAGGAATTTTCCGATAAATCCATTAGCACCGGTGATAAGAATTTTTTCTTTTATCACTATATTAATTAATTTTCATCTTATATAACCGGTACGTTTTATATTTTTCACCATTTAGGTGTTCGGCTGCTGCTTTCATAGACAAGTTATTTTCCAAAACCCAGGATGCTTCACCTCCTAAAAGACCTCTTCGTTTGGCTTCCTGAATGTTTTTGGCAAAAAATAAAGCTTCGATTCCCATTTTACGGTATTCTGACAAAACACCTAAAGCCAAAACTCTGACTGTTTTTGTTTTCTTTTTCCCTAGTAATAACCTGAAAAGTCCAAAAGGAAAAAGCTTGCCTCTTTTATTTTTTATTAATATTTCGTTTATATTAGGTAAAGTGATCCCAAACCCAATCGCATTTCCATCTTTTTCTGCAATATAGGTAAAATTTGGGTCTAGGAGCATTTTCAAGTCATTTTTTAGGTAGTCAAATTCAGCATCAGTAAATGGCACGAATCCCCAGTTCTCTTCCCAGGCATCATTATATATTTTTTGAATTTTTTTTGTTTCGTTATTTATATCTTTTAGATTGGCATTTC
>JAYTNJ010000356.1:0-3645 GCA_043748345.1 Saprospiraceae bacterium
GTTAGAGTCAAAATCTGCACCTGATTATTTGTAATATCCGGCAATGCATCTATAGGCAATCGCGACAAACTATAGATACCCAGGAGTACCATCGATGCGGTGATAAGCCCAATGATGAACTTATTTTTTATAGAAAAATAAATAATTTTATCTAACACTATCTATAAGATTAATGATGAATGAATAATGTTTGAGCACGCAATCTTTTACATTACGAAGAAGGAGTGTTTATTAAAGTACTTTTAAATAAAATTCAGGATATTACCTTAAGAGTAATAATCATTTAAAAAAGAAAATGTAATAAACATCTGATACATTAAGTATTAACCTTGGGTGGCTGCCAGATCGTATTTAAAAACGTAGAAGAAGGACTGTCATAGTATAAAAATGTATTATCAACTGTACTCACTTGAACAAACATTGTAGAATCTAGTACATTTTTAGAGCCAAGTTCAAAATTAATAGAAGTGTGACAACAAGTACATGTACAGAAAGGACTGCAATGGTTATCACTATCTTCATTGTGGTCGTGTGTATCTTGTATTTGATGATCATTATGATAAGCAACAGAATGTTCAACTTCATTCATTACTAAATGAATATCGCTGCAAGGCAAGATCGCCAGGCAGAAAATATAGATAGATAGTAAAAATGAAAATATCTTCATCTTGCAAAAGTAGGTCAATAATTTACATAAATGACAAAAAACCAAAAATTGTTGTGCAGGTATCCATAAAAATCAACCTAATAATTGAAATTGTCTACACATAAAATATATTAATAAGGTATGAAAAACTCTTTTGTGATTTTCGAATATTATTTTAAAAAAAACGTTTATCTTGCTTTAAATTTGAAGCCAAAATTCTATGAATTATGATGAATGAAAAGTTATAAGCAATTATGATCAGAGACCTAATTACTTTAGGCCTTGAGAACACAATGGAGGATGCGAGCAATATTTTCATTTCGAAAAATATTCACCATATTCCCATACCTGATGAAGGCAAGTTAGTCGGGATGCTAACTACTTTTGATATGTGGAAAAAAAAACTTAAACCAGAAGAATTTCCCAATATTCTTGTAAAAGAAATAATGACTACAAAGTTGGCAAAACTGGAACCCGATGATAAGATCGGCACTGCAGCAGAATTATTCTTAGCAAATCGGTTTCATGCCATTCCAGTCGTTAGCGACGGAATTCTGGTGGGGCTAGTTTCTACGTTTGATATCCTTCGATACGAATTCAGAAAAGAGTACCCTGAGCCAATTTTGTATAAAGATATTTTGGAAAAAGGATTGGACGAAGCACATCAGTGAAAGTATTTCACTCGTAAAAGCAGGGTACAGGATGAACCTTGTTCAAAGGCAACTACAATCCTATTATCGATGATAAATAAAAATAATAGCCAGCCATCAACCCATAAATTAATAATAATGTACCTTGATACCATTGCATTATTCCATATTTTGAAGCCCAAAATAAGCTGATTTTAAATTATCGCTCTTAAAAATCAGTAAATCCTATTTTGTATTTATATTATCTAAGATGTTACCAACATTATAACGTAGAGTTAATTTTAAGGAATCTGTTACCAAATAGTTTAAATTATTTAATAATTACACTTTTTAAAGTAAACAGGTACTTACATAATTAAATAATTAAACTTTTCCTTAACTTGAGGTTGGCTATTTAAAAATATGTCCAAAAGTTGTGTACTTGCAAGAAAAGTGATTTTATTTCCAAAACTACCTTTAGCTTTAAGCCTGAATGTTATGACTTTCAGTCTGCCTAAAGGGATGGTTTGTATTCGCTCGATATCTTCATAGGATAATCTATAGGTTTTAAAGTAATTAGTTGCTGTATAGAAATCCATTCCCATTTCCACTCTCCATAACTGAATTACAGTAAAATAGAGAATCAGGAAAAAAATTATGTACAGGCCTAAAAAAGGATATTTGAATACTGGTGATGTCAAAAATGGAAGTGACTGGGGATCAATCAAAAACAAAACTAAAGTGA
Organism: Saprospiraceae bacterium; assembly: GCA_043748345.1. GTDB lineage: Bacteria > Bacteroidota > Bacteroidia > Chitinophagales > Saprospiraceae > OLB9. The sequence goes on from JAYTNJ010000356.1 coordinate 2,021, forward strand.
AAGTTGTAAAAAAAACTATCCAAACCGTAGGTATAAAAAGTTTAAAAAAAATAGTCAAATTGGAAGAAACCCTTTGCATCAGTTTGATTTATTTTGCTCTCGCTTTTCATTATCTTTTACAACCCTTCCTGCGACCTTGATTGAAATTTCATATAAAATATACATAGGTACCCCTACGAGTATTTGCGTCAAAGCGTCAGGTGGAGTAATTATAGCAGCAATGATAAAAATTACCAAAAATGCTTCTTTTCTGAATTTTTTCATAATATCAGGCCCAATGATTCCTAATCTTGCCAAAAAGTAAACAACAATTGGCAATTCAAATGCCAAACCTACCGGAATAGTAAACATGGTAAGATAATTTACGTAAGATGAAAGCGTCGGGCTGTTAATGGTTTCTGTTCCGACAGAGTAACTCCCAAGAAATGTTATTGCAAAAGGAGCAATAACGTAATATCCAAAACATACTCCTAAAATAAAAAGCATGGAAGTTGCTCCAATGAGTCTGTTAGCGATACGTACCTCATTTTCATATAGTCCTGGCTTAATAAATTTCCAGAACTCATAAAATATGTAAGGGAACGCCACTATCAATCCCAAATATAATGAAACTGTAATACCCATAAAAAACTGCTCACCCATCTCTCTGGTTATCAACTGAAGTTCCGGAGGGCTGAAACAGGTAGCTTCTGAAATCGCACAAAATACTTTGTAGGTAATAAAAGTTGGCTTTTTGGGCGCATATATTATGTACTCAAATACTTCATTTTGATAAACCAGAGCGGTTATAGCAATAACACTAACAGCAATGCCCGCTCTTATAACATGCCACCTCAGCTCTTCGAGATGATCAAGAAACCCCATTTCCTTAGATTGATCCTGGGCTATTTTTGCACCTGAAATGATTTTTTTAATTAAACCGGACATGAATTTTGAAATGTGGAGCAAAGATAGTCTTTCTCATGCAAATAGTAGTTAATTGGCTTCCACTGATGCTAGTTCTTAGTCTTATTTATGCTTAGGCCATTAAAAATGAATTTTATAAACTAAAAATATTCATTTGACTATGTATGAGAATCTATTACAATATATTAAATTTGCTGCATGAAATTTTCGTCAAAAATCCTTGAAGAGTCAGTAGCAGCTTTATCATCTCTACCTGGAATAGGTCGCAAATCAGCTTTAAGGCTTGCTTTACACCTGGTTCAGGATAACACTAAAAAAGCTCAGAAAATTTCTGCTGCACTTACAAGACTTAGCACAGATGTTTGTAAATGTAGCATTTGCTGTAATATTTCTGATAATGACATTTGTGATATTTGTATTATCTCGTCAAGAAAATCATCTGTTATTTGTGTAGTGGAAAATGCCAGAGATGTTATGGCCATAGAAGACACAAATCAATACAATGGCAGATATCATGTCTTAGGTGGTGTCATCTCTCCCTTGGATGGTGTCGGCCCCGGAGATCTTAGCATCGATTTATTGATAAAAAGAATTGTGACGGAGCAACCTACAGAGCTGATCATGGCAATAAGTCCAACCATTGAAGGCGAAACCACTATATATTATTTAACAAAATTACTTAAAGATACAGAAATTAAAATCTCAGTCATAGCACGAGG
>JAYTNJ010000357.1:0-10694 GCA_043748345.1 Saprospiraceae bacterium
TGTCATTGAAGAGTAATGGACTATCTTAGTGGTACTGAGACTAAATACTGTCATCACCACCCAAAAGAGCCCAATCATCCACAACCTGAATGTAGGTATCGTTCTAACCTGACCCGATATTAAAGCCGGAATAGCTAAAACTGATGCCGGAAAACAGCCCAATAAAACTACCACAAAATGATAATAAAAAGGTTGTCCATGTCCGGCGACAGGAGTATTAAACAACTCGATCTGATAATAAACAAACTTAACCAAAATATCAAAACCATGATAATAAATCTCGGCGGATAACCAGGTCGCTACGATCAGAGTAAAACCCAAAATAAATAATGCCAGTTCTTTCCAAACGGTAACCTGACAACAATGCTTTCTAATCAGGTGTATTCCGTTTTGGAAAGAAAATCTACCGGTTGACATTGGAAAAAACACTTGGGATATTATAAAAAAAGACACTGTCAGAATAAGTAAAAGCAGACCTACCGGTCCCTTAGTAATGAAACTCAGTCCGCTGAATAATCCTGCAAAAATGGCATTTTTATAATTGTTGTGGTCATTTTCAAATACACGATAAGCAAAATATATGGATAAAAATATAAAATAATTGAATACCGGATCGATAATGCCCGACTTGAAGTAAAGGTGCGGCAGAAAGGATCCGAAAAATAATAATGACCAAAAGATGCCAAAGTTGATATCCTTCATACGACTTCCTAAAATATATAAAGTGATCATATATATAAGACCAAATAAAGCATTTGGAAATCGTGAAGCGAACTCGTTTATTCCAAAAATTTTCATGGATAATGCCTGCATCCAGAAAAAAAGCGGCGGTTTTTCCCAAAACGGGGTATAATTGATCTGCACGACACTATAATTTCCGCTTTCGAGCATTTCACGGGCCGATTCAGCAAAGTTGATTTCATCCCAATCAAATAAATGAACATCTCCTAACCCGATAAAAAAAAAGGCGGATAGAAATACCATACATAGAATCCCCCCGGATCTTCTGTTCGATATGTAGGAAATGATTTGATCCATGGTATTATTTTCAGGTGTGCTTTTTGTCAAAGGGTCTGGATAATAAAAATCGCTTCCACCAGTAGAGTAATACCATCATTACGGCAAATAAAGAAAGTCTTAAAAGCCAGGTATACAGTACTTTTTCATTCGCTTTAATATTTGACACATGAAGTATATTACTACCACTGTATTTTACCAAAGGGTTTAAATACATATTGCTGTTTTTATTTTTGGCTACAACCCTGATATACGTGTCATCGGGTCTGAAACTGTAATTTGCTTTATTTTTTGCTATGATTTTTTGCCTGACAATCCCATTCTGACCAATAAATACTAAAGTGTCTACGACATTCTCAAAAGTGAAAAGAAAACTACTATCATCTTGTTTTATGCAAGAGATAAAAGAATTATCTGAAAGCCCTTCAAAACTTTCTACAGCATAATTTTTTCCTCTCTTGATATTTGACATCAATGTATCCCTTTGAGCTACATCGGAGTATATGATATTCCAAATCTTAAAAATTTCCGGATCTTTAAGATCGTGAATATCGTCATTTCCGGTAATCCAGGATAGTTTGCCGGCCGACAAGGCTTTGTCCCAGTATTCTTCTGAGTTTCTGTAATGATTGAGTACTTCCGTCAGATGATATCCTACGAGGGTTTGCATGCCTTCAAATGATCGGCCTCCACCAAATTTTGGATGTGCAAGGGCTACTATCTCCGCATTTTGGCGCAGTACATCGATGATCGTCTGCTGGTGAGAAAAATTCTGCCATAGAGGAAAATCCCAAAAACTTACTTTCTTTGCGTTTATAGCCAGATAGTGGGCTTTATGTATGTTAAACCCATGCTCATAAGCCGGGACATACAGATCTGTAAGCTTTTTATGATAGGCACTGATCTTGTGATAATTGGAAATACAAGTTATATCATATCCTCTGTTTGTATAAGCATCGTACAGTTCTTTTTCAGTATTAGCGCCATGGGTGATTCCGGACCATGAGTAACTGTGGGCGTGAAAATTAGCCTTAAATTTTAATGCTGGAAGGTTTTCGTAAGGATTAAATATCTGGTCTCCCGCAAATGATGTAGTCTTAGGAAAGTCATACACTGTTGTACCGGAATATAAAAATAGTATAATCAGGAGTAATATCAGGATCAGTGATACAATGATTTTCAGTATGACAAAAGAAATTCTTTTTAATAAAGTCAACATATATATGTTTGATACTTCTGCAATTTGATGACGGTCAGACCAGCATTTCAAACAGCATTGGATTATTATTGAGGTGTTCAAAATAAATGCCGGTGGCTACCATGCGGTCTACTAATGGCTGATAGTCTTCTCTGTTTTTAAATTCAATGCCCACCAGTGCCGGACCGCTGTCACGGCTTGTTTTTTTAGTGTATTCAAAATGGGATATATCGTCTTCAGGTCCCAAAAGATTGAGAAAATCTATCAGCGCTCCTGATCTTTGTGGCAAACGAACAATAAAATAATGTTTTCTACCCTCCCACAATAATGCCCGTTCTCTGATATCTTCGGTGCGGGTGATATCATTATTACCACCACAGACTATGATCATGACGTTTTTTCCTATGATCTGATCCTTCATATAATCCAATGCAGCAAAACTGATGGCTCCCGCAGGCTCTACGACAATGGCCTCATCATTATACAAAGATAAAATAAAGGAGCAAATTTTGCCTTCAGGAACGAGTATGATATCGTCAATGACTTCTTTACAAATTTCAAACGTTTTATCACCCACTACCTGTACAGCAATTCCGTCCGCAAAAGAATCAATTTTATCCAGATGAACCAAATGACCTGCTTTTAATGATTCCGCCAATGCAGGTGCTCCCTCTGCTTCTATAGCTATGATCTTTGTTCCGGGACTTTTTTGTTTGAAATAGGAACCTGTCCCGGAGATGAGCCCCCCGCCACCCACGGCTACTAATAAATAATCGATCGTCTGATCGATATCGTCCAGGATTTCTTTTGCCACTGTACCTTGTCCGGCTATCACATCTTCATCATTGAATGGATGGATGTATGGTATGTCTTCATCTACAGAATATTTGAGAGCAACTTTATTGGCTATGTCAAATGTATCTCCCACGAGCCTGATTTCTATCCAGTCACCCCCGAAATGTCTCACTTTGCTGATTTTCTGATTGGGAGTAGTATTAGGCATGTAGATGATACCTCGGGTTTTGAGTGAAGAGCAGGCAAAAGCTACTCCCTGTGCGTGATTTCCGGCACTGGCGCAAATCACACCCTTGGAAAGCGAAGCGGAATCCATCATCTTCATTTTATTGTATGCTCCTCTGATCTTAAATGATCTGACCACTTGCATATCTTCTCTTTTCAGAAATATATTACAATTATACTTTTTAGACAAATTGTAATTTCTCATGAGTGGCGTCCTGCTGACCACATCTTTTATATTCAAATAAGCTTTTTCTATACTTTCGACTGGAATCATAGATTCAGATTTCTTCACAAATATACACCAATAGTCTAGATTTAAATCTTTACCAAACTTGAAACGATGTATTTAAGTAAATAGTATTTCAACTCAATTGGATGAAACTATATTATTAAAAGATATTCTTTCAAATATAAAATTCAGAAACTGTACTATCGCAAAATAATACAAATACAGCGGGAATAAATCAATCCATCGTGTCAGGCATCAAAAAAAATCTTTCCATTCCACCAGTTTTTTTCAATAACAGCATTGTTTTTGTCATAAAATTTTAGGGCAATTTCGTTCCAGTCCAGTACCTGCCATTTGGTTTGTTTTGCACCTTGTGACTTTGCCTCTGCAATATAGGCATCGAAGAGTTTTTGACCTATGCCATATTTCCTGAACTGTGGCTGAACATAAAAATCTTCCAAATAAAGGCACTTACCTCTCCAGGTAGAAAAAGTCATATAAAATACTGTGACACCTACGATTTTCCCTTCCATCTCTGCTACAATACTATCTATAAGACCTTCAGCAAAAGCTTCCTGATATTCTTTTATACCTATCTTTAATGCTTCTGGTTCCTTTTCATATACTGCCAGCTCATGTACCAGTTGGTAAATGGATGATATATCCTGAAGTTCTGCTTTTCTGATGATAAATGACTGCATGTCACACTTTTTTAAATATTATTGGTAGCAAAAGTAGAAAAAATGGTTAAAGTTTAATCTTTTTTACCCTGTCCAGTTCTCGTTTGGAGTCTCTTTCTTTGATAGACTCTCTTTTGTCAAACTCCTTTTTACCTTGAGCGAGTGCTATTTCCAGTTTTGCAAATCCTCTTTCTGAAAAATATAGTTTATAAGGTACGATGGTATAACCTTTTTCAGTAACCCTTCTTTCCAATTTTTTTAGCTCTGATTTATGAAGAAGCAGTCTTCTGTCCCGTCGGGCATCATGATTGTAAATTGTACCATGGTCATATTCAGCGATAAACATATTTTTAACAGTGAGGCTACCGTGATCAAAGAGACAATATGCATCATTCAGGTTGGCAAGGCTCTCTCTGAGTGCTTTGACTTCTGTACCTGTCAGTGCAATTCCAGCTTCATACATTTGTATAAAGGTATATTCAAATTTTGCTTTTCGGTTGACAATTTCCTTGGTGACAAGTTTTTTCCCCATTATAATTGAGTAAGGGCGACAAAGATAGATATTTTTTGACCCGGCCGATTGTTATTGATAAAAAATACAAATAACATGGCCTATTATCCTATCCATAATATTGCTACAAATAACTTGATATATTAAAATTATCTGTGGGTTGTCTTGGAGCCATCCTACCGAAAGGCAAATAATTCACAGTTTTTCAAAAATAAACGATGTCATTTTAGTATATAAGTGGACAGTGGCATTATCACCATATATGCCATGATTTCTATTGGGGTAGTAATACGTATCAAACTGTTTGTTGGCTTTAATCAGTGCGTTAGCCATTTCAACCGTGTTTTGAAAGTGCACATTATCATCCGACATACCATGTATCAGTAAAAAATTTCCTTTGAGTCTATCTGCAAAATATACAGGAGAGTTATCTGCATATCCTTTGGGGTTTTCTGCAGTGGTGCGCATATATCGCTCAGTATAGACACTATCGTACCATTTCCAGTGGGTGACAGGTGCTACCGCTATAGCTGCTTTAAATACTTCGTTACCTTTGAGAATACAGAGCGATGACATATATCCACCATAACTCCATCCAAAAATTCCGATACGGTTTTTATCTACATACGGTTGTGCGCCCATGTATTTAGCCGCTTCAATCTGATCAATGGTCTCAAAATGTCCTAATTGAAGATACGTTATTTTTTTAAATTCTTCTCCACGTGCACCTGTACCTCTGCCATCTACGCATACCACAATATAGCCTGCCTGTGCTATCAGCTGATTCCACCAGTAACTGGTTCCTTTCCAGCTGTCAGTCACTGATTGGCTGCCGGGTCCGCTGTATTGAGTCATAAATACAGGATATTTTCGGGTTGGGTTAAAATCCCTGGGTTTGATCATCCAGCCATTAAGTTTTACGTTTTCAGATGTTGTAAATGTGAAAAAATCAACAGGGGATACACCATATTCTTCTTGTAGTTTATGATAATTGATATTATCTTCTATGGTACGCACTTTTTTGCCGACACGATCAAAGACTGTATAGGTTGGGGCTGTATTAGCCGTACTATGATTATTGCTGAAGAAGTCAAAAGTGCTGCTGAATTGTGCTGAATTGGTGCCTTCCGATGTAGGTGTTAGATTAGTTATATTTTTACCATCAAGATCAACTGAAAAAACATGTTTTTGCAAAGGAGAAATTTCAGCTGCCTGAAAATATACTTTATTATTTTTTTCGTCCACACCATAAAATGCCATAATATCATAGGCTCCGGTGGTGAGTTTGACCTTTTGTTTACCATCCATTCCGAAAAGGTACAATTGATTATACCCTTCTTTTTCTGAAGACCATACGAAATGTTTGCCATCTTTCAGAAAAGTAAGGTCGTCTGTAATGTCTATATAGTACTTGTTTTTTTCTTCGTACAAAACAGATGATTTGTTGATTTTAGTGTCTGTGATATGTAGTTTAAGATGGTTTTGGTGTCGGTTGAGTGTGACAATACAGAGTTTGTTCGGATCTTTTGTCCATATTATACGCGGGATATACAAATCACTCAAACTGCCAATATCGACTTTCTGAGCTTTGGCCCGGGATATATCGTACATCCAAGCTGTCACAGCAGCATTTTTTTCACCGACCTTGGGATATTTGAATGTCTCGTGAATGGGATACGAATCGTCCATATACAGTTGCATCGTGAACTCCGGCACTTTACTTTCATCAAACCTGATAAAGGCTATCTTTTTACTGTCCGGAGACCAGTAAAAAGCTCGGGTAAAGCTGAATTCTTCTTCATATACCCAGTCACACATACCGTTGATAATCTTATTTTTGACACCATCAGCAGTTATTTGTGTGATATTATTTGACTTCAGATTTTTGATATATAAGTTATTGCTAAACACAAAACCAACTTTTTCACCATCAGGTGAAAATATAGGATTTACAATCTTTCCTTTAGGATATATCTCAGTAAGTGAAGCTGTTTTTATATCAAATACATGGCATTTTAATTGGGAAGAATGCCTGTATATTCTATCACTCTGTGACTCAATAAGTATTTTAGACTCATCCTCGCTGAATGTGTATTTCTCTAAATCTCCTGAAAAACCAGCAATACCTTTGACGGTACCACCATCAAAAATAGTTTCTACAGGTGCTCCTGATGTAAAATTATACTTATTTATATTACCGTTTTTAAGGGTTGAATAATGGTTGCCATCTTTCATAAAGTTAAAACCCGATACAGATTTTGTTGTGAATGAAAATTTTGTATAAATTTCATCAATGGTGATAGCCTTCTGTGCAAATATGAGAGTGACAGAAACAAAAAAAATAAACGTTGCAAGTATTATTCTACGCATATTAGCTCATTTTAATATTGAAGCCAAATGTACTCAATTTCCCTAAACATTAAGCAATTCTATAGCCGTTTGGTACATTATTATCCGGCTGAATTAATGTCACTTCCTTATCATTTCCTACTGCCCCCAGCACCAGACATTCCGATATAAAATCTGCAATCTGTTTGGGTGGAAAATTAGTTACAGCGATGATTTGTTTTCCTGGTAAATCATCTTTTTTGTACAATGTAGTGATCTGTGCTGAGCTTTTTTTAATACCCATAGGGCCAAAATCAATGGTAAGCTTATAAGAGGGGTTTTTGGCTTTGGGGAAATCTTCTGCTGACAAGATAGTCCCAACAAACATTTCTACTTTTTCAAATTCTGTCCAGGTGAGCATATTTTTATGATATAAGTTAGTGTAAAGATAAGACAATTCCTTGAGCAGGGTTTGCATCGTTAGCTTTGAAATAAAACCTACATTAAAAAAGCCCGACTGATATTTGGAGATTTCCTAAAACAATTACAAAGACTTAAATAAATATTATCTGATTTTCGTGTAAACCCACTGAAATTCATATTGTAGTAATTGATTCCTGAGAACTATATACGTATAAAAGTTTGATGTTGGTCTCATAATGTATCGTTTTATTGCCGCTGGTCAGAGCCCAAAAATTAAATATAAATAAAATATATAATTTGTAATAAATTAAATATTAGATTAATATAAGTTAATTATTATTATATATGATTTTTAACAATTAAAATTGTGTTTATTGATAATAAATTAATATTATATTTCTTATATTTGTATAAAAATATATTATAATGTCTGTATTATTTAAATATGGCCTTATATTATTTTCATTAATTTCTGGACTGACAATTTATTTGCTCTGGAGGGATACTTCTTCTCCTTTTTATCAATGGGCTGTCCAGCTAGGCGTGTCAGAGCTCATAGACAGCGCCCGCAGCCTTATGTCTACGATTGATGTGTCTGGCTGGTTTGTTTATTCTCTTCCTGATGGGCTGTGGATGTTTGCTTTTGTACTGTTTATGATGGCAGTGTGGGATTTTCAGATGACAGGTCATGGCAGGTTTTGGATAATTATTTCTGTAATCGTAGGAATTTCATTTGAGATATTTCAGGCTCTTGTATCCGGTATGGGTGCCTTCGATTGGGTAGATATGCTATTTATGACCATTGGTGCTGGATTACCGCTTTTATTATTTAAAAAAAATCAAGTGTATGAAAAAGTATAGTAAGCAGATTTTATCAATAGTGGGTATAGGTGCCTTTTTGGTGATGGCATGGGCAAGTGATATAGGTATAGAAAATCAAAAGGCAGATAACTGCGATTTTCTGCCATCAGCTATCTTGCAGGATTCAGAAATTAATATCAAGGTTTTAGATCAAGATACTAAAATGGGAATTCCAAATGTACAAATTACATTGTCTTATTATAGTTGGTCTAAGCGAAAGGTGGGAGAAATTTGTGAATTTGAATTACAGCAACGCGACGTTTTAAACTTAGGTACAGACTCAAATGGAGAATGTAAACTTTCTATAGATCATTTTTATTATTCCAAGGAAGATTATATTGAAGTATTCATTTATGCAAAAATTGAAACTAATGAATATAAAAATGAGCAAGACAAATTTGAACTAGTACGGTTTAGTCAACTGAAAAAAAGTGTAACATTTAAAATTCTGAAAGTCCTTAAAACATGAAAAAGAGTATTTGTTTTGCTATTATAAGTCTAGTTTGCTTTTCTAATCTTGTTGGTCAGAAATTTCAATTCAAGGGAAATAATCTTTTTGGGTTGGAAATGTTATCAAAGGATAGCACACAAAGTGCTCTAAAATTACTTTTTTATGATGTGGATGCTGATGGAGATCAGGATGTAATTGTAACCGGAGTGGATAGTATTGATAATTCCGGGGACTTTAGTTTTGATAAAATTAAATATTTTATTGCTGTTCAGGAAAATATTGGGGATCGATGGCATCCTTCATTTGCTCCACGAAAGTCATTTATGGATAGCTTCCCATATCCGAATGGGTATTTTTATCCTGCCATAGGAGACCTGAATCATGATGGTAAACCTGATTTGATAGTTTCTTCGGGGGTCGATTCTTTTTTGAATCTTCAAACCTTATACTATGAAAGAAAGTCATTATCAGGAAATAATCAGTTCAATATTATTGGAGCAGATTCATGGGATTTAGATGCTTTTATAGTCGGTAGTTTTTTTGTGCCTGAGTTGGCTGATATGGATATGGACGGTGATATGGATCTATTGATGAGTGGGTTTATTTCTAGAAGAGATACCACGAATAGCAATGTCCAAATCCCAATTTTTATGTACGCTGTAAATACAGGTACCATTACACAACCTAATTTTTTAGGATGGTATCAAAACCCTTATGGATTGACGCCGCCTAAAGATCAAATCCAAATGAGTATTTTAGGGGACATCGACAACGACAATGATAATGATATTTTATCGCTCACATTAGTGGATAACTTTACAGTTTTTGCATTTTTGAAGAATAATTCTTTGCCGACCGGTAAGCCTAATTTTCAACCCGGATTAACATCTCCTTTCGGACTCCCTAAAGCGGGTTCGCAAGAAAGCTTATTACCGCCATCATTGGTGGATATCGATGGTGACGGTGATCTGGACTTATTCGCGGTCCAGAAGTTAAAAAACAATGGAGAAGGTATCGGATATTATGAGAATAATTTGTGTGTTAATAATCTTACAAATATAAGTCGGAATATCTGCTCCAATGATTCTGTCAAAATTGGAAATCAGGTTTTTAAGACACAAGGAGAGTATTATGTTATTATAGAAAAGTCAAATCATTGTGACAGTACTGTCCATTTGAACCTTACCGTTCTCCCGTCATCAGCTAAAAATATCGACAGAACAATTTGTCAAGGTGAAGTAACTTCCATAGGTAATCAGTCATTCACGCAGTCCGGCAAGTATCAAGTAAAACTAAACTCTTCCAATGGATGTGACAGCATCGTGAACCTGAACCTCTCTGTCAATCCTTCAGTCACAACCAACCTTGTCAAATCCCTCTGCCAGGGAGAAGTGTTTTCTATCGGCAATCAGTCATATAACCAAACCGGACAATATCAGGTAAAATTAACCACATCTAAAGGCTGTGATAGTATAGTCAACCTCAGCCTCACCATTAGTCCTTCAGTCACAACAAACCTTGTCAAATCCCTCTGCCAGGGAGAAGTGTTTTCTATCGGCAATCAGTCATATAACCAAACCGGGCAATATCAGGTAAAATTAACCACATCTAAAGGGTGTGACAGTATAGTCAACCTAAGTCTCACCGTTAGTCCTTCAGTCACAACCAACCTTGTCAAATCCTTATGTCAGGGAGAAGTGTTTTCTATCGGCAACCAGTTATATAACCAAACCGGACAATATCAGGTAAAATTAATCTCAGCTAAAGGGTGTGACAGTATAGTCAACCTGAGTCTCACCGTTAGTCCTTCAGTCACAACAAACCTTGTCAAATCCTTATGTCAGGGAGAAGTGTTTTCTATCGGCAATCAGACATACAACCAAACCGGACAATATCAGGTAAAATTAACCACATCTAAAGGCTGTGATAGTATCGTCAACCTGAATCTCACCGTTAGTCCTTCCGTCACAACAAAC
>JAYTNJ010000358.1:0-6316 GCA_043748345.1 Saprospiraceae bacterium
ATTTATTTTTTTCGCAAATATATTAAATATTTTGATAATATATAAAATATTATAATATTTATTTATTAGACGTGAACAACCCTGGGCTGAAGCCAGTGGGAATTGATTGTTTCAATTCTAAAAAATTGTAACTGAAGCCGCTGGATTTTCATAGTTTCAATTGTGCAAATTTAAAACTGATGTAAGTGGCATGATGTATTTTTTTGTTAGAATTCAGCTTTAGCACTTGAATATGATCAGAATTTTCAATTGCCACATGGCTTTAGCCTGTGGCACAAAAGATGGTGTTCAATGGGCTTTAGCCCAATAAAAGTTATATTTTGGCTAAAGCCAGTGGGCATTTTGTTGATCATTCCACTGGCTGAAGCCAGTGGAATGGATGTGCTTTTCTGTTACCCCGGAATTGTCGCAGTTTGCAACTGCGATAGTGTACTTTATGAATTTTTCAATCAATCCTCAATAACACAAAAACAAGATACCTGCAAATCTCATGCTATAGTTCAGTGTTTCAGGTTATGACATTTGTGATGACGAAGAGCAAATTCTTTATCCAGTTGGAATGGATTCCAACTGGATAAATGTATTAGATCGAAGTTGCAAACTTCCTTTAGATTTGCATTTCCAATAAATTATACACATTAAGATTATTATTATGTATTACAATGGGGGTTCTAGGGGGTGTTGAAAAGTGTTAATTTTGTGGAAAAGTTGAGACAAAGTGTGGCAAATTAGGCAGACTTCAAAGCAAAACTTAATGGTCGTTTTAATCCACACTTTGCTCAAAAGGTTAAAAAGACAGATAGAAAATTAGGGTAAAACCCATTAACAAGGTAATCGTCCTTCACCTTTTAACTCAACTCGTTTTTAAAATTTATTAATTCTTAAAACCATTTTTATCATGTTAAAGTTCACAATCGGCGCTGACATCTCTAAAGACAAGATCAACTTTGCGTTTCGTTTTCTCAATGACTATCTTCTGGAGAAAGAAGTGGAAAACACAACTTCAGCTCTAAACAAATTTATCAAAGAAGCACAGTCATTAGTTAAAAGAATAACTAAAGAAAAAAAATCTGAGTATACCATCGAGTATATCATGGAGCACACAGGCATTTATGGCAACTTACTTATCGAATGCTTGACTGGTCATAAGTTGACTATGTACATTGTTGCAGGTCTTGAAATTAAAAATAGTACAGGGATCAGTCGCGGCAAAAATGACAAAATTGATGCTCGACGTATAGCAGATTATGGGGTTAGATTTGCCGACAAATTGAAGCCTTATTCCTTGTGTGATCAGACGCTCTCTGAACTCAAGGGCTTGAATACTTTAAGAGCCCAAATGGTAAGGATCAAAGCACAACTCACTCAAGCTAAGGATGATAATAAAAAATTCCAAAGTAAAGAACTCCAAAAAAAGTCTGAAAAAATTAAAAAACCAGTAGTGAATGAATTAGATCAAGCTATTGAGAAAATTGAAGCCCAAATACTGGAGTTAATAAAGAGCGATGAGTCAATATATGAAAATTATAAGATCGCTCAATCAGTCCCTGGTGTGGGTAAAATAGTAGCAGTAGCATTCATTTGTGCTACTAATAATTTCACAAAGTTTCAATCAGCCAAAGCCATAGGTAGTTATTGTGGCGTAGTACCATTTGGCAAGGAGTCTGGGAAGTATAAAGGAAAAGACAAGGTGTCTCCCATTGCAAATAAGGCATTAAAAACGCTGCTACATCTTGGAGCAGTTGCAAGTATTAGTGGCAGAAATGCTTTTGCAGTATATTACCAAAGAAAAGTGGCAGAGGATAAGAAAAATAAAATGCTTGCCCTTAACAATGTCCGAAATAAAATAGTAAAAACAATGTTTGCGTGCATCAAAAATAAAACCAAGTACACAGCAGACTATTCGTTTTCATTTGCAGCCTAATCCATGTGGATAACTCTGTGAATAGATCTTATAAAGCCAATTTTATCAACATAAAAAAAATCAGTTATGTATTAAAAATAAATAAACTAATACTTGGTTAAACCATAGAAAACGACCACAGGGGTTTAAAAGAAAATAAATTTGACCATGATGTAAATGTGGTGTATATTTGCATCAATTTAAATATCATGATAAGACAAAGTATAACTTTCACTAAACCGAACGACGAATGGTTAAAAAATCAGGTAAATAATGAAGAATATTCAAGTAAAAGTGAACTCGTCAATGATCTCATTCGTCAGGCCAGGAAACAGCAAGTTCAGGTTGATTTTATTAGGACTAGATTAGAGAAATCTGAAAATAGTGGGTTTACCAATGATTCAAAAACACAGATCTTAAAGCAATCAACGTCTTTGCTTAATGGCTCAATATAGATTAAGTAACTTAGCTAAAGAAGACTTAATAAGAATACATCATTATGGAGTAGAGAATTTTGGAGAGACACAAGCAGATATGTATTTTGAAGCATTTTTTGAGTGTTTTGAAATAATTGCACAACAACCTTTTTCATTTGAATCTGTAGATTATATAAAGATAGGCTACAGACGTTGTGTCTGCGGAGCTGATAGTATATATTACAATTTAAATAATGGAATTGTAGAAATAATGGCTATTATAGGAAGACAGGATATTAATACACTTATCTGAAATCCCTTGATTAAAATAATAATGGCTTCCACCTTTGTGAATTTTAACAGCGTTGAGATTCCTATCCCGACTCGCTTTTTGCAGTAACGATTTGATATCATAAATTTACAAGCCGATTGTCGCAGTTTGCAACTGCGATACTGTACTTTTCCCCGTAGGATATATATCCAACCGGGTTTGCCCCGTGGGATATTTTATCCAACGGGGTGAATGAATTTTTAATTAAATCCTAAAAAACTCAAAAACAAGGTGTCTGCAAATCTCATTCTATACTTCCGTGTTTCTGGTTCTCACTTTTGTGATGATGAATTGCAAATTCTTTATCCCGTAGGAATGGATTCCAACGGGATAAATGTATGAGATCGAAGTCTCAAACTTCGACCGCCGGGTAGTAATTCTACTACCACACAAGCAGAAACTGACGGATAAGGTCAAAATTAAAATATTTTGATGTAAATTTGCACAAATGTTTAAATAAAATGAGAACGCTTAATATTTCAATATCGGACAAAGAATATCGTAAATTTGGCATCCAAAATGACAATCTGGATTTTTCAGACATTATTGAACTTGTGAGTAAAGAACTTACCCGTAAAAACTTAAATAAATGTTTGGAACTCGCTGATAAATACGGACTTTCAAAAATGACGATGGATGAAATTTCCAATGAGATAAAGGAAGTAAGAAGCAATGCAAAAAATCGTAATTGACACTAATGTTATTGTTTCGGCACTTATTCAACGAAGTTATCCATACAGAATTATCAATGACCTTTTTATTGAAAACAAATTTCAACTTTGTGTTTCCGAAGAACTAATGGCTGAATATTACGAAGTTTTGGCACGACCAAAATTCGCTAAGTTTCAAGATTTTTTTGCCAGAGCTGAAACTATTCTTGTGGATATAGAAACCAAAGCAATAAAGTTCATACCTACAATAAGGCTTGACATAATTTCAGACTTAGACGATAATATGATTTTAGAACTTGCAGACGTATGTCAAGCAGATTTTATAATAACAGGCAACTCTATAGACTTTACTTTCTTGACATACAAACAGACCAGAATTGTAAAACCAAAAGAATATTGGGAAGAACATCAACCCGATTAAAAAAAACACCACACCCCGGCAAATTAGTATTCAGCTTACTAGATATGTTAGAAACCAGCTGATCGCAGTATGTAACTGTAGTACTGTACTTTACCCCGGAAGACATTTATCCAACCGGGTTTACCCCGTGGGATATTTTATCCAACGGGGTGGATGAATTTTGAATTAATTAAATCCTAAAAAACACAAAAGCAAGGTGTCTACAAATCTCATGCTATTCTTCCTTGTTTCAGGTTATGACATTTGTGGTGACGAAGGGCAAATTCTTTATCTCGTAGGAATGGATTCCAACGGGATAAAAATGTAGGATCGAAGCCACAGACTTCGAAATCGGGTTTATGTAAATATAAATCAGAAATCATATTTACCATTATTGATTTTAAGAATTTTTTCTTTACTAGTGTAGTCAGGTATTATTTTTTCTACGATACTCCAAAATCTGTCAGAATGATTCATCTCCACAAGGTGTGCCAACTCATGGACTACTACATAATCAATAACGTCATCAGGGGCAAAAAACAACCTTACGGAAAAATTCAGATTTTTACCACTTGAGCAACTACCCCAATTGGATTTATTGTATTTAAGGCGCACGCCGTTGATAGGCTTATTAAAAAATCTGCTATTGAAATGATTTACTTTTTTGATAATCTCCGGCATAAAATAATTTTGGGCAAACTTTATCAGCAGATCTTTTATGAGTTTTTGTTTGTCATAGTCCTGTCTCTGAGGTAATTCTAATCTGATGGTTTCGGACTGAATAAGTTTTACACTACCGGAAATCCTGAGCGACTCCCTGATATCCAATAAAAATGTTTTGCCACCCATTAAAAATGATTGTCCATGATGATATTCCCTTTTTAAAGAGTACTTTTCAAAAACAGATGGCTTTTTGGTTTTCAGTTCTTTCAGCCAGTGGGTAGCCCAATCCACATGTTTTTCTATATTGGTATTAAACAAAATGGCTTTGGGAATTCGCAATATCACATGCGTACTTCCCAAAGCCACTCTTGTGCTGTTGCGTCTTTCGACGATAATTTTGACAGGTATTTTCAACCCGTCAATGTCTATATAATATTGCTTATCAGCCATTTACTTTCTCAAAATCCTGCATGATCGCAATGAGCTGAGCGACTCCATCCATTGTCATAGCATTATATATAGAAGCCCTGAATCCACCGACAGATCTATGGCCTTCGAGTCCATAACATTCTGCTGCCTTACACTCAGCAAGAAATTGTTTCTCTTTGTCTTTATCATGGAGCAGAAAACAAACATTCATTTTAGATCTGTCTTCCGTAGCTGTTGGAGTATAAAATAGGCTGTTTCTTTCTATTTCATTGTATAATGCGGTGGCTTTAGCTTCATTATTCTTTTGAATACCAGCAACACCGCCATTCTTTTTGATCCATCTTAAGGTCAGCATAGAAACATACACCGAAAATACAGGTGGTGTATTGTACATCGAGCCTGCATCTATATGATTCTGATAATTCAACATAGCAGGAATCTTACGGCTTACGCGACCCAAAGCAGATTTTTTGACAATCACCAACGTAGTACCGGCAGGTCCCATATTTTTTTGAGCACCTGCATATATCAGGTCAAATTTATTGACATCGATCTCACGGCTGAAAATGTCAGAAGACATATCACTCACCAATGGAACAGTTGTCTCAGGAAATGACGCATATTGGGTACCAAATATTGTATTATTGCTGGTTATATGAAGGTATCTGTACGCCGGGTCAATCTCATATCCTTTGGGAATGTATGAATAGTTGACATCCTTTGATGATGCAATCACATCGACCTGACCATAAAGCTTCCCATCATTTATGGCCTTACTCGCCCAGGTACCCGTATCAGTATACGCAGCTTTCATGCTTTCATCCAGCAGATTCATCGGAGCCATGGCAAACTGGAGACTCGCACCTCCGGCCAGAAAGAGTACTTCGTATTCATCTGATACATTTAAAAGTTCTTTTACTAAAGCAACTGCCTCATCCATGACAGCGATAAACTCTTTTGTGCGGTGAGAGATCTCCAATAACGAAAATCCCATACCATTAAAATCAATCACCGCCTGAGCTGCTTCATGCATGACTTCCTGTGGAAGAATAGCAGGTCCTGCAAAAAAATTATATTTCATTTTTTACTTATTTTAAAGCATTTATTAAGTACCGAATCATATTTCAGTAGTTGTATAACAGATAATTTGGTTTTTCTGTTTTTCACATTAAAACATATTTTATGCAAAGGTCTGAAATTGTGATAAGATTTTGTTCAAATGGCACATAATTTCTTGAAACATTAGTTTTTATTAGTAAAAAATGTTTCGTCTTTTACATTCTATCACAGGACAACGAGCTATTAGAATTTACCCCCAAAATATATTTAACAAAATACGCTAATTATATGGTTTAATGTGAATGGTATAGTTAATTTTGAGTTTATACAATTCTTATGGTTAATAATGGCTATGTTCTTATTAAATTATGTAGCACATTAATTTGACTATACGCCTTCAATGCCTGTGGAGCACCTATTATCATTGCAGCCATTTGCGCATGT
>JAYTNJ010000359.1:0-5533 GCA_043748345.1 Saprospiraceae bacterium
TTTTATTTTTACTAAAAAGTTGTATTCAAAGAAAATCTAAATCCGCTGAAAGCAGGCTCAAGACGACAGATACCCCCACTGCATACCACTCCTTCTACCTGCTTAACATATCTCAAGCTATATCTTTGAGCATCTTTATTATATACAACGCCGGCTGTCGGATATAAAGTTTTATTCAATTCACCTTTTGGGTTTTCCTTTTTAGGCTGAATATTATACATACCTGACAGTTCAAAATTCCATTTTGGCGCAATACTCATTTCTGCAAGCCAGAATAGCCAGCTTCCAAAATCCTGTTTAGTATCCATATACTGAAATTCCATTCGCAATGCTTCAGATGAAGAAAATTTATATAAAAAATCAATATATGGGGTGAAAGTCTTGACCAATGGTACTTCAGATTTCATCTCATATACTTCCTGATTGTATGTAAGTAGCTGAATACCAGAAGTTAATTGCCATTTACGTTTGTATTTATATATCAACTCAGTGTAAAGTTCTTGATAAAGCGGATCACCTTCGATTGTCCTGATATCAGAAAAATTTACAGCGGCGCTCACAGATTTGGAAAATTTATATCTGACATCTGTTGCATATGCAATTTCTGATATCTCCTGGGCAGCAGGGCTATATCTCGCAGTAAGCCTGTAGGTATTTTGTCTGTTGACTGGCAATAAAAAATTAACCAGGCCTCTGAGAAGTCTTTGGTTCGGATCTATTCTGAAATTAAAATTTTCAGTTCGTTTGACTTCCGTATTAATTCCTAAATTACCTGTAGCATAAGACAAGCTGGCATACAATACAGAACCTGATTCTTTTTCAAGTTTTCCCATCGAATTTCCTATAATCTCTTTTTTTTCGGCAAAAGGATTATAAATTATATCATTTGATTTTACGGCCACTTCGGTATATAAGCTCAATCCTTTGTAGCTTGCTGTATTATAAAAAGTTCCACTGTAAACATTGTGATCGGGAATGAACCTATCCTCATCCAGATAAGTTCTGAGAGCATCGACCACACCAGCCATATTCTCATCCGATATAGTCCTATTGACAAAACCTACTCCAGGAGCTAATGTAAATGGTGTTTCATCATTGCCAAGGTTAATAAATCCTTCCAGTCTGACTCCTTTCAGATTGCCGGTATAAGTCTCAAAAGCATTTTTTTGCTTACCAACAATCCCCATAATGTTCCAGGAGTCTGATAACTCATATTTCACTCGTGCCCCATACAATGCATTATCAATAAATAACGGACGATTTTCAAAAGCTCTGAAGATAAAACCTGACCCGATCTGATCATATAGATAACCTACACTTATTTCTGCCCTTCCAAGTGTTTTCTGTGCATACCATCTCCCGATACCAATGCCAGAATAAGAGTCTGTTGGGTTCCTGAGATTTGAATTATTGAACATGTCAAACCTCACTCCTATTTTAAAGTCCTGCATTGAATAATTGAGATTAAACCATGCCTCACCACCAAAAAACTGCCGGTCGTACTGGGGTGTATTTATGGCATTGATGGCAGAATCTCTGAGAAAAACATTTGCATTAGTCTCAAATGCCCCAGAGAAAACACCTTTTTCCTGACCAAATATGGCTAAAGGCAAAAAGAGGAAAAAAATGAAAACACACTGATTCATATCTAACTAATAAGTTACAAGTACTAAAACTACATAAAGAAATTATTGTTGTTTTGGTCAATTCGTTTTTAAAATTAAATTTTACCGATTTACCTAATTAAGTTACTTATTTTCAAAAATAATAAGCAAGATCAAATAACACACATTTGTGGATGACAGTGATCATAGATTGCTGATATAATATTTTACATTTAAGCTAAAGAAATATAAAAGCAATCTGAAACTTCTTTTCGAACTATGACTGTTTGAAAATTGATGATGCCCACAGTACAATTTAAAAATTAACTATATTGAAAAAATAAATATAATTTGGCTGAATGATTGGATAATAAGAATTATATTTGTTCACGATTTTAAAAAAAGTTGCCTCTAAAATTATTTTTTAATATAAAACTTTATAATTATGAGTAAATTTGATGAAAAAGTACAAATGTACAAAGATTCTGCGGCAGAAATCGGCTTGAAATTAAGCGATAAACTTATCACTGGAGTAGCTAAAGGACTAGGCCCTTCTATTTACCTGGCTGATGCATCATTGGTGTCAGGATCAGACGAGGCAGAACTAACCAGGGTTAAGCAAAATTTTCTGATCAAAAAATTGGGTCTTACAGATGGTCCTGCGTTGGATAGTGCTATCAATGAAGCCATTGAACAAATGGGAAAATCAAACAGAAATAAGCACCGCGCTTTAGTGTATGCTTTATTGGCTAAAAAATTTGGAAAAGAAGATATGTTTGGCTAAAAAAACATACAATTAAAAAAAAGGGCTGAAATGATTTATTCATTTCAGCGCTTTTTTGTTTACAGAATGTATGAAATATTATAAAAAACCAGCCTATTTTTTTTTGGCACTATCGAGTATTTTTAAAGCGTCACCACTTTGAAAATCCATTCCCAGTTTTGCCAGTTCTTCAAAAACAATCCTGCCTGATAATATAAAATATGCATTCATATCTTCAGTATTGACTTGGGCATATACCTTATTTAAGTACTCACCCGCATCAAGAGCATACAGTTTTACTTTTTGGGTCTTAATTTTCACATCTACCAACAGATCAAATTTATCTCTCGTGAGTACTTTCTGGATATCATTTTTGTCTTGCGAATCGATGTCTTTACTTTTCTGAAAAACAAGTACATCCACTATTTCCACTTGACTTTTGAGTTTTTTTTCTGTTGAATTGATCATTTTAAGGATTTCACCGGTGAAGTTCATATTGATCACACCTTCGTCATTTTTATACTTTCTCAATACTTGGTCTATGTTTTTCTGGGCATCTACTATGACCAAAGTAAAACAAAAGATGATGATAAAAAATTTATTAATTGCCATTATATGCTTATTTTAAGTACTTTAAAAAGAGTTTGTTTAAACGATTACAGTTTACCAGCATCGGACTTTATCCTGCCGGTGTCACTTTTTATCTGATTGAAAGAAACATTTCTGAGATCTTCTGTAGTAAGATTGGTTTTGAGATGGATCATTGCTATTTCTCCTTGATCTTCACTTAGTATGACTAGATTTCTGATGATGTCACCATCTTCCTGTACCATGATCTTGAGATTCTGATCTTCAGACCTTACACTTACGTACTCTTCAAACCCATCATTTTCCTTTACACCTTTGATGAAATTATTGACAATCGCTTGAGTATTATACTTTTTGGTATCAAGAGTGGTGGTAGCCACACTCAGGTGCCTGACCTTTTTTGCCAACCCAAGTAAACCTGAAGAACGTAATTCCTTATCTTCATCATTAACAAATTTCAAACCAAGTCTAATAATCCAACCCGGAATGGAAACTCCTTCATATTGGTCAGTCTTTTTTAACTGTCTGACTATATTTTTTACTGAAGACTGAGCAGGCAAAACTGATACTGAAACAAATATCAGAAGGGCTATTTTAAAAATTGTTTTCATAAGGTGAAAGATGATTTATTGTACTGATTCTGACTATATCTAAACTGTTACCGAATACTACTTTTTATTGATTTTATCCAGATGCTCTGCACCATCGATATTCAATTTTTTAGCAAGTCTGGCTATTTTGCTCAAGTCTATATTCCCGACAAAACTCATCATGACAAATTCTTCCTTGCCACCTACCAGAAGTAACAGTTCATTGATCACACCATTGGCTTCCTTGGTAACAAACCGCACATTTGAATCTTTCTCTCTGACAGTAACCAGCTCTTCGTACTCTTTGATATTCAGCCTTTTATTAGCTTCGGTGTAAACCTTTCCCGGATTTACTTTTGAAGTAAGGATTCTGAGACCTTTCAGGTCCTTAACAATGGCTGAAAGCTCTTTATCCTCGTTACCATCAGTGACTTTACTTACCATCTGAAACATTTTAGGACTGACATATACTACTGTAAAATTTTCGTCATCCTGATAATCTTTAAAGAAACGCTCAATCGCGTCTGTCTGAGAACTGGCGGACATACTTATAAACAAAGCTACCGCAAATGAAAAAATACTTTTCATGATAATTTAATAATTTAAAAGGTTAATAATTTGAATTTATTTAAAAATGGCGGCTTTTTCGAGAGCGCCTAAATTTTCCCGTACTGATTGTTGACTGGATCTAAACTTGGAAGAAACCAAAGCCAGTGCTTCTTTTGTAATTCTAAGTGCCTCCTCAGGATCTTCAATTTCCTGAACCATCGCTGATTTACTACTTGTGTCCTGTTGCTGCATCAACTGCATAACTGTCACGGCCCCAAAAACGAGTACCAAAACTGCGGCAACAGCATATAAAAACTTGCGAAAAGTAAATATTTTTACTTTAAATCCTGAATCTTTGGATTCTGGTAAAACCTTGTAACTCAATTTCTTCTGGTCATCAAAATATCCAAACAACTCCGCAAAAGGCAGGTGGCTTTCGTCTATTTCTCCGTTGCGAAAGTAAACTTTTAGTATCTCAACTTCTTTAGTGCTTGTCTCCCCTTCCCAATACCTAGCCAAAATATCTTCGATTTCATAGGAACGAGGATTAGAAATACCAGACTGATCGTCCATCCACCCGAACAGTGCCTGGTATGGTAGATGCTCTTCAGCTACTCCATCATTTTGAAAATAAGCCTTAAGTACTTTTTCTTCTTCCACACTTGACTCCCCTTCCCAATATCTATCCAATATTTCGTCTATGTTAAGCTTCATACTTTTTAAAATTTCTTTTTAACAATTGCTCTTTTAATGTCTTTCTCGCCCTATGAAGGCTCACTTTTACAAAATCAAGCGTTGACTCTGTCATGTCTGCAATTTCCTGATAACTATATCCTTCCACATCTCTCAAGTGAATGATTTCTTTTTGTTTCTCTGGCAATTGGTTGACTAGCAGCATAATACTTCCGAATCTTTCATCCTGCTCCATCTTCCGATCTTGGGTTACATCATCATCTTTGAGATGATGGTAAGCCGAGATATCATGAACACTCACTTTCCTACTTCTGGTCTTATCGATGGCCATATTTCTGGTCACTGTCATACACCAGGCTTCCTGGTTATCGATTTCATTAAACTGGTCGATCCTGTTCCAGATTTTGATCATGAGCTCCTGCATGATATCTTCGGCATCAAATGTATTGCCCACAATGTTTAACGCAAATCGGTACAATTTATCTTTAAAGGGTAACTCGAGGGCGTTCATTTTATTTTTGCTCATTGACGTAGGGATGACGGCTTCCTAATTATAAATGTTACAAAAATCATAAAATAATTTTAAAATGTCTAAAAACAGGATCACAATCTTTGATTCAGCCAAAAATAATTATAGTATTAGGTTTAACCTTAAATCCGCAAGCTATTGTTGAAATAGAGTGAGAAAATCAATAAAAACAATTGTTTAAAGATTTCTCACTCTCAATAATTTTCACTAATTTTGG
>JAYTNJ010000360.1:0-2866 GCA_043748345.1 Saprospiraceae bacterium
CTAATCAGGGAAAATGTGATCTTACCGTCATTGAATGCAAAAATTACACCCATGCCACTTACTACGAATTGCCAATTAAGCCTAGTCCCAATCTGCCCAATATAAGATCCATTTTGCTTTATCCATCTACATGTTTTTTTGAAGGAACAACGCTGAGCTTGGGACGAGGTACAGAAAAACAGTTTCAGGTCATAGGACATCCCAAACTAGCATCAGATTTTTCATTTACACCTATGCCAAACGAAGGTGCAAAAGAGCCCCCATTGAATGGAAAGAAATGTTTCGGCACCGATCTTAGTACTCTGACTACCGGAAGTATTATTAATGACAAAAAAATAAACCTCAGTTACCTCATTGATTATCATAAAAGAATGACCGCCATTAATGAAAAGTTTTTTCTTGACAATAATTTTATTGATAAACTGGCTGGGAGTGATCAGCTTCGCAAACAGATACTAGCTGGTAAATCGGAATCTGACATAAGAGCTACCTGGCAGGATGGATTAGAGAAATTCAGAAAAACAAGAAGTAAATATTTGATATACCCATAAGATATTTCTAAAATACCAATGTGATATGTTTCGCATTTTTATCGAAAGTCTTTTTAAAACAGTTTCCCTTTCATACTGCTTTTTTCATATGAAGTGTATTTATTTTTTGTTATTTATGTCAACAGCACAAACATTAAGCGCACAAAAAGATACCTTGATATACATTGGTGATCCAATGTGTTCGTGGTGTTATGGATTTAGTCCCGAATTGGAAAAAATAAAATCAGCCTTCCCAAATACTCCTTTTGAGATGGTTATGGGTGGTCTGAGGCCCGGCGGAACAGAAAAAATGCTGGAATTGAAGGATTTTCTCAAGGAGCATTGGATGGAAGTGCAACGTGCTAGTGGACAGAGATTTAATTTCAAAATACTAAGTCAATCTTCAGTTTCCTATGACACTGAACCTGCATGCAGGGCTGTAATTCTGGCAGGTAAAATGAAACCTGAAATAAAATTTGATTTTTTCAAAGCGGCGCAGGAGTCTTTTTATATCCATAATAATCTGCCAAATGATGATGATACTTACGTGCAACTTGCCGGAAGGTTTGGCATAAATCCTGAGACCTTTCATAACAGGTTTAAAAAAGATCAGGCCAAATTGGATGCTTATTCAGAATTTGATTTAGCAGCAAAAATGGGTGTTGCAAGTTTCCCTGCATTAATTGCAAAGATTGACGGAAAATTGTATTTGGTTACAAATGGATACCAAAAAGCTGAACGTATCATAAAGCTTCTTGAAAATCGTGGACTCAAGTGACTACCTTAAAGTGTGTTTTTTGGTTTAATTAGTCTTAGCATTTTTTGCTCATTTGATCCAATTTTTGTCAAATAACAGCAAAAACATATTATAAAGTTTCCTTAACAGTAGTTTAACAGCAATTTCTGAACTTTTTTTGTTCAAGAATAGTTTTTAGCACTATATTTGTACTTAAATTATCAAAATTAAGAATATCATGAAGCAAATTTTATTTTCCCTGTTTGTTTTAGTCGCATTCAGTGTAAATGCTCAAAAAGCTAAATCTCCTGCTAATGTCAAAAATTCAGCAGAAGTAAAAAAAGAAGAAGTAATCCAACAAGCTGTTCCTGTTGTGGCTGCTCCTGAGTTTGTAATGGCAAAGTCAAAAGCTAAAATGACTTTTGAATCACTAACTGTTGAATATGGAACAGTAGAATACGGTTCTGAGCCCCTAAGATTAGTTAAATTTACAAATACAGGTACTGAGCCTTTAGTAATAAATAATGCAAGAGGTTCATGCGGTTGTACAGTCCCTAAATGGCCAACAGAACCAATTGCCCCGGGTCAAAGTGCAAATATGGAAGTAAGATATGATACTAACAGACCTGGCAGAATTAGCAAGTCTATCACTGTATCTACCAACGAGGGCGAAGACCACATACTACAGGTGGTAGGTGAAGTTCTTGCTAAAAAAGAAGAAACGCCTGTTCCTGCAGCTCAACCAAATATAATCAAAGGAAACTAATACTTTTTCCTACATTAAATACTTTTAAAAAGCCATCTGATTTAGACTGAATCAGATGGCTTTTTTTATTTATACCGTTGAATTTTTATAAAACAAAGCGCAAAAAGGTACTTAAAAAACCTTTTGGATAAAAAATTTAATATATAATTAGCATTATATATCGAAATGTTATTATATTTACACCTAATATCCCATACATCGTTTCGTACATGACATTATATTTCCTACTTAGAAATTTATTCGATATTTTATTTATTAATCATTTCTCAAATCTAAATGTATGAACACCAACAGAATTCTTCTTGCCGGCCTGGTAGGCGGCGTATTTGCTTTCCTTTTTGGATGGCTATTGTGGGGTATTATTTTCAAAGATATGATGCCTGCAGGAATGGCATCTGTAACAAGAGCTGAAGCAGATATGGTCATGTGGGCTATGGTTGCTTCCAATCTTATATGGGGCGTCCTGATGGCTTACATTTTTGTACAATGGGCCAATATTTCTACCTGGCTGTCGGGAGCTAAAGCAGGCGCTATCCTTGGCTTACTTATTTCCGCCGCTTATGATATGGGATTCTTTTCCATGACTACCTTGTTTACCTTGCAGGATGTAGCATTTGATATTGCTCTCAATACTTTTTTTGTAGCAGTCATGGGAGCGGTAATAGGCTGGTGGTTAGGCTGGAAAAAATAGAACCTTAATTTTTAATTCATGAAACTGTCGGTTTGGCAGCTGAGGAATCTTTACTTTTGCATTAAAAAGTATGTCGGCTTACAGACGGCTCTTTCTTCAACATGTAGCTCAAACGAGTGAAATGTCCATGTGCCTGGAAGTAG
>JAYTNJ010000361.1:0-8014 GCA_043748345.1 Saprospiraceae bacterium
GACATGCGCAAATGGCTGCAATGATAATAGGTGCTCCACAGGCATTGAAGGCGTATAGTCAAATTAATGTGCTACATAATTTAATAAGAACATAGCCTATTATTATTTAAAATTGAAATGTCAAACTAAATTTTTTTAATACATTAATAGGATGATTTTATATGAAAACAGAAAAAAGATAACTATGAATGTAACTTTTATTGGTTTATGTTTGTGCCCAAGATGAAAAGTATTAGCAAAAAAATATTTTATTTAATTTTGATAGTTATATGTGGGTTCCCTTTTGTGAGTTCAAGTACTGCGTTGTTATTTGGTTTTCTCACTACTGTTTTGATGGGAGAAAATCCTTTTAAAAACCAATCAAATATATGGAGTAACTATCTGCTAAAAGCCTCGGTAATTGGTTTAGGTTTTGGTATTAATATTCAGGTTTTGTTGACTGCGGGCAAAGAAAATATTGGGACCACTTCCCTATTTGTTTTTGGTGTGTTGGTGTTGGGCTTATCCTTAGGAAAAATATTAAAAGTGGAAAGAATAACATCTGTTCTAATTTCTGTGGCTACAGCTATATGTGGTGGAAGTGCTATAGTAGCCGTAGGGTCTGTTTTGAATGCAAATTCAAACCAAATAAGTATGACTACAGGTGTAGTTTTTTTGTTAAATGCATTAGCTTTATTCATTTTTCCTTCTTTGGGTTATCATTTTGAATTGAGTCAGGAGCAATTTGGTACATGGGCAGCCATCGCCATCCATGATACGAGTTCGGTAGTAGGTGCTGCAAGCAAATTTGGAAATGATGCCTTAAATATTGCTTCCATCACTAAAATGCTTCGAATATTGTGGATTATTCCACTATCTTTGGTGTTGGTTTTTAGTTTTAGGGAAAACAAAGAGACATTTAAAATACCTTTGTTCATCATTGGTTTTGTTGCAGTGTCTTGTATTCATAGCCTCATAAACGGTTATGATGAAATATATGATTTTTTATATAAAATGGCAAAGCAAGGTTTGGTGATGAGTTTATTTATCATCGGAAGTAATTTAACCGTTCAATCCTTAAAAAAAGTTGGTGGTAAAGTATTTTTACATGCCATTATACTTTGGATTATTGTTTGTGTAATATCTTTAATATATATTTTAGGTTTTAAGAATTAAATTGTAATTTTTTATAAAATATTGAATAATTTGGTCATAATACCATTTAAAAAATAATGAAGGAAATTTATGCCATTGCCGATAAAATTTTCAAAAATAAATATTTTTAATAGTTAAACTTTAGCACATATTACAAGAACCAATTATCCCTGTTGAAGCTCGAACAAAAGAAAGGGTCTGTGAAGTCGCCTGGTTTGATGACCTATGCGGAGGAGACACATCCTATTTAGGAACAATTGATCCTGCTAGAAGAAGTAGTTATGAACACTGTGGAGATATTATTAAAACAGCTGACAAGCTAGGATACAATAATATACTATTACCAACATCATATATAGTAGGTCAGGAAGTACTCCCATTTGCAGCAGCTATGGCCCCACAGGTAGAAAATATTAATATGTTGTGTGCCATCCGTACAGGCGAAATACACCCGCCAATGTTAGCCAGACATATTTCAACCTTAGACCACATTCTTAAAGGAAGATTAACAATAAATATTATTAACTCCGATTTGCCTGGCCTGAAAGAAGACCATGAGTTTCGTTACAAACGCTGTGAAGAAGTCATTGAGATTTTAAAACAAGCCTGGACACAAGATGAAATCAATTATGATGGGGAAATTTACAAAGTAAAAATGCCATCAGATCCTGCTAAATCTTATCAGCAAAATGGTGGTCCATTGTTGTATTTCGGTGGAATATCGCCTGGCTCCAAAGAAGTTTGCGCTAAGTTTTGTGATGTTTTTTTGATGTGGCCTGAACCGGAAGACAGTATTTATGCTACTATGAAAGATCTGAGTCAAAGAGCAGAAAAATATGGTAGAAAAATTGATTTCGGCCTACGTGTACATATTATCGTACGTGAGACAGTAGAGGAAGCAAAAGCATATGCAAAACAATTAATGTCGAAATTTGATGCTGAAGTGGGTGCACAACTCAAAGCGAGGACACAAGACTCTCAATCTCTGGGAGTGCTGCGCCAGGATGAATTCAGAAAAAATGCAGATGAAGATGATTTCATCGAACCAATGATGTGGACTGGCATTGGAAGAGCCAGATCTGGTTGTGGAGCTGCATTGGTGGGTTCACCACAACAAATCATTGAAAAGTTAAATCGCTATATGGATATGGGAATCAGGGCATTTGTTTTGTCTGGTTATCCACTTATCGAAGAATGCGAATTATTTGGAAAACATGTGTTGCCTCATCTGAATACAGTAAAATTGTCGGTAGAGCAGGGAAGGACACCGAAAAGTATTCCCAACACTCCTCTTACTGATGGAAATCTAAAACTTTGGGGAAATATTAGCTTGGACAAGAGTTCAAAAATCTTTCAGGGGTAAAAAATAATTGATACCAAATTTTATAATCATAGTTTTGAGCAGCATTTGCTATTATTTGTAAGTGGCACAAAATGATTTGCAAAAAGTTAAAGTCAATTATATTTTTTTACTTATTTTATATCATTTACCACATTTTAAAAATCTTAATTTCATACCTTTATAATGTTACAGTCACTTAGTACCGTTGATATCATAGTAGTTGTAGGACTAATCACTTTTTTAGTTATTGCAAGCATGTATTCGAGTTTTAACAAGAAAGATGCCGACACCTATTTTATGGCAGGACATTCGCTTCGATGGTGGTCAGTGGCTGGATCTATATTCGGGACAAACGTACATGCTCAGCAAATAATAGGTATGATGGGTATCGGGTATTCTATAGGCTTTGCTCAAAGTCATTATGAAGTTTGGGCTATCCCGGCTATATTGGTATTAACATATGTTTTCATTCCCATATATAGAAAACGCAATTTTTTTACACTTTCGCAATTTCTAGAAAGCCGATTTAATGCACACGCCCGACTAGCTTACACTATATTGATGATTAGTTTCATTATGATCCAATTGATTGGAGGATTTTATATAGGTAGCAGGACATTGGGATTGCTGACGGATGGTACATCATTTGAATTATCTTATCTGAATGGTGTTTTAATTATTGCATTTATCTCGGTTATGTTTACCGTATTTGGAGGTATGGAGTCTGTGGTGATAGCAGATAATATTTTAACTGTCATTATGATTATTGCTGTAGTATTGATGGGTACACTTACATATATGCAACCTGAAATAGGTGGCTTTGCCAATCTTTTAAAAATGGATGCAGCTGACGCCAATAAAATGCACTTGTACCTACCCACAAATCATCCCAAGCTGCCGTGGTTAGGCATATTTACAGGGCTGTCTATCCTTAATTTATTTTATTGGACTACTAATCAATACCAGGTACAAAGGGTACTAGCAGCTGCTACTGAAAGGGATGCTAAGCTGGGAAGTATTGCTGCAGGTTATTTAAAACTCATCATTCCTTTCTTTTCGATAGGAGCGGGTGTGGCGGCTTACTATCTATTCAAAGCGCGCTATGGCGAAGGCGTAATAAAGCCAGATGATACATTTTTAACACTCTTGAAAACAGTTGTTCCCGTAGGTTATGGTTTTGTTGGTTTGATATTGGCCGGTTTGACTGCAGCCATTTTTTCAGCTATATATTCTATGATGAATTCGGTATCTACTATGATGGCTTATGATGTTTATAAAAAATATATAAAACCAGAAGCTAATGACAAATCAACAGTTCGTTTTGGTCAAATCATGGTTGCAGTCATGTGCATGATTGCAGTAGTATTGGCCATGGTGACATTCGACCCTAATTCTTCTGACAACTTTTTCTTAAAAATAGCAAATCAAACTTCCTATATCAAACCAGGATTGGTTATTGTATTTTTCTGGGGTATATTATGGCACAAAACCAATCCTGTAGCAGCAGTCATTGTCTTATTAGGGTCTCCGGTGATTGGTTTTTTCTGTGATTACATATATGATCATCACCTTGTTCAGTACAGTTTTGTTAAAGATACCTTTGGAGAGCAGTTTAATTTTCTATACAGAGTGTTTGCTATATTTGTGTTGGGATCAGTGTTGGTATATGTTCTGAGCATTAAATTGAATGGAAACAAAGTTATCAATAAAGACAATGAACTGACTATACCATTAAGTGGCATTCTTAATACTATTTTACCATTTATTATTATACAAGTGCCATTAATTATTTTAGCTTATAACGGCCTGGTAGGCCAACATATTCTGGCATTTATAGCTGCTGCGCTGAGCATGATTATGTTTTTTTGGTATAAAAACAAATATGACAAAACAACATATTTATTACATTCAGATATTTTCTATGCCGGACTGCTCACATCCACAATGTTGTTTATCATGTATTTCTTTGCTTAGGATACAAAGTTACTATAGTTGATTGGATATTTACTAAGGCACTTCATTACCTTCAGCAGCGACCCAAAGAGCATACCATTCTTCTCTGGTCAGTTTGAAAGATAAGGCTTTGACAGCAGATTTTATTCTATCTATTTTTGACGTTCCGATGACCGGAAAAATATTGGACGGATGCATTAATATCCAATTAATATATATCTGATCAAGTGTGGCGTTGTATTTCTCCATTATAGGTTGTGCTACATTCTGCACCCTTACAGCTTCAGGGTCCTCCAATGAAGTATATCTTCCACTACCCAATGGTGACCATGCCATCGGAGCTCTATTTAGTTTTTGTGCCTGATCCAAAACACCATTAAAAAAATATTCCCTATGCAATAGAGAGACCTCTATCTGATTGGTTACCAATGGAGTTACACTGTCAAGCATCTCAAATTGTGTGGTTGTAAAATTGGAAACCCCAAAATACAACACTTTTCCTGCTTTTTTCAAACTGGCAAAAGCTTCAGCAACTTCGTTGATATCCATCAGCCAATCATGCCGGTGTATTAAAAGGATATCCATATAATCAGTGTGAAAAGCTGTCAGAGAGTTTTCAACAGACTGAATTATATGCTGCCGACTTGCATCATAGTGTTTAATACTGTAAAAGGGGCGCTCAGGACATACCAGCATAATACCACACTTGGTTACAATTTGTATTTTAGATCTGATAGAATTTGCCTTTCCTAATGCTTTACCAAATGCAGCTTCATCAGTATAATGCCCATATATATCGGCATGATCAAAAGAGGTTATTCCAAGGTCAATGCATACATCTATTACGTTTTTAATTTCATCAGTTGGGAGATTTGCTCCCCACCGTCCCCATTTCCATGAGCCAATAACCAAAGGAGATAATATTTGATGTGCAGATGTGATAGCATGATTCATTTATTCTATATTTTAAATTTTACGAACAAAAATACAATTTAATAGCATTTTGAAATAAATTTTTGTTTGAAACGAAACGTGTTTGATTTCCATAGCTATAAAACTATTTTAAAGCATATATGATATCCACAGAAATTTTATGAATATTTATTGAGATAATTTTTAAGATCCCCGGTAATCTTATTATTTTAATGAATACAATGACGCTTTTAGAAATATCGACAAATTTAACCAGAAATATATTCAAAATTGCTTTTAAAGTTAGTGCTATTGAGTAAGCGGATGCTTAGTTATTATAGATTTTTTTAAAAAAGTTTAAGAAAAAATCAATATAATGATAATAAGCTTTTTAAAGTTTGTTAAAATAAAAAACCCCTGCGATATAATAATACCACAGAGGTTGGCATGTTTTCGGAATGAGATATTATAATTATTTCAAATATGATGCCAAATTAGGATTTTGAATATGAATTATTTGAATGATATTTTTTTGAACTCACTCAGAAGGGCTGATCTTCTCAATATCGGACTCGATAGAGCGGAGCTTTGATTGGCAAAAATCATTCAATTCAGCAGCTCTCTTAATTTTGTCACTCAACATGTCAAGGTTGGTATCTTGTGACTGGAGCTCAATCAGTATTTGATTTAGTTCGCTATAAGCTGCGTCGTAAGTCAATTTTTTATTCATTTTTTAGTATTTTAATTGTTTTATCAAAAAATTGAATTTCCATCCCAATGTCCTTTTTTACCATACTTGCTCTGGTTATAATTTTGCCATCCTGCCTCAGTAAAGTATATCCGCGTTTTAGTACACTCATCGGGTCAAATATTTTTGTTTGCATGGTCGCCAGCTCGAGATGCTGGTGTTGATTCTTTATTTTATTTCTAGCCGTAAGAATTATTTGACGGTACGTGATGTCGAGATTACCATAATAAGTGTGTAAAATATTAGTTGGAAGTACTTTTAAGAGTTGGGATATACCTGCCAGGGTGATTTCATTATGCTTAACCATTTGCCTGGCTATTTGGCTTATCCAATGTACCGTTTCACTGATTCCTGACTCAAATGCAAGATTATTTTCTATTATGAAATCAGCCACTGCTGTAGGGGTTTTTAATGATTGGTATGCTACTGTATCAGCAACAGTAGAATCTATATCATGGCCTATACCTGTCACAACCGGCAAGAGCGATTTAGCAATCGAAGTTCCGATATTATAATTATCAAACCACGCAAGATCTGGTTTTGATCCACCTCCTCTGATGATGATAATACAATCATATTTTTCTTTCTCCTCATTGATAGTTTGCAACGCCTTACAGACATCTTTTTCTGTATTCAGTCCCTGCAATGATACTTGGAACAATGACACAATATATTGATAGCCATAAGTATTGGAAGTAAGGTGATTGTAAAAATCAATATAGCCCGCAGCGTTCGCTGAAGATATCACTGCTATTCGTTGGATGACACGAGGTAGTTTTTGAAGTTTGTTAAGGTGGACGTAGCCTTCATCATGGAGTTGCTGTAGTATTTTTTGTCGCTTCATTTCCATTTGACCTATGGTAAATGAGGGATCAATATCTTCCACGTTGAGCTTCATGCCATACTTTTCACTAAATTCTACCTGGACTTTCAACAATACCTGTGTACCTTGCACTAATATTGAAGGTAAGAGAGATCCGAGTTTGTTTTTTAGAAATAAAACAGACTTATACCAAATATTGGCAGATATCTGGGCTATGATTTCATTGGATTTTTCGTCATGATAAACTAGTTCAAGATAAATATTACCTCTTACCTCTTTAATTTGTGCTATCTCACAGGTTACCCAAATGGGTTCACCAAAGTTAAGTGCAACCACTCGCCTGATATATTCATTAAGTTCAAATAACGAGTAAGAAGCGGGCATATTATTTTCGTTGGGTTTTAATAAAAAAATGCGGACAATTATCCGCATTTTCCAAAGTTACAATTTATTTTATTATGTTACTAAAGTCTTCGACCTTTATGCTATCATCTTCTTCACCAAGTCAGCAGCATCCTGCAATTGAATGGCGGAGTGAACTTCAAGGCCGCTTTTATCTATTAACTCTTTTGCTATATCAGCATTAGTACCCTGTAGTCTTATTATAATAGGAACTTTAATATTTCCAATATTTTTATAAGCATCTACAATACCTTGTGCAACTCTATCGCATCGTACTATACCACCAAAAATATTTATTAGGATAGCTTTGACATTATTATCTCTCAGAATGAGTCTGAAGGCCTGTTCCACGCGTGCAGCATCGGCAGTTCCCCCGACATCCAGAAAATTTGCCGGCGATCCTCCTGACAATTTGATGATATCCATAGTAGCCATAGCAAGACCGGCACCATTGACCATACAGCCTACATTCCCGTCAAGGTTTACGTAATTGAGCCCATAACTTTTTGCTTCAACCTCTGTAGCATCTTCTTCGCCCAAATCCCGCAAAGCTTCCAAATCAGGATGCCTGAAAAGTGCATTTTCATCCAGAGTTACTTTACTGTCCACAGCAATAATACGATCATCTGCTGTTTTTAGGCATGGATTGATTTCGAAAAGTGATGCGTCAGCGCCTATAAAAGCTCGATACAGATTTCCT